>DIRQ01000017.1:34866-67767 GCA_002424365.1 Syntrophomonas sp. UBA5432 | reverse complement strand
TGGCGCTGAAAAAAGTAATAAGGGCTTTGATTTTCCACACTGGCAGTTACAGCACTGGAGCTAAAAACCATAACAAGGCCTACACCTACCAGAACCAGTGTAGTTATAAAGAGTACAAAATCCGGCGGCCCCTTCTTAAGCCTCAATCTTTACCCTCCTTGCCCTGGCTGCATGGCCCGAACTAATTGGCAAAACAAATCCCCCCGCTGTTCATAACTCTTAAACATATCCCAGCTAGCACACGCTGGAGATAATAATACAACATCGCCGGGTGCTGCCAGCTGCCGGGCTGTAGCTACGGCTGTGTTAAAATCATCTACCTCATATATATTCCGAAAACCAGCATCCATGACTGCCTTACTTATCTCTTCCCGGGCTTCTCCTACAAGAACCAAGCCCTTTACTTTCTCCTTAATAAAAAGGGCAAATTCTTCAAAACTGGAACCTTTGCTACGTCCTCCAGCTATCAAAACAATAGGTTCATTAAAAGATTGCATCGCTTTAATAGCTGATTCCGGATTGGTTGCCTTGGAATCATTTACGTAGACAACACCATTTACTACCGCTACTTCCTCTATACGATGACGAACTCCGATAAAAGTTTTCAAGGTTTCCTGGATAGATTCTACTTTAGCACCGGCAATAGCTGCTACCGCCACTGCACAAAGAATATTTTCCAGATTATGTTGCCCACGCAAGAAAACTTCTTGTATTGAGCATATTGGCATTACTTTATTATCCAAAACAAAATATATCAGACCATCTTTAATAAATGCCCCCTCCTCCAAAAACCGCTGACTGGAAAAATAGATAACCCGAGCCGGGCACTCTTTTGCCATTTCCCTAATATGCAGGTCTTCATAATTTAATACGGCATAGTCATCTCTATTTTGGTAGGAAAATATTCTGGATTTGGCCTTAATATAGCCCTCCATGCTTTTGTGCCGGTCCAGGTGGTCAGGGGTTATATTTAATAAGGCGCTTATACGAGGCCTAAAATGACAGGTAGTCTCCAGTTGAAAACTGGAGGCTTCTACTACAATAACCCCTGCGGTCATGCTGTCCACCAGAGTGGTAAGAGGAATTCCTATATTGCCTCCGGCTAATGCCATACGACCATCAGCAGCTAGAATCGCCTGTAATAAGGAAACCGTAGTAGTCTTACCGTTAGTACCGCTTATGGCATACAGATCTACGGCATCCGGTTTAAGTAAATAAGCCAGTTCCAACTCACCTATTATTGGTACCCCGGTGTTACGGGCCTGAATAAAAGGAGCTATATCCAGGGGTACACCCGGACTGGCTACTAGAAGGTCAAATCTATCCGAACTAACCCGAGGGTAACTGCCAGTATACACTTCTACACCCAGTGTTTCTAATTCTAATAAAATGTCTCCTAATTCATCGTTAGTTTTTCGGTCACAAGCAAAAAGAATAGCCTCCCTTTTGCTCAGGGATTTAGCTGCGGCTATTCCGCTACGGGCTATTCCCACTACTAGAATTCTCTTGCCCTTAAACTCCACTATAATTACACTTCCTATCTAATTCCAATACCTTTAAACCCCAATAGTCCCACTATAACAAAAAGAAGGGATATCACAGAAAAAACTTTGACTATTCTGGTCTCCGACCAACCTCTTAGTTCAAAATGATGGTGCAGAGGACTCATCAGAAAAACTCGCTTACCAGTAGTCTGAAATGAAACTACTTGAATAATCACACTCAGAGCCTCAATTACGTACACCCCGCCAATAATAAGTAGGGCAATTTCAGAACGACTTAGAGCCGCAACTGCTGCTATCGCTCCACCCAAAGCCATCGAACCAGTATCTCCCATAAATACCCGGGCAGGGTAATGGTTAAAAATCAGAAAACCAATACAAGCTCCGGCCAGAGCTCCACAAAATACTGTAAGCTGATAATTTGAAATCATAAGGCAGACCATAGCATAAGCCAGGGCAACAAAAAAGGTAACCCCAGAGGCCAGTCCATCCAATCCATCGGTCAGATTCACAGCATTAGAGGTGGCAATTAGTACCAGTATAAGAAATGGGATATATATATACCCTAAATCGATGATGGTTCCACTAAATGGGATAATAATTTCTGTTCCCCGATTAAAATAATAAACTAATAGTAATCCAAATAAGAGTCCAATTAATAGTTGCAATAATAGTTTTTCCCGAGCCCGTAAACCAAGAGAGCGCTTAAGCACCACTTTAATATAATCATCCCAGAATCCAATAGCTCCAAATGCAATCATTACAAACACTGCACTAAGCGCTTGCGAACTAGTGCCCGCCATGATAAATGTAGCTACCATTACTGCAGTAATAACAATTATGCCACCCATAGTAGGTGTGCCTGCTTTGGCATAGTGCCGCTGCGGCCCTTCCTCCCTTATGTTCTGTCCCACTTTCAGCCGTTGTAAAAATGGTATCATTAAGGGTCCCATAAGCGCAGAAACTACTATAGCTATTACGGCAGCAATTAATGTGTTTATTACATATCCCTGCAATCAGAAACCTCCCTGTATACATAATATACCCCTTACCCCTCACGCCTCACTATTTAATGGCTTTACGCAAACATCCTTTGGCAAATAGCTCCTCAACCAGGGTTTCCAATTGCATGCCCCTGGAAGCTTTGAATAGTAGGGTCCATTCATTATCAACCCTGGTCTGCAAGTATTCCAGGGCCTCCGCTTTAGTTAGGAAATGGCATACCTGTTTCGGATTCATGCCCGTTTCCAGTGCCCCCCAGGCTATATTTTGAGCCAGATCACCTACCGTAATTAGGAGGTCTACCCCCGAGGTATAGGCAATCCGTCCAACCTTTAGGTGGGCTTCGGTTTCCAGGTCGCCCAGCTCAAACATATCTCCCAAAACAGCCAGGTATTTACCGGGAGTAGCAAGTTCCCGGCCAGTTTCCAGGGCTGCCGCCATGGAAACCGGGTTGGCGTTATAAGTATCATTAATAACTGCTCCGCCACTTTCCAGGTTAATAATATTCAAACGGTTACCACTAGGTTTATAATTCATCAAACTGCTTTTTATGGATTCCGTTTTTATACCCAGCAAGTAGGCCATAGAAGTAGCTGCTACGACATTAAGAGCCAGCTTTCGGGCTGGCAATGGAAAAAGCAAGGTTTTAAGTTGATTTTGCCAGCGCATTTTTATTTTCATCTTCGAATGTCTTATCTGGCAGTCTACTAGTTGAAAATCACAATCATTATTATAGCCAAAGGTATATTTTCGGCAAGAATACTCCCTGGCTTTCTCTATTAGTAGCTTATAATCGCCATTAATCAGGGCAAAACCGTCCTCCGGTATTTCCGCTAATACTTCGCATTTAGCTCGGGTAATATTCTCCAAACTCCCCATTGTTTCCAGGTGTACAGGTTCAATATTGCTTATAAGGGCATATTTGGGCCGGGCAATGGCTGCCAAGCGCTGTATTTCACCCAACCCCCGCATACCCATTTCTACTACCGCCATTTCATAACTCCTATCAAGTTGTAGCAAGGTCAGGGGCAAACCGATATCGTTATTATAGTTCCCTTTTGTTTTTAGTATTTTCCAGGTAGAGGACAGGCATAAAGCCACTAATTCCTTACAGGTGGTTTTGCCTACACTGCCAGTTACTGCTATTATCGGTATATCAAAACATTTGCGATAGGAAGATGCTAGATCCTGCAAAGCCTGTAGAGTATCGTCTACCAGGATAAGGGTTTTACCTTCAGGTAAAAGAATATCAGTAACCCGTGATACTACCGCAGCATAAGCACCATGTTCCAGAGCTGTTTGAACAAATTCATGGCCATCAAATTTTTCTCCTACCAAAGCAATAAAAAGCGCTCCCTCTTCAACTTTACGCGAATCGGTGGTAATGCTGGTTATAATATGCTTATCATTTCCTTCTATAATCCGTCCATTTATACTATGACAAACGAATTTCAGGCTTACTTGCACTATTTGCCCAATCCTTTCAAAAATTCCGAGGCAACTTTCCTATCATCAAAATCAAGTACTTTGTCTTTAATCAGTTGGTAAGTTTCGTGTCCCTTGCCGGCAATTATTACCAGATCCCCAGGGCGAGCCAGGTGTACAGCGTGGTTAATAGCTTCCCGTCGGTCACTAATAATTGCATAGCGCGAATCTTTTACCTGGTCCAGACCAGGTATGATATCGTTTATTATGGCTTCAGGGTCTTCGCTACGAGGGTTGTCAGAGGTAACTATGCAAAAATCGCTATAACGAGCTGCTACTTCTCCCATTAATGGACGTTTCCCCCGGTCCCGATCCCCTCCGCAACCAAATACCGTTATAAGGCGATGGCTAGTTAATTCGCGACCAGTTCTGAGTATGTTTTCTAGACCATCTGGGGTATGAGCATAATCAACTACTACGGTAAAATTTTGCCCTTCATCTACCTGTTCAAACCGTCCGGGAACCCCATTTACTTTTTCCAGTGCTTTTTTTATTATTTCAGGACTAATTCCTTCTTTTAAGGCAATAGCTATTGCAGCCAGAGCGTTGTAAACACTGAACATACCGATTAATTTCATGTTAATATTAAAATTTACACCATGAAAACAAAGTTTAAACTTACTACCTTTAAGATCAATTTGAACATTCTCAGCCTTTATATCACTATTATCGTTTAATCCATAAGTAATTACCGGTACTTTTGAAGCCTGGATAAAGTTCCCGGCATAAGTATCATCAGTATTTACCACTGTATAATTGTTTTTGCCAGGAGATATCATTTCAAATAGTTTGAGCTTGGCTACCTGGTACTCCTGCATATTACTATGATAATCTAGATGATCCTGGGTAAGATTCGTAAAAACTGCTATGTTGAAATCTATACAGCTTACCCGGTATAAGTCTAGAGCATGAGATGAAACTTCCATCAGTACATACTGAGCATTATTTTTACGGCAAATTTCCATAAAACTTTCAACTTCAGGAGCTTCTGGAGTGGTATGTCCAAAATCCATAGTTTTATCAGCTACCCGGGCATATAATGTACCTATTAGACCTGTTTTCATACCCGCTTCTTCGAGAATAGCTTTTATTAAATGGGTGGTAGTAGTTTTACCATTGGTTCCAGTTATACCTATTATTCTCATTTTATGTGAAGGTTGACCATAAAAGTTGGAAGCTAAAAGGGCCATGGCTTTTCGGTTGTTTGAGCTCCTTATTACGGTAGCGTCAATTATGTCAATAGTCTTCTCTATTAGAATAGCTTTGGCACCATTTTTTAATGCCTGTTCTATAAATAGATGCCCATCAGTTTTGAAACCACTGATGCAGACAAACAGATATCCTGGTTTAACCTGACGTGAATCATAAGCTATACCTTTTATATCTATATCGAGGTTACCAGATATAATAGTATATTCAATTCCAGCTAATAACTTATCCAACCGCATCTATCTTTCCTCCTTTCATGTGCCAGAGGTACACATAATCGGTATTCAACCCAGCCTTCACTCAGGTTAATGGTATTTTATCTCTGGTGCCGAGGAAGACATATAAGCACAGATTAAAATTGCCAAAGAGTGAGAACCAGCATGTAGAGTAAGGGAGAAGTGCCCTTACCCTTACCCTTATCCTTATCCTGTTACTCCCCATTCTAAACAATTAATTAAATAATAAATTTGCGTCATTTACAAGAAGCTTTGTTATTTGTGTCTATTTCTGTATTAACCCTACTCACCTACTGGCTGAAACTTTACTTTAATGCTTGAGCCCCGGCTTACAACTTTCCCAGCAGCAGGTGATTGTTCATAAGCCAGACCATGTCCTTCAGGGATAAGGTGAAGCCCCAAATCTGATAGAATTTTGGCTACCTCTCGCATAGATTTTCCTTGTAAATCAGGTATAGTTACTTCGCTATCTTTGTCATCTTTGTCAAAAGGGGACAGAGATATTATTACCTGCGCCCCTGGTTGCAGTTTAGTTCTGGGTTGGGGTGTCTGTTGCCATACAATATTTCCACTGCCACTAACTTTTACTTTCAAACCCCGAGCATTTAATAATGATATCGCTTCTGCCAAGGGTAAATTTACCACATCAGGAACTAGTATATATTCCACCTTATCGAGCGTTTTGTCATTCTCTTGCGATTTATGCCTGGGAACTTCCAGGTAATGGAGAGCATCCTGCATGATGTTCTTAAAAACTGGTGCAGCAACCCAGCCACCAAAATAGGGATATCCCTGCGGTGCATCAACTACCACCATGCATACCAGGCGAGGATTAACCGCGGGAGCAAAACCAACGAATGAAGCCACGTGCTCGTTGGTAAGATAACCACCACCAGGCTTAATCTTCTGTGCCGTACCAGTTTTGCCGGCCACCCGGTAACCTTCTATGTAAGCATTTAGCCCGGTACCAACAGTAACTTCGCCTTCCAGAATTAAGCACAATTGGTGAGCTGTTTCTTCTGATATCACTCGGCGGACTACTTCCGGTTCATACTTTTTAATAACTTTACCGTTATTATCAATAACTTGTTTAACCAGATGAGGCTTAACTAATTTTCCATCATTAGCTACCGCCGCTACAGCCGTTGTTAACTGTATAGGAGTAACCGCATTAGCTTGCCCCATGGCCATAACCGCCAGGTCAATCTGTTTTGCCCGTGCCTGAGGTACTAGTATTCCTTCGGCCTCACCAGGCAGGTCTATACCAGTTAATTTACCAAAACCAAAGGCATTAATATATTGGCAGTATTTTTCCACTCCAATATCCAGTCCTACCTGAACAAATCCTACATTACACGAATTTTCTACTATCTGAGCAAACGTTTGACTTCCATGAGCCTTACCATTGGCACAACTAATGGTTTCTTTGCCAACTTTCACATGACCTGGACAGAAAAAACGGCTTTCCCCATCAACAACTTTTTCTTCCATAGCCATGGCTGCAGTAATTATTTTCATAGTGGAGCCGGGTTCATAAGCATCATTTATAGCAAAATTTCGGCGGTTAGAGGCTGGATATTCCCCATAATTATTGGGGTCAAAAGTTGGACGGGAAGCTAGAGCTAGTATCTCGCCAGTAGCAGGGTCCATTACGATTACTGCTGCTGCTTTAGCTCCACGTTCTTTAAATACTTTTTCAAGTTCTCTTTCAGCAATATACTGGATAGTTTCGTCAATGGTTAAAATTAAATTGGCACCATCAACCGGGCTGATATATTCATGGGTAGCCTCTGGTATGTTACGGTTAGCAGCATCCTTTTCGATAACAATACGCCCTTTGCTACCCCCGACCAATTCATCATAATAATGATCGATACCTTCTAATCCCGTATTATCAACCCCGGATATTCCCAGTACATGGCTGCAGAATATACCATTAGGATATTGACGATGACTTTCCTCGGTGAGCCTGATTCCAGGCAAATCCATTTCTCTAATTTTTTGTGCCTGATCCGGTTTTATCTGTCGCTTGACCCAAACAAATGAAGTTCTTTTAGTCAAAGTTTTTAGAAGTTTTTCTTCATCCATTTCTAATAATTCAGCCAGCTTATAAGCAATTTCCTTTTTTTTGTTAGACGCTAAAATATCTGCTGGATAAGCGCAGACGGAATCAGTACTAACCGATATGGCCAATTCATTTCCGTTACGGTCATAAACAATACCCCGCTTTGATGCCACCGGTTCATCACGCATACGATTCTGCTCTGCTTTCTCAGAAAGCTCAGCTCCCCGAACAAATTGAACCCAAAAAACTCTACCACCCAGCAAAAAAATTCCTAGTGTAAATAAGAAAAAAAGCGCTGCTATACGCTTTCTTACCAGCAAACTTGTTGTTTGCATATAATGCACCTCATTTTTCTTGGATTACCTTTTTTCCGCCAGCAGCATCAAATTAGAATATAGTTTTTGTAGTGTTTTTTCTCCTATTTTAGTATTGTTCTGATTAATATCAGCGACACTCGTTTGGCTGGCTAGGTCCACTGGTTCCGGTTTCTGAGCTGCAACCACAATAGACCTGCTTACATCCGGTTTGCACATTCCCAGATTTTTAGTAGCCAGCATTTCTACTCTATCTAATGAAACCTGTTCAGCTATCTTAAACTCGATCATATGATTAGAAGCCTGAAGTTTATCTATATCTTTTTCCAGTCGAACTATTTCATACCCCATAGTTGAAACCTTTATACATAGATAAACAACTAAAAGTGCATAAACGAATAGAGCAAAACCGGTTTTTAATAAGATTGTTTTTTGGGAGCTGGTTTTTTTATAGACTCTCTTGATTCTACGCACAGGCTGCTTCTGATTCTCAGCATATGAATGATGAAACTCGACCTGGTGAGCATGGCTCGCTTGTAGCATAATATTCCGCCTCCCCTAATCTTAGAACTATATTTTTTCTGCTACCCTGAGTTTGGCACTGCGTGCCCGCGGATTTTGGTAACATTCGTTCTCATCTGGTAACAGAGGTTTTCTGCTAAATAGTTTTAAACTGGCTTTATGCCCACAGGTACATACCGGAAAATCAGGTGGGCAAATACATTCCCGAGCCTGTTCTTGCATAAATTTTTTTACTATGCGGTCTTCTAGTGAATGAAAGGTAATTACACATAGCCTTCCACCGGTAACTAAATGTTTTACGGCTTGGGGCAAAACTTCCTGCACAGCTTCCAGTTCGCTATTAACAGCTATCCTTAACGCTTGGAAAGTGCGTCTGGCCGGATGTTTTTCTCGACTATAACGAGCAGGAACCGAAGATTTTATAATATCAACCAGTTCTAAGGTAGAACTGATTGCTTTTTCCTGGCGGTTTTTTACTATAGAACGGGCAATATTCCTGGCATATCTTTCTTCACCATAATCGTATATTATTCTAGCAATCTCTTCTTCGCTGAAATGATTTACTATTTCTGTGGCATTTAGCCTTTGTTCGGTATTCATTCTCATATCCAGCCCTGCATTTTCATGATAACTAAACCCGCGACTAGCAGTATCCAGTTGCATAGAAGAAACACCCAGATCCAAAAGTACTCCAGTAACTTTACTAATATTTAATCCAGACAATATTTGAGATAAATAACGAAAATCCTCGTGGATAAATGTTATATTCGGTAAATTTAACTTTTTTCTACTTGCTTCAAGAATTTCTTTATCGCGATCTATAGCTATTATTTGGGCTTTAGTACTTAAAAATTTAATTAGGTGTCTTAAATGACCTCCCCCACCCAGGGTGCAATCCACATATACACCATTGGGGTCAGTCAACCAATAATCTATAGTTTCCTGGAGTAAGACTGGTTGGTGCAAAACAAGATTCCTCCTATATACCTAGATCAACCATGCTTTCTGCTATTTCCTCATAGGATGATTCCGCCTCCCGGGTATATCTTCCCCAATTAATAGCGGACCAAATCTCAATTCTACTACCAACACCGATAATAATCAGGTCCCTATCAATACTGGCATATTCCCTCAGATTTACAGGGATAAGTGTACGCCCCTGGCGGTCTATTTCCATTTCCGAAGCACCAGAAAAGAAAAAGCGAGCAAAAGACCGCACATCTGCCCGGGTAAAAGGCAACAATCTCAGCTTCTCTTCAATTGTTTTCCACTCTTCCATTGGATAAAGGAAAATACAATTATCCAACCCCTTGGTGGCAACAAACTTCTCCCCCAATTGGTCGCGAAACCGAGCAGGAATAGTTATTCTTCCTTTTGCATCCAGGGAATGTTGGTATTCACCCAGAAACATCTTTCTTCCACCCTATCAGATAAATTTGGGATGGCGTTCCACTTCTCCCCACTTTACACCACTTTATTCTACCTTTTCTTGTAAATATCCTTCTTTGTGAAAATTGTAACTTAATCTTTTTTTTGCAGCTCTCACTTATAATTCGTCGGTAATCCCTGATAATCGCGGGGTTTATCAATATAACGATTATTATCTCCCTTGGATAAAATGAATCAACAGTCCTATTTTGTACATGACTTTTAATTTATTTGCTCCACGGTAAAACCTGAATCCCGGGTCATGGGTAGTAAGGAGTAAGGGGTGAAACAATCTATTTTCTAATTGATCCAGATCGGATTAGTGTATATCCAGGGGCGATAGCGGAATTTATCTTTTAAATAGGCTTCTATCCGGTATACCCCGGGTTGAAGATTGGTAAAGAAATGAATTTTTCCCTGACTTGTTTCCTGGTAACGGCCATTACATAACAGCACTACCCTGGCTAAAGCAGGGGTTTTAACATAAAACTTAAGGTCCGCTGTAAATTTAACCGAACTTCCAATTGGCCAGGTTCCAGTATCACTGCGTAGTTCAAAGCGAAACCCATCACTGGGCCGGTAATAATCACATGCAATCCATGAACATCCCTCTCCTAGGGCTTCATATACCTGTTCTTTATCAAAATGCAGGTCGCCCGAAAATTCTCTTTTACATAAAATATGCGTATTAATTAGTTTGAAACACAGGTTATAAGGCGAAATACTTACCGGTAACCAGCCTACTTTAATTCTTATGCCATGGGCGTCAGAACCTCCATAGGCAAAAACCTTATGCCCCTTTGCCTGTGACCTGTCCAGGATGTTTAAAGCTCGGTGACACGGTCGGCTTAGCCCGGCAACCGGATTAAATATAAGGTAAATGCTTTTTAAGATGCTGGTACAGGCATCCCGGAACTGGGAAATGTAGTTCCATATTTCAATACCCTGAAAATCACTAACCCCCCAGTCCTTCCATTCATAAGTACGACCCTTTTGGTAATAGCGAGAACCTTTTTCAAAGGGATGAGCAATAATTCCAATACCTTTTTGACGATTTACCTCATCAATCACGGTTTGAGGATTTTGATCATTATTGGCGACCACTTCTTTCACCCCCAGGGCCAGGTAATGACTGCATTCCTGGTTAACTTCCATACCTATCATTACCAGCACTCCGCTCTGATATCCTTCTTCTCCTGCATATAGCCCATCCAGGTTGCAGTGATCGGTAACAATTATAAAATCAAGTCCTGCTTTAGCTGCCCGGGCAGCTATCTGTTTAACCTTGCCACCACCGTCAGAATAACGAGAGTGTATGTGTATATGTCCTTTATATTCAAACATTCCAATATCTCCTTGGATTAACTTATTCTTTCGAACTATTATCGATATCAAAATCAAAAAAATCAAACTTATGTATTAAAAAACCCGGAGTTTTTACAACCCCGGGTTAAGGTATGTTAAATTATGTTTTAGCTGACTACTTTAATGACGAAAGTCTTTTCGCCCTGGTCGAATTTGATTGTTAGGGTCAGTTCGGTGCCATCAGGAACTGCCGTAATCGGTATAGGTAATTTACCGGTAAGCGCAGTCTTAATTGTTAGTATGCCAGTACCATCTCCATTATCTTTGATAATATAATGAGTTCCCTCTTCAAGATCGAATTTTAAAGCACCACCCATGGCTGATGCATTAATAGCAGTAATTTTGGTTGCGCTACCCCAGGTAACGTTAATAGGTACATCGGCTTCGTTGTTCTTATTGTAGTCGGCTCCAGCAGGGCTAATGGCCAGTTCAGCAGCTGGCTTGGGTTCTTCTTTAACAGGCTCTTCTTTTTTAGGCTCTTCTTTCACGGGTTCTTCTTTTTTAGGTTCCTCCTTGGGTACCGGAGCTACTGCAGCTTCACCCAGTATAACGGTACGAGTATCGTTGTCCCAATCAACCTTAATTCCCAGAGCTTCTCCAACGGCCCTTACCGGTAAATAGGTACGGTCTTTGTAAACAATGGGGTACATAGTAGAACCATCAGCATCTTTTGGCGCCCAGGTTTTTCCATCTAAAGTAAAATTAAAGTCAGTAGCCAAATTGGCAGTTATCTGCTGTACAGCAGGTGCTGCTACTACACCGGCTGTAAATGCAAATAACATTACCATAGCAAGCATTACTATCCATTTTCTCTTCATGTTTATAATTCCTCCATTCTTTATTATGCATGTTCAGCTGGGGCTTCAAAAGCCTGTTTGGGCGGTCTTCCGATCGCTATCAAGAGTATTAATACTACGGCCAAAGCACCCAGTCCATACTTCATAGCATGTGTTTCTTGGCTGACTTCCGGGGTCTGGAAGATATAAGCAACGGTTCCGGTTGCTCCAGCCGGTTTACCCAGGAATGTATCAGCCAGGCTGGCATTCTCCTCCAGAGCCGAAACTATGGCAGGGATTGATTCAAAGGTCTCTAGACCGCCACTGATAGCCTCTTTGGCAGTACCGGCCCCGGTACCAATTTGACCTGTTCCTTCTTGCAGTTTGGTTATTCCCGGTACCAATTGTCCATTTATGGAATCCTGCATATAGGCAAGAGCATAGAGAATAGAACCAGGTTGACCATTCATCATTACTTTAACTGGTTTACCGTTCTTATCCACAGCACCCATACCCAGTTCCATCATAGCCAGACCACCATCGATTTTGTTCAGCGCAGCCAGGGTTGAGGTACTGCCTTCTTCCAGTGCCTTCACACTGGCTGGAAATGGCATGGATCCAGAAGATGTAATCATGTTGCCACCGTTACTAAATACCTTAATGTTACCAGCCAGGCGATTAAGTTTAGGTTCAATGTTATCACTAATGATTTTTTGCTGTGGTGCCGGAACCTGACTCTTCAGGTAAGCAACATCATTCATTATACTAGTACTTTCGTTAGGTTCTTGAACTGCCTCTCCACTTTTACCAATACTTTGTTCCAACATACCCAGTATCATTGCCTGAAGTTTGTAAGCAGGGAGGGCACGTTCCTCAACCCCAGCTTTCAATAAGCCTACTGCATCCCTTAGCCCAGGATTATTACCATTAGCATCTGTACCCGTATTAGCATTATAGGTAGCAGCACTAAACGCTGGATTAGCTATACCAAACCTGATGATTTTCATTTTATCAATCAGACTTCCTAAACCACCACTTAACTTCTCAGCTCCATCTTTAATGGCACCCAGACCAAATAACAGTGTGGCATCTTTTTCCCTGGCACCGACACCGTTTTGAATCTGGTCAAAGCCGTCATAGAGTTTGAGAAAACTCTCATGGATGGTTGGTATATTGTCAATCTCAGCAGTTGTAGGTACTATAGGGATAACTGCGATTTTAAAACTGGGTAGTTCCATATTCTTCCCGTCCGCTTCTAGAACCGTATACTGCTTGGCAGGATACTTGGGCGGTACCAGAGGAACGCTCCAGTTTACTTGAGTAATCCCCTGTACATTAACCATAACCCCTTCAGGCGACTCCCCGGCTACTCCGGGGGCCTTAATGTTGGAGAATTTGCTATTGTCAAACTCCCAACCGGACAGAGATACAACATAAGGTGTAAAAACAGTAGCCTTGGTTTTAGCCGGATTCCCCTTGGAATCCTGGTATTCAATTTCTTTTTCTACACCAGTAGTATTCTCCAGGTTACAAACAATCTTCAAATGACCACTTTTTCCATAGATGTTTGATGGTTTAACTTTTTGACCATCTAGATAATAGTCTACTTGAACGCTGACCGGCATTTTTATCCTCGGTATTTCTTTCTTGTCAATACTGGCCAGATAGTATAAATCTTCGTAAGAATCAGCGTCTTTCAAAGTGGTTTTTACGCTTAAGCTGCTATCCTTTTGTCCAATCTTCTGCGTACTGTACAAGTTACGTACCGAGGTTACACTGTAGTTTTTACCATCTTCTATGGTTGAAACGCCCCCGCCGGCAATATGCAGATTATTCAGCACCTGTATGCTCTCTATTTGCCCGTTGTCTCCAAGTTGGGTAACGACCAGTTCGTTGTCTTGGATAACTCCGTTCTGCCCGTAGACTCCGGCAACTGGTGCTAAAATCAGCATCATAACCGTCAAGAGAATTATAAAAGTTCTAAACTTACTGCGTTTCAACAAATCTTATCCCCCCTTTCCCCTGCTTACTGATTTACCGCCATTGCTATCTTCATCACCAGGAGCGACATAAAAAGTCCCAGCAATAAAGATACGCTAACTCCTACAGCAGCCGGCAACGCCAGGGTTGCCATGGCTGGAGTGTTAGTGGTATAGGTGCTAAACACTGCAGCCAGGTAAGCTGCCCACCCAAGGAACATGGCATCTATTCGCATACCTGCGGTAGATATTAATACCAGCAGGAAAAGCGACACACCCGAAATAAGAGCAACAAAGAGCAGGTTATCTGGTGGTAAGGGCATTTTAACTGCCAGAATTATCATACCGGCCAATGCTACAACCACCCCTATCAATATGGCAATAGCAGTTTTGAAATAGTCTCCCAAGGGTCCCAGTACCGTAAACATGGCCATTGCTATTGCAGCCATATAAAATGCACTGGTCCCCAGGTAATCTTGCAATAAAACGAATATTGCGAAAAATATTGCCACAAGGAGACCGAGACCAATAGCTTTTTTCATGGTTTCACCTCCTTTTTGTTTCAATTTTGCGAAAATTGGTACAATTAAACTGCGACTGGTGATGGAAAATACTCTTAGGATACTAAAGAAGTGTTAGTACGGATAAGACATGATTAGTTAGAATAATCAATAAGATGTTGATTGTAATTAATATGAAGGATAAAAACGGTAAATTCCTAAAATAAATATCTGGAGTGCCTTGTTAAAGGCACTCCAAATCCTCTACAGCTCATAGAGCTGTTTCTCATCAATAAACTTTATCCCCTTTTCTTTAAATGTAGCACAAGCTTTATCTATATCTTCAACTTTAAAGACTACCAGAGCGTCGTTTTCTGACGTACCCAGAAAAGCATATAAATACTCAATATTAAGATTAGCTTCCGACATTTGTTCAAGTACCGCAGCCAGTCCTCCGGGTGAATCAGATACCTGAACTGCTATAACCTCGGTTTCGCTAACAGTAAAGCTAGCATCCTTTAGTATGCGGTAGGCCCGGGCCGGATCGTTAACAATAATACGCAGTATTCCAAAATCAGATGTATCGGCAACGGAGAGGGCTCTGATGTTTATTCCAGCGTCCCCGAGTACCCGGGTAACATGAGAGAGACGGCCTGCCTTATTCTCGAGAAAAACTGATATCTGCTTGGCCATATAGTCTACCTCCTTAAATATTTCTTCTGTCAATAACTCTCTTTGCCTTGCCTTCGCTTCTTTCTATAGACTTGGGTTCCACCAGGCGAATTCTAGCGTTAACACCTAGTGCACTTTCCATCTCTTTAGCAATTATAGCACCTAATTCTTCCAGCTTTCTAACTTCATCGCTAAAAAGCTGTTCAGAAACCTCTACCTGCACTTCCAATTGGTCCAAATTACCCTTGCGGTCAACAATGAGTAAATAATGTGGTTCTACCCCAGGTATATTTAAAAGGACGCTCTCCACCATAGATGGGAAAACATTTACCCCCCTGATAATAACCATGTCATCGGAGCGGCCCAAGACCTTTTGCATCCTGACATGGGTTCGGCCACAATCACATATGTTTTTATCCAGACTGGTTAGATCCCGCGTACGGTAACGTATAATGGGCAAGGCTTCTTTGCTTATAGTAGTTATAACCAGCTCTCCCTGACTACCTTCATCGAGAACTTCTTGACTAATAGGGTCAATTACTTCCGCCAGGAAATGGTCTTCGGCAATATGCAACCCCTGCTTGGTTGCACATTCTATAGCTACCCCCGGCCCAATAATCTCGCTTAATCCATAAATGTCATAGGCATCTATTTCCAGTTTGTTCTCGATTTCCCGGCGCATATTTTCCGACCACGGTTCAGCTCCGAATATGCCTGCCCTGAGTTTAAGGTCTGGCGGTTCTATCCCCATTTCCTGCATAACTTCGTACATAAATAAGGCATAAGAAGGTGTACAGGTTAATACTGTAGTTCCAAAGTCTTGCATCAACATTATCTGTCTCCTTGTGTTACCACCAGAACTGGGTATCACCGAAGCGGCTATCTTTTCTGCTCCATAATGAACACCCAGACCGCCGGTAAACAGCCCATAGCCATAGGCATTTTGAATTACCGAATAACGGGTTGCCCCAGCGCTGGTTAAAGCTCGGGCCATTAATTCTGACCAGATATCAATATCCTTTTTGGAATAACCTACTACTGTAGGTTTACCAGTAGTGCCTGAAGATGAATGAATTCTCACTACCTCACTCATTGGTAAGGCAAACAGGCCAAAGGGATAGTTATCTCGCAAATCCTGTTTGGTTGTAAAAGGTAGTTTCTGTAAATCCTTCAGGGTTTTGATATCCTCAGGTTTAATTCCAGCCTGGTCCATTTTTTCTTTATAAGCAGGGACAAAAGCATAGACCCGATAAACTGTCTCCTTCAACCTTCTAAGCTGAAGTTCTTCCAGTTCTTTACGGGGCATACATTCTTTTTCTTTATCCCAGTATGACATTCATTCTACCTCCTTCAGTATTTTTCCTGCAAGTGAGTCAAATATTTACAGAATTTTAGTAAGGGACATTGATTGCAGAGGGGTCTGCTCTTCTTGCAGTAATTGGCACCAAGTCCCACCAGCAGTGCGTGATATTCATTATATATATAAGAATCAGAGGGTACATGGTGCTGTAAATATTCTTGCATTTCCTGGTAAGAAATATTTTCATCCACCATTCCCAGACGGTAAAAAATTCTTTTAGTATAGGTGTCTACTACAAAAATAGTTTTATCACCAGCATAGAGCAGAATAGAATCAGCCGTTTCCGGCCCAATCCCCCATACCGCCAGGAGCTTTTTCCGCAGTAAGGGAAGAGGTTCGGTAAACATTAAATCAAGGTCACCATTATATTCTGTAGCTATAAAAGTCATAAGCGCTTTTAGCTTTCTGGCCTTCTGCCGGTGGTAAAGGGCCGGCTTAATATATTGGGCCAAATCCTCTTCATTAATGTTTAAAATGGCAGTTATATCAATCAGATGGGCCGATTTTAGATTGCCGATAGCCCGGGTGACATTTTTCCAGGCTACCGCCTGGGTGAGAACTGCCCCGAAAATAACCTCCAGGCGAGAATCTGCCGGCCACCACCCTCGTGGCCCAAAGTGTTCCAGCAGGGTATGGTATATTTGCATAAGCGATTGCCCAGTTGGTTGCATATACTACTCTCCCTCTTAACCCTTACGCTTAGACCAATAGTTCGTTAATAACTACCGAGGCCAGAAGTAAGCCAGCAGCAGCTGGGACCGTAGCTATGGTTCCCAATTCGGCAGTTTCACCATCCGGTTTAAGGGGTGGCTCCAGGGAAAATACTACCTTGAATCCTGAATATATGTTTTCTTTATGCAGTTCTCTTCTTAAACGACGTGCCATAGGACAAACCCGGCTGTCTTTAATATCTGCCACCTTTAACATGCCGGGGTCAAGCCTTTGCGCCGCCCCCATGGAACTTACTATAGGAATGTTTTTCTCCAGGCAGGATTTAATGAGATGAACCTTATCAGGCAGGGAATCAATAGCGTCTATAACATAGTCGAGTTTTTCTCTTAAAATCTGATTACTGGTCTGGTGGTTATATCTGCAGGTATGTTTGTAAACTTTTAGTAACGGATTTATATCTAGTAAACGATCAGCTACTACATCAGTTTTATATTGACCCAGGGTAGAATGTAGTGCTGGAAGTTGGCGATTAATATTACTAGCTTCGATACGGTCAGCATCAACTATAATTATCGTGCCTACGCCACTACGAACTATAGCCTCAACCGCATAAGAACCTACTCCTCCCAGGCCTATTATTGCCACTGAGCTTTGCTGTAACTTTTTAAACCCTTCATTACCTAGTAATACTGCAGTTCTACAAAACACTTCTTGCATGAAATACCACCATTTTCTGAAGTCAGATGTCGGAAGTCGGAAAAACAAAACCCCACCGAGCCGTGGTGCCGTAGTTTAAACCTGCATCGCAGGTGGGTACCCTCCTATGCGATTAATGTTTCCCACCAGATATGTGGGTATACAGCCTCGCACAGAGCCAGGTTCCCTGGTTTTTGGTGTTGGCAAAAACTTAACGACAAATCACACGTACACAGCAGGGGTTTCAACTTTTTAAGATTACTTTTGCTAACTAGAATATAGCACAGATTATATACTTCTTCAAGAAACTACTATACACCACTATGCACCATTTCTGGCATTTATGCTACTGATCTCTTATCTTCAAAGCCAGCTCACGTAACTGCCTGGGGCTTACGCCGGAAGGCGCCTCAGTCATGGGACATGATGCACTCTGGGTTTTAGGGAAGGCCATAACGTCACGAATACTTTGCCTACCAGCCATTATCATTAACAGGCGATCAATGCCAAAGGCAATTCCCCCATGAGGAGGAGTTCCATACTGAAACGCTTCCAATAGGTAACCGAATTTATCTTCTGCTTCTTCCGGGCTTATGTTTAACAAGGAAAACATTTTTTCCTGCCAATCCCGGCGATGTATTCTGATACTGCCACCACCAATTTCAGTGCCATTAAGTACCAGGTCATATGCTCTGGCCTTAACCTCACCGGGAGACTTGTCAAGTAAATCAATATCCTCTGTCCGGGGGGATGTAAAGGGATGGTGCACTGCTACATAACGTTTCTCCTCCGTATCATACTCAAGCAGGGGGAAATCTACTACCCAGACAAAATCTAATTTACCTTCATCTATGAGCCCAAGCCGCTTACCCAGTTCCAAACGCAAACTACCCAGTACCCTCGCTACTATGTCAGGTTGGTCGGCAGCAAAGAGCAAGAGGTCACCAGGTTGGGCGCCCAGCGCTGAAAGCAATTCCTGTATTTTTTCCTCGCTGAAGAATTTGGTAATCGGTGATTTTAGCTCATTTTCAGTCACTACTATCCAGGCCATACCGCGGGCCCCGTTCTGCACTGCCATCTTACCCAGATCGTCAATCTCCCTGCGGGTAAATGAAGCACAAGTTTTAGCGTTGATAGCCCGAACGACTCCACCAGCCTGAACTGCAGCAGAAAAAACCTTGAAATCCACATCTTTAACTATTGCGGTAATATCCTGAATCTCCAATCCAAAGCGCATATCCGGTTTATCACTGCCGTATTTCTCCATAGCTTCTTCATAGGATAAACGCCGGAACGGTATGCTAATTTGCTGTGAAGTTCCGCCAGCAAAAATTTCCTGCATTAATTTTTCCACCAGAGTAAAGATATCTTCTTCATCTATAAAAGACATTTCCATGTCCAATTGGGTAAATTCCGGCTGGCGGTCGGCCCTCAGGTCTTCATCCCTGAAACAGCGGGCAATTTGGAAGTACCTCTCCATTCCTGCCACCATAAGGAGTTGCTTAAATATCTGGGGTGACTGGGGCAAAGCAAAGAATTGCCCTGGGTGTACCCGGCTGGGAACCAGGTAATCCCTTGCTCCCTCGGGGGTACTTTTAGTAAGTATAGGAGTTTCTATTTCCAGAAAACCATTATTATCAAGAAAATCACGCATTATTTTTATAACTCGGTGACGTAGCATAAGGTTGTCTCTCATCTCAGGACGACGTAAATCCAGGTAGCGGTATTTCAGTCTCAGGGTTTCATCTACATCAATACCGTCTTCGATATAGAAAGGCGGGGTATGGGCAGCACTATAAACTTCCATCTTTTCTACATAAATTTCTATTTTACCAGTGTTTAAGTTGGGGTTTTCAGTTTCTTGAGGTCTTTTGCAAACTTTACCCTCCACTGCTACCACATATTCGCTACGTACCTGTTCCGCCAGGTGAAAGGCATCCTGGTTTACCTCAGGACTGAAAACTATCTGGATTAATCCGGAACGATCCCGTAAATCAATAAATATGAGGCCTCCGTGATCCCTCCTGGTATTAATCCAACCATTAAGGGTTACTATTTCACCAACGTTTTCTATATCAAGTTCTGTCGCCCTGTGAGTTCTCTTCATCTACCCGTTTCCTCCTCTAAACTTAGCCAGTCTATCTTTGACAGATTCAATTATCTCGTCCTTATCGATTTGAACCTGCTCTTTGCTCTGCATATCTCTAAGAGTAAAATAGCCTTGTTGGATTTCATCGTCACCAATGATTATTGCCATTTTAGCCCCTAGTTTATCCGCATATTTCATCTGTGCCCGTCCACTGCGCCCCATATAATCTTTCTCAGCTCTAATATTTTCCCGGCGCAGACAGGTCAATAATTCCACAGCCTGGAGTTCATAATCATCATTCATAATAGCAATGAAAACATCGCTGTTTCCGGATTCCAGTTCTTTTGCAGCAAGGGTATTTACGGCCAGCAGCAAGCGCTCTATACCCATAGCAAATCCTATACCCGGTAAGTCGGGGCCACCACAGTCTTCCACCAAACCGTTATACCTTCCCCCTCCGCCTACCGCACTTTGAGCACCAATACCGGGTATATGAATCTCAAAAGCAGTATTAGTGTAATAATCCAGTCCCCGAACCAGATTATCGTCATGCCGGTAATCTATAGAATTGGCCTGCAAAGCTTCTTTAACCATATCATAGTGCCGAGCACAATCACTGCACAGATGCTGAAAAAGGGTGGGGTAGTTTACTATAGCCTGGTGACAGGACTTCTCTTTGCAGTCCAAAACCCGTAACGGGTTCTGCTGGTAGCGAGTCTGGCAATCAGGGCAAAGCATATCCTTTACCGGAGTAATGTGTTTTATTAGTTTTTGCCGGTAAACATCGCGGCATTGCATACACCCAACCGAATTAATATGTAGCTCATATTCCTTTAAACCCAGACGCTTTAAGACCTCTATTAGAAGAATAACAACTTCCGCATCTAAATAGGGACTATTGCTGCCAAAAGCCTCTACCCCGAACTGATGAAATTGCCGGTATCTCCCAGTCTGGGGACGATCGTAACGAAACATTGGCCCAATATAATACCATTTGGCCGGCATTATACCACTGTAAATGCTATGCTCAATCAGAGCCCGGGCACAGGAGGCCGTATTTTCCGGACGCAGGGTGAGACTGCGCAAAGATTTATCCTTGAAGGTATACATCTCCTTGGTAACAATATCAGTGCTGGTACCAACCCCGCGCTCAAATAATTCCGTATGCTCGAAAATAGGCGTGCGAATTTCCCGGTAACCAAACGTTTCCGCGGTTTCCTTCAGAATACCCTCTATATATTGCCATTTGCTGGAATCAGGAGGTAAAATATCGTATGTACCCCTGGGGGCTTTAAGCTGCATGAATTCTCCTCCGAACTAGATTAGTAAGAAAATAGACACTGAATACACTGAAAATTTTAAAAATAATTTAACAGGGATTACCGCTGTAGTCTATTTTCGTAAGTGGTTGCGTATGCTACGTATACAATGAATGATTAGTACTTGAATAATTCTAAAGTAAGGCTTTTAGCTTGTCAACTTTGCCATTTATCCAGGGTTTTTACGGAAGGGGTCACCTCCTCTCATTTTATATTTTTAAAATATTGCAAAAGTAAACTCTTCCCTGCCAGGTACCTGTTATCCCGGAGTGTTTCCGTAATAACCACGATAAGATTCATATTTAAAATCCTACTTAGATTAACCAGTCTATCGATCGCATCACCCCTTTCATAGCGGAATTCGGATGTCAGAAGTCAGACGTCTGAGGATATTATGGCGAACACAGGGGATAGTCCATCTGTTTCTTTTGGTTCCCGGCTAAACAGCAGGGACAATCCGGATGTTCGCTCTTCATGCCTCACGCCTCACCTCTCTCTCCTCAGTCCTTACTCCTCATGCCTCATTACTAATTATCCTGCCCTGCGGTAAGACCCCAGGTATTTTATATAGCTGCAAAGTCCCTGCAATTCGTAAAGTACGGGTTGCAGATCTTCTCCTGTAGGAGTATTAACTTCGATATAAAAATAATAACCCGCCCCGACGTTTTGCCCCGGGTAAGATTCAATCTTACTCAGATTTAGACTTCTTTGGGCGAAGACTCCCAACACTTCATACAGAGCTCCCGCCCGGTCCGGTAGCGCGAAAATTATACTGGCTTTGTCTCTAAAGGTTTCCTTTTTTTCTCGGCCAATGTGAATAAAGCGGGTAGCGTTACCTTCTTCGGCTATATCCGGGTATATTATTTCCAGGCCATAGATGTTGGCTGCTTGCCTGTTACCTATAGAAACTGCTTTTCTGGACTCCTGACATATAGTTAAAGCTGCCTGGCTGGTGCTATCACAAATTTCTGTCCGAACCCCGGGCAGGTGCCTGCTAACAAATGTCTGGCATTGCATTAAAGCTATCGGTTGTGATATTAGCAGCTCAATTTCTCCTAATTCGTACTTTCTGCCTCCCAGCAAATCCTGCCTTATGGGTAGAAGAATTTCTCCTTTAATAGTTAGTTGACTATTTCGTAGACATTGAATAGTAGCCTTAACCGTCCCGGCTAGAGAGTTTTCCAGAGGCACCAGGGCTTCGTCGACCCTGCCGCTCTCTACCAGGGCAAATACTTGGGGTATACTGGTGGCTACCATAATATCGTCCCGATGGCCCCAGTAACGATTAGCCGCCTCCTCACTGAAAGTACCATGCGGGCCTAATACAGCGTATGCCATTAACGTACTCCCCTTCCTATAGCCCGGGCCACGGGCTCAATTGCTTTCATTAACTGGCTGAATCCTCTTGGAGTCAGGGATTGCTCTCCATCGGACAGGGCCTTCTCCGGATGGGGGTGGACTTCCACCATAATGCCGTCAGCCCCGGCGGCAATTGCAGCTTTGGCCATAGGAGTAACCAGGCTACGTACCCCCGTAGCATGGCTAGGGTCAACCAGTACCGGTAGGTGAGACAGCTCTTTAACCAGGGCCACTGCGGATAAATCCAGAGTGTTACGAGTCCAGGGTTCAGCCGAACGAATTCCCCGTTCACAAAGTATTACCTGCTTATTTCCTCCGGCCAGGATATATTCTGCAGCCAGCAGCCATTCTTCGATGGTAGCTGATAATCCCCGTTTTAATATAACTGGTTTATCAGTCTTTCCCAGTTTGCGCAACAAAGCGAAATTATGCATATTCCGAGCTCCCACCTGTATTACATTGCTATATTCAGACACCAGTTCTATATCTTCGCTATCCATAACTTCTGTAATCACCGGCATATTCATCTCTTCCCCCACCCGGGCCAGTATTTTTAGGCCTTCTCCGCCTAAACCCTGGAAGCTGTAAGGGGAGGTACGTGGTTTATATGCTCCTCCGCGTAAAAAGGAAGCGCCACACCCTCGTACCTTAAAGGCGGTCTCTTTTAAAATTTCCTCACTTTCAATGGCACAGGGACCTGCTATAACTGCCAATTGATTTGAGCCGATAATACAGCCTTTAACTTTTATCTGGCTGTCTTCAGCCTGATGATTTCGGGAAACCAGCATCTCACTGCCTTCCCTGCTGGCCAGTTTAATCATGTTGGACACCTCCTTAAATAATAAAAACCCCTCATCCCTATGGGACGAGAGGTTAATAAACACTTCCCGCGGTACCACCCAGTTTGCCTTGCGGCCGCTTGTTTTAAGAATACGGGATAAAATCTGTTCCTAAATAAAAAAGCTTCACATCCCTATGGGACGAGAAGCTTCTGCTTACCCGCGGTACCACCCAATTTGCCAATATAGGCCCGCTTATAAAAAGATACAGGTTTATCCGATATCCCCTCCCTTTTAACGGTGGGAGTTCCGCCACGACCTACTTGCATATGTTTCAGCCTGGTGCTCCGAAGTGAACTTCGCTGTGCTTTTTTATAGGGATGCTTGCAGCCGGTGACATCCCCTCTCTGCATAATTCCACGCAACTACTTTACTTCTTCATAGCATTTTTAAAAATAGATTGGGTTTATGTTAGCACATAATTATGTCCATGTAAAGCAAATTTTGCTCCCGGTTGAATTTTTATTTTTTTGTAAAAACAACCTCATTTGAATGCAATTTACCTTTTTTTATGCGTCCCCAGACTTTATTCTATCGCTTTGTTTGTCCTAATATTTTCTAATATATACAATAGATGGATTTGGTATTATAATGATTTTGGATCCGGGCGGAATTTTCAGTAAATAACCGTTGCAGAACAATAGACGCTAGTTTTCATTTTTGTAAGGATACATTGTTAAATACAATTAAGAAAGGAGATAGTTCATGAATAAGGTTTTAGATGACCGGTCTCAGAATAAATTATCTACAAAAAACCCCTTTATAGAACGGGGTATCTTCTCCCTTGAAGCTATTGGCAGAGTAATCAGCGGAGGTTTGGTAGATGTCGACTTGATCGATCCGGGCGGAAGTGTGGCTGATATGCCCACTTGCTTTGCAAAGGGCACAAAAATAATGCTTGCCGATGGAAGAAGCAAACAGATAGAATTGCTGACTCTGGCCACACCAAATGCTCCCACATCGGGAGACGCGCTTCTTAGTATAGACGGCCAAAAAGTATACGTTGTCGGTATGGTAGCGGGCCGGCGTCCCGAGCCCTGTGTCCGTATTACAGCAAAGCCTACAACTCCGGAGTATAAGAAGGAACAGTTTGTGTTGACTATTTCTTTGGGACACACGGTACTGGTCGGCTTATCCAGAATGGTACATGCGGTCTTCCTCAGGACTGGGGATTATGTAAGCACTATATACGGACAGGCCATGATTACCAAGAGGGAACTGGTAGAGTATGATGACGAAGTATTTAATGTCTATCTTGCGTCTATGGATTTTATCCAGCAAATCCTTCCGACGCTTACAGTGGAAAGATTATATTATCATATAGCAAACTCGTCTCTAGGGCTGACACCTAGGCAACATCTCATATTCGGTAATGGTATCCTTTCCGGCGACTTATATATACAGACCCACGGGACTGAGCTTGCCAGGCTGGGACAAAATCTAACCTCATTTGTATAGTATCATAGGTTTTTGCACTTTCGGCACGCAATAATTATGCTTTTTCGCCCGGATTTGAAGTAATAGAAGGCGTGAAGACAAGGGGACGTTTCTAATTTCGATATTTTTCCAACTGGTTCAGTAGCTAAAATAATCTCATCACCTCTGGAAATTACCTCATCCAAAAACGGTTTGTTATATTGACCCAGCTCCGGCAGCACCTAATTACTGCCCTGTTTTTCTGACGGCTATAGAAAGGATATCGATATTATTATCTTAATAATTCGAGAGAATATTTTTTCTCTTTCTCCAAATAATGTTAATTGCTCTCGAGGGTTTTTATGATAAACATTGTAGTTGTACAATTTTCATAATGCTACAGAAACGGATTGTTCTGTCTCTCAAATCCAATGGTAGTGGCGGGGCCGTGACCAGGATAGACTACAGTTTCATCATCATAACAGAGTAGTTTCTGCTTGATATTAGTAATCAGCTCGTTGTGTGATCCCCCCGGAAAATCAGTTCGGCCAATGGAGCCATAGAACAAGGCATCACCGGCAAAAATAATATTATCGATTTTAAGAGCTACACTTCCGGGGCTGTGTCCTGGTACTTCTATAACTTCCAGTTCTAGCGTTTTGCCTATCTTAATTTTATCCCCCTCTTTAACGAAGTGGTCAGCTTCCGGACTGGTGACCTTACTACCCATTAAAAATGAAAAGTTAGCTACTGCATTGGTGAGCATTTTGGCATCTTTCTGGTGAATCATAATTTCAGCACCGGTTAATTCCTTTAGTTCCCGGTTACCTCCGATATGATCTATATGCCCATGGGTATTAATTATATAAATAGCAGTAAGCCCGTTCTCATCCAGCAGTTTTTTTATGGCCCGGGAGTTACCGCCTGGGTCGATTACAGCTGCTTCTTTGGTTTCTTCGCAACCGATAATATAACAGTTTACCCCTATGCTGCCAATTTCCAGACCTTTTAAAATCATCCCCAATAAACCTCCTTAAAACTGCCTGGCACTATCTAATAAGATAGTACAAGGCCCATCATTATTTATTTTAACTATCATATCAGCACCAAATTCACCTGTTTGAACATTTACCCCTGCTTGTTGCAACTGGGCAGTACAATATTCAAACAAGGGCAGAGCCGCATCGGGTAATTCTGCGTCGGAGAAACTGGGGCGCCTACCTTTACGGGCATCTCCGCATAGTGTAAATTGGCTAACCAGTAAGACTTCTCCACCAATGTCAAGCAGAGATAGATTCATTTTATCATTTCCATCGGGGAAAATCCGTAGATTTATTATTTTGTCCATTAAATAATCGGCATCTGCTATGCTATCGCCCTTTTTAATTCCTAAGAGAACCATCAGGCCTTTATCAATACGGGCAATTTCCTGGTTGTCTACCAGAACCCGGCTGCCGATAGTTCTTTGCACAACTGCTCGCAATTTTATTCACTCCTAATTTCGCCTGGCATAGTTCGCCTGACTTCCAGTACATCCGGAATTTGTTGAATACGCTGAATAACTGCCTGAAGTTGGGTAATATCTTTAATCTCAAGTTTAAAATTCATTACTGCCAAGTTATTACGGGTTACTCGAGAAAACACCGAATTTATTTGAATCCGGGTGTCGGCAATTACTGTCATCACATCAGTGGTAAGCCGGGCCCGGTCAAAGGCCTTGACTTCCAATTCTACTATATAGGTACCCCGGTTGTCAGCCCATTCCACTTCAATCAGGCGGTCTTTCTCCTGGCGCAGGTAATTTTGCAGGTTAGGACAATCGTTGCGATGTACCGAAACTCCCCGGCCCCGGGTGATATAACCTGATACTGAATCTCCGGGCAAAGGATTACAGCAATGAGCCAGACGAATAGCTACTCCGTCAACTCCCTTTATCCGCAAGGCACTAGTCCCATTATCAGGAGTAACTCCGGTATTACCGGTCGGTACGTTAAGAATGTCTTCTACCTGGGCGTCCTGGAAGTACATTTCTTTAAGCCGGGTTAAAACCTGAGTAGAACTGACAGCGCCATCCCCCAGAGCAGCATAAAGGTTATCTACGGATACAAAGCTAAACCGTTTGGCTACTTCCTGTAACTGGTCTTCTTTAAGAAACTCTTTGGGATTCAGGTGTTTTTTCTTTAATTCTTTCTCCAAAAGGTCATGTCCTTTGATTATATTTTCTTCTCGTTTCTCCTTCTTAAACCATTGTTTGATTCGACTCTTAGCTGATGAGGTCTTAACGAAGTTCAACCAGTCACGAGATGGCCCGGAAGAGCTCTTGGAAGTAATTATCTCAACAATATCGCCATTGGCCAGAGCATAGTCCAGAGGTACTATACGGCCATTCACTTTGGCTCCGGTACATTTATGTCCTACCTCGGTATGAACCCGATAAGCAAAGTCAACCGGGCAGGCGCCTTTAGGCAGTTCCAGCACCGCTCCCTTGGGAGTAAACACAAAAACCGTATCATCGAAAAGGTCAATTTTCAATGATTCCATAAACTCCCCGGTATCTTTTATGTCCTGCTGCCATTCCAGTATCTGTCTTAACCAGGCCAGCTTTTCATCAAATTTCTTTTCCCGGGTGCTGCTGATTCCTTCCTTATAGCGCCAGTGGGCTGCTATACCGTATTCAGCCGTACGATGCATTTCCCATGTTTTAATCTGTACCTCAAAGGGCTCCCCACCCTTACCCAACAGGGTGGTATGCAGGGACTGGTACATATTCGGCTTGGGGGTGGCAATATAGTCCTTGAAACGCCCGGGAAGGGGTTTCCACATAGTATGAATTATACCCAGAACTCCATAGCATTCCCTGATTTCACTGACTATGATACGAATAGCAATTTTATCGTATATCTCGTCTATATCCTTTTGTTGTTTGACCATTTTTTTGTAGATACTGTAAATATTCTTGGGCCGGCCGGCTATGTCAGCATTTATACCTATCTGTTCCAGGCCCTTTTTTATCTGCTCTATAATCTCATGAACGTATTCTTCCCGTTCCTTGCGTTTTTTCTTAAGCCTTTTAGCTATCTCATAATACATTTCCGAGTCTAAATAGGCAAAAGCCAGATCTTCCAATTCCCATTTAAATTTGAAAACTCCCAGCCGATGGGCCAGGGGAGCAAAAATCTCCAGAGTCTCCCGGGCTATTTCTTTTTGTTTATGTTCATTCTGGTAGTTAAGAGTACGCATGTTATGCAAACGGTCAGCCAGTTTAATGAGTATAACTCTTATGTCCCTGGCCATAGCAATAAACATTTTACGCAGGTTCTCAACCTGGGCATCCTCCCGCGAGGCAAAATCCAGACGATTTAATTTGGTTACCCCATCAACCAGCAGAGCTATTTCTTCACCAAATTCATTCAGTATATTAAGGTAGGTAGTATTGGTATCTTCAACCACATCATGGAGAAGAGCAGCACAAATTGACGGAGTGTCCAATTCTATATCCGTCAGTATGAGCGCCACTTCTACCGGGTGTATGATATAGGGCTCACCAGATATCCGTTTTTGACCTGAATGGGCCATCAAGGCATAATCATAAGCGCGCTGGATAAGCTGAATATCTGCATCCGCCTCATATTGTTGTACTTTTTCACTTATAGCCTGCGCTAATGGGATCATGTTAATCACCACGATAATTTCTATTTAATTCCCGTTCCCAACGGTTAAATTCCTTTTTTTCCACCTGACCTTCCAGGTAATAGAGAGAATCTCCCAGATTAACCGTGGATTTATGGGGTTTAATAAACTTTATTGCCATAATACTACCTTTTTTCTTAAACTCACACAAGCCCAGCTCTGCCATGATATGTAATACAGGTATAAGATCCGCAGGTTTAAAGTCGGTTTGTAGATAATCTCCTATAGAGGAACAAAGTTTGTCAATGTCTGTATTTAGCTGGTTACGTTGCAGTTGCTTGAAATAAGCCAGAGTCTCTTGTATCAGTTCGGCATTAGGATAAGTACGCTGCAGGTAGTGCCGATTAAAATCCCAATCATCATCATCAAAAAGAGCCCAAGCTTCTTTATCTTGACCAGCAGCAAGCTGATCCCACACCATTTGGGCTTCATAAATGCTATAGGGAATATCAGCAAAAAAAACATCGGTATTACTTAGTCTGCCGGTACTGGTATTTACTCCATCAGATAACAATAAACCTTTCGGTGTTTGTAAAAAAGCACGACGGATGGTATTTCTTTTGCGAATATCATTTACACCCGCTTCTATGCTTAGCCGTTGCTTAGAGGAAGTAAATGAGCGCAAAGTGCTATTGCGATTAGTGTATACCAGTATACGCCGTCCCTTATCAAAATCAGGTTTTCCCGGCATAATCACCGGTTCCTCTATTGTTCCCAGGCTATCAAGATTAAGGCTGTGCAAGTAGTCAATATTATTCTCATTATTGTGATTGGACCATAACAAAAATACGTATTCGAGGTTTGCTGGTAGTTTGTTAGTTTTCATATAATAATTGATAAATGCCTTGGTTACAAGGTATATACGATTTTCCCCCTGATTAAATTTGTTAATTGAGGTTTGTAGCCAACGGGGATTTAAATTACCATGTAGCTCTTGCAATACCGAGGTGCGAAAATAGCTTTTTAATATTAACCTGTATTTTACCAGAGTTCTATAGGTAGGACAGATAAATACAACCGGGCGACCTCCCTGAATTTCCTTACTACTCCGATTTAAAGCTTGAAACAATTCAATCCCAGGACCAACTACTGCATTATCGGGTAAATAGCTGTTTTTCATGTCGCTTAGTTTTAGCTGCAGCCGTTTTATACCGCGAAACTCATTTTCCCCGGGCTCAAATAGTATATCTTGTAAACAGGTATGCAGGGGTTGTTTAATAAAATCAGAACGGTTAAAGGCTATAATCTCAATACCCATCTCAGCCAGTTTAGCCTTGAAATGTTCCTGTTCTTTTCCTATTAAATTGGCAGACTCTACTTCCACGCCGCGAATTACAAAACGAGGTTCAGGATTTCCTTCCCCAAATGGCTCTAGTTGCTGTAATTCCTGCAGAAAATCATCGCTAATATCATCTGGTTCCACTTCCGCATCAACCAGTAAACGAGGAATAAACTCCTCCCGGCTGATATTGTCTTCAACCCACTGGTTCATTGCCTGACGAAAGTTATAAAAATGCTCTTTGTGAATGCTTAAACCCGCTGCTGCCCGGTGGCCTCCGTATTGAATTAGATGTGAACTGCAGGCTGACAAGGCCTGGTAAATATTTAAACCGGGCAGACTGCGGCAGGAACCCTTGCCCAGATCCCCTTCCCAGTTTATTAATATGGCTGGTCGCTGATATTTTGCGCAGAGACGTGAAGCGACTATTCCTGTTACCCCTGGATGCCATCCTTCCTCTCCCAGAACCAACACCATTTCCTCCTCCAGGTTTACAGTTTTCTCCACCTGTAACAAGGCTTCCTGATAAATAGTTTGCTCTGTCATTCTCCGCTGCTGATTTAGATGACATAAATAAGCAGCCAATTCACCGGCCTTTGCCACATCGTTAGTTAATAGTAATTCTATGCTTTTGCCGGCATTTTCCATCCTCCCGGCCGAATTTAGGCGTGGGGCCAGAACAAACCCGATATGCCAGGAAGAAAGTTTTTTACCTTCCAGACCACTCTCCTTTATTAAGGCCTGTAGTCCTATATTATTAGTCAGGGGTAATTTCATCAGACCATATTTAACTAGAATACGATTTTCACCACTTAAAGGCACTATATCGGCTACGGTTGCTAGAGCCGCCATCTCCAGCCAACTAGACCGTTTATCAAGTGCATAGTCAGGACAAAGCGCCTGGCAAAGTTTAAAAACTACTCCGGCGCCACACAGTTCTGCCAGTTCCGGGCTGCTGCCTAATTTGGGGTTGATAATTATCGCCGCCGGAAGCTCCTGACCTGGAGTATGGTGATCACTAATAATAACATCCATACCAAGACTTAGTGCCCTCTCAACCTCAGCAATTGATGTTATTCCACAATCAACACTTATTAAAAGGTTACAACCGCTACTAGACAATTCCTCCACCGCTTGCATATTGAGCCCGTAACCTTCGCTAAAACGGTCAGGAACATAATAATCTATGCTTGCACCTAGCATCTCTAGGCATTGTTTTAAAAGTACAATGCTGCATATCCCGTCAACATCATAATCTCCATATACAACTATTTTCTGTCCACCTGCTATTGCCTGTTTTATTCGGTCTACTGCAGGTCCAATACCAGTTAGGCTAAAGGTATCGTGCAAATCTTTCAGTTCAGCATTAAGAAAATAACGGGCTTGTTCAGGTGTTTTTATCCCCCGTTGTATCAGAAGACCGGCACAAAGCGGAGAAATTCCTAATTCCCTGTTTATCGCTTCAGCCATTTTATTATCATAACTTTTAACTTCCCATATAATCGGTGATTGCATATTTCCTCCATCATATCCAATTCGTCTTTTTTACTATTGTACGACAAAATTTGTCTACGCGTTATATTGCCATTATAATCCTGTGAGTAATGCGGAATAGCTAACATATATTAGTATGAAATAAGGCATTAATGATATGGTTGTTGAGTAATGAATTCGAGGTAAAAACTTGACTAGTGTCTAGAGTGAGGGGTGAGGGGTAAAAAAAAAGGAAGGTGAAATTAGATGGCAAAAATAAGAAATCTCTATCCCGGGGGGAATACCTGTTATGGATTTTATTCATTTTATGATTATTTGGTGTCGCCTGAGGTGGAAAGAAAGATAATCCTTAAAGGCGGGCCGGGGGTGGGAAAGTCTTCGTTTATGAAAAAAACGGCGGAAGAGTTTTTCAGCCGGGGTTATGACATTGAATATCACTGGTGTTCGTCGGATAACGAGTCCCTGGATGGAATAGTTATAGGTAAACAACAGGTATGCATCCTGGATGGTACTGCTCCTCATGTGGTAGAACCCCACTACCCGGGAGCAGTAGATGAGATTATTAACCTGGGCAATTACTGGCAGCAAAACTCCCTTCGCCAAAACCGTCCGGCCATCATTGAGCTTACCGCTAAAATTAGCCGCTGTTTTGAGCGGGCTTATATGCGTTTAAGGGAAAGTAGAATTGCTTTTACTGAGTGGGAATCTTATTATCAGGAAGCCCGTGATGATAAAGCTGTAAACCGAAATATAGTGGCGTTAGCCGGGGATTTTTTATCAGGCTTGGCTGGCGGCAGGCAAAAAAGCCGCCACATGTTTCCCGGTGCAATTACCCCCGGGGGGCTGGTCAGCAAAATTGACAGTCTTATTGAAGTCAATTATTCCTTATTCGCAGTCCAGGGTAGCCCGGGAAGCGAGGTCAAGAAATTGTTCAGCTATGTCGAGCAAACGTTAAAACTGACGGAGGTTGAGGCTGAAATTTATCACAATCCCTTTGACCCCGACTATATTGACATTATCATTCTGCCCCAGACTAAATCCGTTTTAATAGATATCTCCGGTCACCTCTTTGATTATGCTGCCCTGCTTTCCGGTATTAAGCACCTGCGTTTTTTAGATTTTGACCAACTGGCTAATAAATCAGTTATTGAGACTAATGAAAAAAATATTGCTTCTGCCCGGGAACGCTTTGCAAGCGGCATAGAGGGTGCGGTAAACTTCATCCGCCAGGCCAAAGCCTACCATGACCAGCTCGAATCCTACTACATCCCCGCCATGAATTTCGACGCTATAGAAACAATGCGCCAGGACCTGAGTAAACAACTCCTGCAGATCCTCTAATCAATAAACAAAATAATAGACGTACCCAAAAGGCACACTGATGTAGTGTTAATGCGCTACCATTAAGGGAGCGGAATTGATAAGGATTTATGGACCCATAGGGTATACGGTACTCCCCAGAACTCAGTATTGGCAAAATACCATCAACCTGAGTGGAGCTTAAGCTAAGTGCCAGATACCCAGTGGCAAATAGTAAGGGGTGAGAAGAAAGGAACGAGGGAAAAAGAGGATAGGGGGAAACGAGTGAGGCTCATTTACAAATATATCAAAAGAACCGTCCCCCTGATATACC
>DIRQ01000017.1:0-34647 GCA_002424365.1 Syntrophomonas sp. UBA5432 | reverse complement strand
TTTTTCCCCCTGACCGGCTCCGATGTCCAGTAACAAGGGTATGGTTGCCTGGTTTTTTTCATGGTTTTCCCGAGGTCGGGCCAGGAAAGTTAACTTATCCTGTACCAGTTCACCCCGGCGAAAGTTTCTGATATCACGCTTCCGATAAATGTTCTCGGATAAACGAAGATTTAGCCAATTATGATCGAAATTACTCAATCCCCGCATTTTTCTTAACACCGGAGTTAAAAGCAAATCAAAAATTATTCCACCCGCGGTAGGATGTCCGGGAAGATTGAAAACCAGGTGGCCTTGTAGTAATGAGCAACTAATATTGCGACCTGGTTTAGAAGCTATACTATGAAACAGAAATTCTGCTTTCATTTCTTGTAGTGCATCTGCCACCAGATCATATTTTCCCTGAGCAGTGCCACCACTAATAATTAACAGGTCTCCTTTTTGTATTCCAATATAAATTTCATTAATAATACAGTCCAGGTTATCCCCTACACTACCGCTGCCCAAAATACCATTACAATGAGCTGCCTGAACTTTGGCCAGCATAAAGTTACGATTACTATGATAGATTTGCCCTTTTTGCAGAGTCTGGCCTGGAAGACGAAGCTCATCTCCACCATTAATAATATACACCCGGGGAATAGAGTAAACCTTAACCCTGGTTTCTCCAGCCGAAGCTAGTCTTTCAATTACTGCTGCATCGATCTCTTGCCCATTACTAGTAATTTTTTCTCCGGCCTCAATCTCACTCCCGGGCGGGTCAATATATTGCTTAAAATCAGCCCAACCAGTTAGACTGATAGTATCGCCCCGGTCCCGTACATCCTCCTGTTTAACTATGGCTGCAGTGTTAAGCGGGATTATAGCACCGGTCATTATTCTTATGGTCTGCCCTGCCGCAAACTCTACTTCTCCTACCCACCCTGCTGGAATAATATTTATTACGTGTAACTCCAAGCAATCCCCGCTCCTGAGGCGCAATAGGTCCGACTCGGTCAAAGTAAAACCGTCTACTTTAGAGCGACTAAAGGATGGCACCTGACAGGTAGAATGGATGTCACCCACTGCCACCCGATTTAGCAATTCTGCAAGTGTTCTTGTTTCCAAAGATAAAGGGGAAACATGATTACAACCCAGTTCTATAGCCCTTTCCAGGCTTACTATCTTCTTATTGTCCAAATCATGTCCCCCGGTTAAAAAATGTAAGCAGTAACCATATCGTCCTGCTTTATCCCCTGTTTCTCATATTCAACGTGAATAAAGGCATCGGCCAAAGATAAGATACTCATTAATCCCGATTTTCCCAGGAGGGGTACAGCAACACGGTTACCGTTTTCATATATTAACTTTATCGGGACAAAATCATCACGACCAGCCTGTGATGGCAGGTTCATGGACAACAATGCTTCTATCTGCACTGCAGGAGCAAAACGTAGAGCCGGTGCGCAAACAATATAGAACATCATCAAGGCCGAAACGGGGTGGCCAGGAAGTCCAATAACCAGTTTCTTACCTATTTTTACGGCTAAAGTAGGTTTTCCAGGTTTTACCGCTATACCATGAAAAAGTAGCTCTGAATCAGGAAACGAAAGTAAAACATCAATAGTTACATCCTTAATGCCTACCGAACTTCCTCCTGACATTAATAACACATCATTATCCTCCAGCCCCCGGGTAACTGCTTTTTTCAGCTCTTGAAACTGGTCAGCAACAATAGGATAAATCCGAGGGTTGCTACCGCAGGCTTGAATCGCAGCAGCCAGAGCATAAGAATTAACATCACGAACTTGTCCTATCTGCGGTTTATCCTGTACTGCAATTATTTCATCACCGGTAGAGATAATTCCTATATTATATGGTTTGAATACCTTAAGTGAGGTAAGACCTAAAGAGGCCAGCAGTCCTATATCCTGAGGGCGCAACTTCTTGCCCGGAGGAAAAACCTCCTGCCCTTGGGCAATATCCTCGCCTTTTTGCATAACATTTTCCCATGGGCCAACCGGTCGATAAATTAGTACCGTATCTTCACCCAGTTTTTCCGTATATTCCACCATGACCGCAGCATTACTACCTTCAGGTAGCATCCCCCCGGTGGGAATCCAGCAACATTGCCCCGGTTGTATAGTAAGATCCGCTTCTTCCCCCATTTTAATTTCTCCTTCCAGGTCAAGGAAGGCTGGAAGTGACTCACTACAGCCAAAAGTATCTTCTGCATTAACGGCATAACCATCTACCGTAGTACGGTCAAAAGCAGGTAACAGTTCGGGACTTAATACGGCCTCAGCGCTTACCCGGTTAAGCGCATTCAATAGAGGAATATCTTCTACCTGTCCTGCGGGAAAATGCTCTTTTATCTTCTGCAACGCCTCATCATATTTAACTACTTTTAGAAACTCTCCCATCTTTTTCACTCCATTACTTATATAAATACAGTAAACAAAAAGCTGTTTTTTATATTTTACGTTATCCCCATAACTTAAATAATTATCTAGGGTAAGGGGTTAGGGGTGAGGTTATTTCCCTAATTCCAAAGCCTTTATTACCCTTCTACTTACGGTTAATTTAGGCTATTGAAACCTACCGGGAATTAAGCCCTGTAATCCTCACGCCTAACCCCTCACTCCTCACTCTAGACAACTAACAAGGTTACAAATTCGAAGTCATTTACAAATAACTTTGTTATCAGCGGCTATTTTATAATATTCACTGTTAATATTATACTTCAGGTCAAAAGGATGACCAAATTTCCTAAGGGATTTTTTGTTTTTAGGCGGCTATTAGGATAAAATTAAAGAAAAAACTTTAGCAGGAGTTTATATATGACACAACGCAATATTTATATTGGAAACATGCCGGTAGAAAAAGCCATGAATCTGTTTATGCAACGCCTGGATGATTGCGGTTTTTTTAAGTGGGAAAGTGAGTATATACACGTATTAGACTCTTTGGGCCGAGTTAGCAGTTCAGCCGTACTGGCCCGGCGCTCCTCCCCTCATTATGTTGCCTCCGCTATGGACGGAATAACGGTGAAATCCTCCCTGACCTTTGGCGCTAACGAGAATAACCCGGTGGATTTATTAAGAGACCGGGATTTTCTCGAAGTAGATACTGGTGATTATGTTCCCCGAGAATTTGATGCGGTAATTATGATAGAAGACGTTAATATTGAAGGTGACTATGCCCGCATCTATAAACCAGCCGTTCCCTGGCAGCACCTGCGCTCGGTAGGTGAAGATTTAGTTGCCCAGGACCTTATAATCCCAGGTGGTCAATTAATCGGTCCTTATGAAATCGCATCATTTCATTCCGCAGCAGTTCAACAAGTAGAAGTTGTAAAACAACCGAGGGTAGCAATAATACCTACCGGTACTGAGCTGGTCAGTCAGGGTAGTGAGGATATGGCCCCGGGTGAAATAGTAGAATCCAATAGCTACATGCTGGCTAACCTGTGTCGGGAATGGGGTGCTATCCCCTTCAGACATGAAATAGTAATTGATGATAAGAAGCTTTTACGTCAGGCGATCAAAGAAGTAAAAGACCAGGCTGATATGATAGTAATATGTTCGGGTTCTTCCGCCGGTCGAGAAGACTATACTTCCAGTATTATTGCTGAATTTGGTGAAGTCCTGGTTCATGGTCTGGCTATACGTCCAGGTAAACCAGCTATACTTGGAATTATTGATAATAAACCGGCTATAGGGGTACCTGGTTATCCGATATCAGCCCAGTTAATATTTAATATCTTTGCCCGGCAAGTACTTTTACGCAAACAGGGTCTACCTCTACCCGAAGAGAATTATCTGCCCTGCCAGGTTTCACGAAAACTGGCATCTTCCATGGGGGTAGATGAATATATATATGTAAATGTTGCCAAAATTCGGGATGCTTATATTGCCTATCCTCTAAATCGTGGGGCCGGAATAAGTACCAGCCTGGTGAAAGCTGACGGTATATTGCATATCCCCAGGGGTAGTGAAGGTCTCTTAGCTGGTGAAAGCAGCCCAGTTGCATTGCGGCGCTCCAGGCAAAGTATTGACAATTCGATAGTTGTCATAGGCAGTCATGATATTTCGATTGATTTTTTAGCTGATATATTACAGAGAAAACACGGTATCCATTTGGTCTCAGCTAATGTAGGTAGTATGGGAGGCCTGATGTCACTACGCCGTTGTGAAACTCATTGTTCAGGGATACACCTGTTAGATTATGAAAGCGGTGACTATAACTTAAGCTATTTGCAAAAACACCTGCCCCGGCAACACTGGTTATTGGTTAATGTAGCCAAGAGGCAACAGGGATTAATAGTAAGGAAAGGCAATTCCCTGGGTATCAAGTCCTTACAGGATTTGGCCCGGGAAGACATCCGTTATATTAACCGCCAAAAAGGTGCAGGAACCCGTATCCTTCTTGATTATCTGTTAAAGCAGAACAATATTGACCCTATCCAATTAAATGGTTACTCTCGGGAAGAATACACCCACCTGGCAGTAGCAGCCGCAGTGAAGAATGATGCTGCTGACACTGGTATGGGGATATACGCCAGTGCTCAAGTAATGGATTTGGATTTTGTACCGATATGCGAAGAAAGGTATGATTTCTGCATTTTACCTGATCTGCTGGATGAGGAAAGACTGGACATCCTATTACAAACCATTTCCTCAGAAAGGTTTAAACAAAGCTTAATACAGACAGGTGGCTATAATACTGATTTAAGTGGAAAAATTATTTTTGAAAATCGCATATAGTGTATAGTTATGTTGGCCATAAAAAATTATTATATGACGCTTAAGTATGTAGTTTTGCAAGGATTTTTATACCCTGGTGTCGAAGTTACTGAAAGTTAAGCATGTTTTTAATATATATAGTGTTGTTTTTTTAGTTTCCGGCTGAAGGGAGGGGGGATAAGCATCTTTGGTAAAACTGGGCAAAACCGATAATAACAAACCTTCGTTTTAGCTGTAAAAAGCGGAAGGGTTGTGTATTATTGCGAGTGTCAAGTTTTTAATGAAGATGTTATAATTTGTCGTAGAGGTTCTAAACATTTAGTTGTGGGGAAAGGAGAGTGTTTTGTGTATGAAGGTTACCCGCAGACAATTCTTGAAGGTAACCGGAGCGACTGCCGCCAGTTTCGCCGTAATTGACCTCGGTTTTGACCTCAAGGCAACTGCAGCAGGAGTTATGGAACTACGGACCAAGAATGTTCAGCCCATGCCGACCATTTGTCCGTACTGCGCCACAGGGTGTGGTTTACTGGTATACTCGGAGAGGGATTCCGCCGGTAAATTTGTCAAATTACTAAGTGTCCAGGGAGACCCTGATAATCCTATTAACCGGGGTGCGGCCTGCGCCAAAGGGTCGGCTATGTTTAATCTCAGGGAAATATATGACGAGAGGACAGGAGAACAGGTCATAAATCCCAATAGGGTACAAAAGCCTCTCTACAGGGCTCCTGGAAGTGACAAGTGGGAAGAAAAAGATTGGGATTGGATGTTAGACGAAATCACTAAAAGGGTAGTCGAGACTCGTGACAAAGCTTTTACTCACAAAGAAAAATTAGCAGACGGAAGTGAAGCTATTGTCAATCGTTGTGAGCGGATAGGTTCGATGGGCGGTTCAGGCCTTGATACCGAAGAATGTTACTTGTTAGCCAAATTGATGCGATCCCTTGGCTTGGTATTTTTAGAAACCCAGGCTCGTATCTGACACTCCTCCACGGTGGCAGGACTGTCACCTTCATTTGGTCGTGGGGCCATGACTAACCATGTGGTAGATCTAAAAAATACTGATTATGCACTTATAATGGGTAGTAACGCTGCCGAAAACCACCCTGTAACCATGAAATGGTTGACCAAAGCGAGACTGGAAAGAGGAGCTAAAATTATCCATGTTGATCCCCGGTTTACCCGTACATCACAAATAGCAGATCTTTATGCACCTCTGAGATCGGGAACGGATATAGCCTTTTTAGGCGGTATGATTAAGTATATTATTGATAACAAACTTTATCATAGAGACTACGTTGTAAACTATACCGATGCTTCTTTCATCGTTAAGGAAGGCTTTAGTTTCCATGATGGTTTGTTCTCGGGCTATGACCCTGATAAAGGACAGTATGATAATAGCAGTTGGGATTACGAAATTGATGCTGATGGTAAATATGTTAGTGATCCTACTCTGGAGCATCCCCGCTGTGTATTTCAGCTCATGAAGAAACATTATTCACGTTATGATATGGATACCGTATGTAATATTACCGGTACACCTAAGAACAAATACCTGCGGGTGTTGGAAATGTATACCCAATCGGGTGCACCTAACAAAACCGGCAATATTATGTATGCTATGGGTACTACCCAGCATACCGTTGGTACTCAAAATGTACGTTCCTATGCTGTTATTCAGTTACTACTGGGTAATATGGGAAGACCCGGAGGTGGAGTTAACGCATTACGTGGAGAAAATAACGTTCAGGGCTCTACCGACCAGGCCCTTCTTTTCCACATTATACCCGGTTATATAACTTCACCCACTAATTCTCCAGCTCATAAAAACTTGGAAGGTTTTCTAGCAAAAGAAACACCCAAGACTGGTTTCAAGGTAAATCAGCCCAAATGGGTAGTCAGTTTATTAAAAGCTTGGTATGGAGATGCAGCCCAATCAGAAAACGATTTTGCCTATCACTATATACCCAAGCGGGATGCCAATAAAAATTACTCCCATATAGCTATGTTCGAAGCTATGCATAGAGGAGAACTGGATGGTCTCTTTATATGGGGCGGAAACCCGGTAGTAGGTGGTCCCCATGCCAATAAAGAACAAGAAGCTATGTGCAACCTTAAATGGTTAGTTGCAGCAGACCTCTGGTTAACCGAAAGTGCTGATTTCTGGACTTATCAAGCGTGGGATCGTCCTGCCAGTGAGACTAAAGTTAAAAAAAGAACTCCAAAAGATATTCAGACCGAGGTATTCTTCCTGCCGGCTGCAGCTGTATACGAAAAAGAAGGCACGGCCACCAATACTGGTCGCTGGGTACAATACCGCGGTAAAGCTGCTGAGCCAGTTGGTGATTCCATGCCCGACCTCTGGTTTATATATGAGATTGGCAAACGACTCCAGGCAGCTTATGCCAACAGTAAAGATGCCAAGGATGAACCTATTAAATATATGACCTGGGGGCCTTATGGTAATGGACATGAACCAGATGTAGTAGAAGTCGGACTGGAAATGAATGGTTATTATGTAGATAACCCCCGTAAACCAGTTCCCGGATTTCCTAAGCTTGCCGCTGATGGCAGTACCGCCTGCGGTAACTGGATATACTGTGGCCAGATGACCACCAAAGCTAACGGTGACCTGGATTACAAACCTATGTGGCGTGATAACAAGGATAATTCCAAGACCGGCCTGGGTCTGTATTCTAATTGGTCCTGGTGTTGGCCGGTTAACCGTCGTGTTTTATATAATCGCTGTTCAGTTCAACCTGATGGGGTAACCCCCTGGCCGGGCGACGAGAAACGTCAGCTTATTGGTTGGGATCCGCTGGCAATATCTGACCCACTTACCGGCAAACTAGGTAAATGGGTAGGTGATGATGTTCCTGACTTCAATACCGCCTTAGCGCCTACTGAACCCGGCGGTATCAATCCATTTATTATGCGTCCAGAAGGCAAAGGCTGTCTGTTTGCAGCCAAGGCCAGTACTAAAGATGGACCATTCCCCGAGCATTATGAGCCCTGGGAAAGCCCCTTCCCCAATTTGATGAGCAAACAGAACAAAAATCCGGCCATAAAGGTTTGGGAACCTGATAAACAAGCTAGTCCGGAGCAATACCCGATTATAGGTACCACCTACCGGGTGGTAGAGCACTGGCAGACCGGAGCTCTCACTCGTAACCTGCCCTGGTTGGCAGAGTTGATGCCTAATATGTTCGTAGAAATGAGTGAACAACTGGCCAAGATAAAAGGAATTAGGAATGGCGATAAGGTTATAATTACCACCATCAGAGGTGATGTTGAGGCAGTAGCCTGTGTAACCAAGCGTTTTAAACCCTTTATTGTTGATGGCAGAACAGTTCACCAGATTGGAACGGTATGGCATTTTGGCTTTAAAGGCTATGCCAAGGGTGACCCGGCTAACCGCTTGACTCCCCATATAGGTGATGCCAACACTATGATTCCCGAATATAAAGCATGGTTATGCGACGTAAGGAGGGCTTAATGATATGGCAAATAAAGCAAACCTCTACGATGTTAGTAAATGTACAGCCTGTCGCGGTTGCATAATTGCATGCAAGGATTGGAACCAGTTGCCAGCAGTAATTGAACCCTTTAAAGGTAATTACTGCACTCACGAAGATACTAATGGCGATACATTTACCATCATGAGATTTATTGAAGAAGAAACAGACCCGGCCGATGATGTTAAATGGCATTTTCTTAAATACCAATGCATGCACTGTTTCGATCCTGCATGTATGAAAGTATGCCCGCAGGGGGCTTATACCAAAACTGACTGGGGCGCAACTTTTCATAATCCTGAAAAGTGCATAGGCTGTCAGTACTGCACCTATGCCTGTCCCTTTACTATTCCTAAATACAGAAAAAGAGAAGACAAGATTACTAAATGCACCCTCTGTGTAGATCGGGTAGAAGCAGGTTTGACCCCTGCATGCTCTAGAACCTGCCCGACTGGAGCACTTAGCTTTGGTGATCGGCATGAACTATTAGCACAGGCTGAGGAACGGGTGAAGTTCTTAAGAGCCAACGGTTTTCCCAACGCCACTATTTATGGCAAGTTGGAGTTGGGTGGACTTAATATGCTTTATCTTCTCACTGATACTCCCGATAAATTTGGACTTCCGATAGACCCGAAGGTTCCTGGCCAGATTACATTTTGGCAGGACTGGGTACAGCCTTATTTTGGCTGGCTAATTCCGCTAGCCTTGGCTGGTTCTGCTTTCAGTTTCGTAACTACCCGAATACTGGCTGGTAAAAACGGAGAACACGCTGAAGGGGGGCATGAATAATGCAGTTAGTTCCTGAATACCGTGCCGATGTAAAAAGAGTCGAGCGTTTTAACTTTGTAGCCAGAATGACTCACTGGGGTCATACGGTAACCTTTATCCTATGCCTCCTTACTGGCTTAGTACTATTCCTGGATAGTGCTGACTGGTTAGCAGTTATTTTTGGTGGTTTTAGCGGCGCTGGACTAGTACACCGAATAGCTGCAGTTACCCTTACCATATTCCTAGTTATATTTGTTATTTTTGACTTTAAAGGTATTGTCGATTGGGTAAAAGACTTGCTGCGTTTTGGCAAGAATGACATTATTTTTGTCATGAAGTTTCCTCTGGAGTTCCTGGGATTTCCGGTAAAGATGCCGCCTCAGACCCGTTTTAATGGCGGTGAAAAAGGCAACTCCATGTTAACTCCAACCAGTGTTATACTGCTAGTCTTAAGCGGTTATATTATGTGGTTTCCGGCAATATTCCCGGCCGGCCTGGTTCGGGTATGCTATCCTATCCATGATATAGCTATGGTTCTGGCAACCTTCATGGTTTGTATGCACGGCTACCTGGGTTCTTTCCATCCTGGTTCCGGTGAATCGTTCTGGGGAATGTGGAAAGGTACGGTTAGAGATGATTGGGCTCAGCACCATCATCCTATCTGGTATGAAGAAACCTACGGTGACAAAGCTGATAAAGATGCTGAGTAAGTCTTAATTTAGTTTTAAAGGGGGGATTTTCCCCCCTTGTTTTAATGGACAAGATAATAATACACGGGAATTTGTTTACGAGGAGTGATAATGTTTGTTAAAACATAAGCCCCCGGTTGAATTACCTGAAGGCTACCTCGATTTTTTTAAAGCTATGGAAAGTTGGCAAAACGAAGAGGTCATAAAGCATAGGAAAGTGTATACTCCTGCTAAGCATGATTTAAACCAAATAATAGCGTCTTCAAAAAAGCCACTATTAGGTCAGGTAAAACCTCAAATCGATGGTAGTATTTTAAAAGATTTGTATATCCGTTTTTTGGATTTTATGTTAGAACAGCGACCGGAAATACAAGAAGCAATTGATAAGATTAAAAACCAGATAGAGCAAATGGATTTTGATGAAATCAGCGCATCCTTTATTCAACTGGATATGGAATACTTTGAAAAACTAGCAGTAACAATGAACGTCAGCTATGATTTACTTTTTTTCACCATTGATCATGCTATCCGTCCACTACTACGTATTTATGCCGAACCTTACCGCCAGGATTTGAGCAGTGATTTGTTTTATTGGGAGTTCCCTGCCATTTGCCCAGTTTGTGGGAGTAAATCACATATATGCAGGTTAAATACAGGTAACGGCCAACGCTTTATGTTTTGTGACCGTTGTTTTACCGAATGGCCGGCTAGATATCTGTACTGTGTTTATTGCGGCAATGATCAAGCCAAGGATATATATTATCTGAATATTGAAAACGATGACGCCTATCAATTATTCCTGTGTAACAAGTGCAAAGGATACTTGAAGACTTATGATGAACGGAGTTTGGGTAAGCCTACCGATTTATTTATTGCCAATATCGAAACTGTTTATCTTGACATTCTGGCCCAGGAAAAAGGCTATACCAACCACGACGAAGACTAGCTAATAAGGTTAAAGGCCGGGGGTTTTAAAAAACCCCCGGCCTTTATTGCTTTTGCATACAATCCAAATCTTTACCTATATTTTTATTCTATTATATTTTTTCTATACGTGCAGCACATACTTTATATTCGGGTATGCCTGCTACCGGATCTAGTGCAGCAGCATTAGTTAGCCTATTAGCTGCCGCTTCACTGAAATGGAAGAAGGTAAATATTACGTTTTCTTCCAGGATATCAGTTACCCGAGCCTTAAGTTCAATACTGCCTCTTCTGGTAACTACCCTTACGGTTTCACCATCAGCAACACTTAACTTGTCAGCAGTTACCGGGTTTACCTGGATTTCATTATCCGGCTGGTGAGTATCCAAGGCTTCTGCCCTTCTGGTCATAGTACCGGTATGATAATGGAATAAGCTGCGTCCAGTACTTAAAATCAGCGGATATTCTTCATCCGGTAATTCTGCTGGTTCTTTAAACTCGATAGCATGGAAAAGTCCCAGACCACGATTGAATTTTTCCTTGTGCAGTATCGGCGTACCAGGATGCTCTTCAGTCGGGCAAGGCCAATGCAAACCTTTGCCTTCCAGGCGCTCGTAAGTGATACCCGCATAAGATGGAGTTACAGTTCTCATCTCGTTAAATATTTCTTCAGGCGAACTGTAGTTCATGGGGTATCCGAGACGGTTGGAAAGTTCACACAGTATCTGCCAGTCAGGCCGTGCATCTCCCCGCGGGGTAATGGCCTGACGCACTCTCTGTACCCTTCTTTCGGTATTACTGAAAGTACCTTCCTTTTCAGCAAAGGTTACACCAGGGAATACTACGTCTGCCCTCTGAGCCGTTTCCGTTAGGAAGATATCCTGTACTATCAGTAGTTCCAGGTTATCCAGAGCCTCTTCTACGTGCTGTAAATCGGGGTCACTAACCATAGGATTCTCACCAAACACGAAGATACCTTTTAATTCACCATGATGGGCTTTGTTTATGGCAGCCGTCAGAGTCACACCATTATTCGGTGAAAGCTTAACTCCCCAGGCCTTTTCAAACTTTTCCCTTACCTCAGGATTAGTTACCTGCTGGTAAGCAGGGTAACTTACCGGTAGGGCACCCATATCGCAGGCTCCCTGAACGTTATTCTGACCACGTAACGGATTTACTCCGGTGCCAGGTTTGCCCAGATTGCCAGTTAACAAGGCCAGGTTGCAGACTGATTTAACATTATCAGTACCGGTGCTGTGCTGAGTTAAACCCATAGCATAGCATATCGAGCCCCGTTCGGCACTGGCATAGATACGGGCTGCTTTCCTAATATCCTCTGCTGGTACCCCGGTTATGGGTTCCACGTATTCCGGAGTGTATTTTTCTAGTACTTTGGCCACTTCAGCAAAACCTTCAGTTCGATTTTCAATAAAATCTTTGTCTAGTAGACCTTCACTAATAATGACATTCATCATACCATTAATTAGAGCCACGTCCGTACCAGGCCTGAACTGCATATAAACATCGGCCATTTCCGCCAAATCTATTCTGCGGGGATCGGCCACAATCAATTTAGCTCCATTTTTTCGCACATTACTCTTGATTTTGTAACCTATAACCGGATGATTCTCAGTAGTATTGGTACCTATAAGAAATATTGCGGTTGCATCGTTTTGCAACTCGTTAATGGAATTGGTCATTGCACCACTTCCGAATGCTGCCCCCAGACCGGCGACAGTTACGGAGTGTCAGAGACGGGCACAATGGTCAACATTGTTAGTACCGATAACTGCCCTCATCAATTTTTGGGCCAGGTAGTTCTCCTCATTGGTAGCCCGGGCAGACGAAAACATGGCCATAGCATCCGATCCATACTTGTCTTTTATTTCTTTAATCTTACCAGCCGCGAAATCCAGGGCCTCATCCCAACTAGCAGGACGCAGTTCTCCGTTCTCCCGGATAAGCGGTGTAGTAAGACGATCCGATGAAGTAACGAAATCCCAGCCAAAACGACCTTTAACGCAGAGTGCTCCGCGATTGACTGGACTCCAGTTTTCATCCCGTACTGATGTAACCCCTACTATCTGATCATCCTTCACATTAAGTTCAAATGTACATCCGGTTCCACAGTAGGTGCAAGTAGTTAAGACCTTGTCCACCTGATAGGATTTACCCTTACGGGCTGAAACCTTGCTGGTTAGTGCTCCTACCGGACAGACCATAACACACTGCCCACAGAACACACAGGGGGAATCGGCCAGATTACCGTTAAATGCAGTAGATATAACCGCATGATGTCCCCGGTCTTCAACATTAATGGCCCGGGCGCCGGTAATCTCTTCACAGGCACGTACACAGCGGGTACACATGATACATTTGTTATAATCTCTCTCTATAAAGGGATTAGGGTCGTCCTTATAAATGTCAGGACCTTCACCCTGAAAGCGCGAATCCTTTACGCCATAACGGTAGCAGTAATCCTGCAGCTTGCATATCCCATCACTCTCACATGTATGACATTCCAGTTTATGCCGGGCCAAGAGCAGTTCCAGTATAATCTTCCTGGTTTCAACTACATCCGGGCTTTCAGTTTCAATTACCATGCCATTTTCTGCCGGTGTTACACAAGCAGCCAACAGATTGCTGCGCCCTTTTGCTTCAACCACACACATACGGCAGGAACCAGCCAATCTTAACTCCGGGTCATAACACAGAGTAGGTAAATCTGCTCCTGCTATCTTACACGCATCCAGAAGCATACTGCCTTTAGCAACCTGTATTTCTTTACCATCTATAGTTAGATTTATCATCTCTTATCCTCCTTTCCTTCGGGATTATAGCACTTTCCGCATATATTCATGGCGGAAATGCTTAATAGTTGATTCTATGGGAATTGGTGCTGCCTGTCCCAACCCACAAAGTGCGGCTTTATGCATGACCTTGGACAGTAAGAGTATGTTATCCAAATCTTTCTCGCTGCCTTTACCGGAGTTAATCTTCTCCATTATCTCCCGGCAGCGGAAGGTACCTTCCCGACAGGGATTACACTTACCACAAGATTCATGTTCAAAAAATTTGGATATCCTGGTAACAACATCTACTACGTCGCGGGTTTCGTCCAGAACTAGAACGGCACCTGAACCCAAGGCTGCTCCAATAGCACCCATGGAATCAAAATCAATCGGGGTATCCAGGTTCTGCTCGGGAATAAAAGCTCCCGATGTGCCTCCAACCTGAACTGCTTTGAATTTCTTACCGTTTTTAATTCCTCCGCCGAGCTTGTAGATGACATCACGCAGGGTATAATTTGTGGGCACTTCAAAATAGGTGGGATTGTTAATATCACCGGTTAAGGTAAGAACTTTGGTACCAGGGTATTTTTCGGCACCAATGCCGGCAAACCAAGCGGCGCCGTTTACCAGTATATATGGTAAACAGGCAAAAGTCTCCACATTGTTTACCACGGTGGGGGCGGCCCATAGACCTTCAACTCCAGGAAATGGGGGTTTAAATCTTGGTTCTCCACGGTGTCCTTCGATGGACTCTATCAGGGCGGTTTCTTCTCCACAAACATAAGCCCCGGCACCCATGCGAACCTCTATATTAAAACCTTCCAGTACACCACTGCTTTTAGCACTGGCAATAGCATTTTTTAATAGTTCTACTACAAAGGGGTATTCGCCCCGGCAGTAAATATAGCCCTGGTCGGAACCAATAGCATGACCGCAAATTGCCATACCTTCTAGTAGTGCCTGGGCATTCTTTTCACATATTATCCTATCTTTGTAAGTTCCAGGTTCACCTTCATCTAAATTACATACTACGTATTTTACCGGAGCATTCGGGGGTACAAAACTCCATTTCATTCCGGCATTAAACCCGGCTCCTCCCCGGCCTCGCAGACCGGACCGTTTAACTTCGTCAATGAGATCTTTTCTTTCCATTGAGCGAGCTTTTTTAAGTCCCTCGTAACCGCCGACTTTTATATAGTCTTCAGCACTTTCAGGATTAATGTGGTCGGCGTATTTGAGCAAGACTCGCATCTCTTCAGCCATATTCATACCATCCCTTTCTTTTTCCCAAACGCGCTTCTTTTTTTATCTAGGCGCGCTATTTATACTGACCCAATATCTCTGGTATCTGCTGAGCTGTAACATTGAAGATTGGCTTGCTATTAACGCTGATAACTGGAGTCGCCTGACACTGACCGATACATTCACATAGCTCCAGGGTAAATTTACCATCAGCAGTCGTTTCGCCGACTTTAATCCCTAGGTAATCTTCCATGGCCTTTATTACCGCATCTGCACCGGCTACATGGCAGGGGGCACTTTCGCACATGCGGATAATGTATTTACCCCTCTTCTCTACCGACAGGTAAGAATAAAAGGTTGCAACACCATAGGCCTGGGCTTCTGATAAGCCAAATGCTCTGGCGGCTTCTGTAAGGGCCTCCTGGGGAATATAGTTGAACTCTTCTTGCAGGGCATGAAAAGCTTCTATGATTCCCCCCTTGGTAGATTTACAGTTATCGATTATGTCATTGTAGTTGGCCACTATCTAATTCACCTCCTTTTTTAGTAGACACAACAAGTTTAAACATTAAGATTGCTTAATAGATGCCGTGACTACATAATCCACCATTATATATATTCAATATATAGAGGCTTCCTTCCTTCACGTTTATCATAACTATAAATACTGATTATCCCTGATATAATTAGGTTAGCAGACTACAGAATATTTAAATAAATTAAAAAGCAAATTGCATTCATTTCAATACCTAAACACCGCACCCCATCAATAGATTTACTTCTATAATAAAGCCTATATCGTTTTCCCTTTATTTACCGCCTGGAATTAATCATTAACATAATCTATTTTTATAGTCCAATTAAAAACAATACCCTCTAGCTAACAAGGCTTAGCTTAGCTTTGTTTATGTAGCCCACGATCCACGGGGTGAATACCAAACTGCTAAACCCTCACGTCTCACTATGTACCAAGTTAACCTTCGCCTATATGCATAAAGCAAAACAAAAGATGACTTAAAGCGACAATCCCTCGGATGGCAATGACTGTAACCGAGGGATTGAAATTGGACTCCTAATCTAGTAGAAGAGCGATTATGTTAATTAATTCATCCTGAGATATTCCAAGATAAAGGCAGTTATCTCCTCCTGCTGATCAAAAGTAAAAGTAGGTACGGAGTCTTCCAGCGGAAAATCTGTAACCCGAGCAAGCACATTAGTTATCTTCAGTGTAGAGGTGCTGATTTCTTGCCGCAACACCTCTATTTTAGGGAAATCTTTTCCTTTAAAACCCTCAGTAATAACCAGGTCAACATCACCAGCAATTTGAGCATAGATTTGTTCTATACTCCACTCCTCCTGATTTTTACGATATATAAGAGAAAACTCCGGAGAGGAAGCATAAACGATACTGGCTCCGGCAGAAAATAACTGGTCAGAATCAAAGTTTCCGGGTAAATCCAGACCTTTATGAGCGTGTTTAATTACAGCGGTCTTAATCCCCCTCTGTTCTAATCTTCTGATAATGCCGGTAAGCAAGGTAGTCTTTCCCGAATTATGTTTCCCCACGAATGAGATAATTGCTACCATGTAATCACTCACCTTTTCTGTCTATTGCCTTTATCTTCTTATTCTATCTCCAACGATCCCAAATCTATACCATTCAACAGCTCTTTCAGTTGCCACAATTCCTTTTTGTTCAAAGTAATACCCTTCCCCATCTTCTCATGCTCCGGCGCCCAATCGCGGATGTCCACCTTCGGTTTACGATCATTCCAACTAACTAGATTAATTTCCTTCTGCCACCCTTTAGACCCTTCGGAGAGCACACCCAGAGTTCTGGTGATTTCAACTTTGATATCCGCCATAAAACTTATCCCCCTCTGTCTTAGAACTTTTTCCTTTTTCCCGGGAAAAATAATAAAGCGCTATATGGAACTGATGTTCTATGTAACGCTTTAAAATTCCTCTTTTTTATCTAAATTTTATTAGAACTTTTTCCGACATTACCTGCCCACCAACCGTAGAGCGGTTTCCCGGGCTTTGGCCAGGACTTCTTCTTCGTCGAAAGCTTTAATCACCCGGTCTTGCATCAAGATATTGCCATCTACTATGACCGTTTCCACATCGGAGGCTTGAGCTGCGTAGACGATATTGGCTATGGGGTCATATACCGGTAACATATGGGGTTGTTTGAAACTCATAATTATCATGTCGGCCTTATAGCCGGGCTGTAATTGTCCGGTTTCACTGTGTAATCCCAGGGCAATAGCTCCGTTTATGGTAGCCATCTGCAGGGCCTGGTAAGCAGGAATGGCAGTAGGATTCATTAAATTTACCTTCTGTAAATAAGAGGCACTACGCATTTCTTGCAACATATCCAGGTTATTGTTGCTGGACGCCCCGTCGGTTCCCAGGGCTACTCTTATACCTGCATCCAGCATCTGCTGCACCGGGGCAATACCGCTGGCCAGCTTCATGTTGCTTTCCGGGTTATGGGCTACCCCTACCTGTTTTATAGCCAGTATTTCTATATCCTCACCGGTAAGATGAACGCAGTGGGCGCCCAGAACTGGACGTTCAAATAGTCCCAGCTTATCCAGATGAACCACTGGTGTATTACCGTATATTCGCCGGATGTCTTCAAACTCACCCCGAGTTTCCGCTATATGTATGTGCAAACCTACTCCCAGTTCATCACTCAGACTTATTACTCGTTGCAGGTAATCGGGCGGGCAGGTATAGGGAGCATGCGGGCCCAACCTGCAAGTAATACGACCATTGCAGGCATTATGCCACTTACCTACCATTTCCCGGCTCTCACCAAAGGCTATTTCGTTTTCCGGTCCTACCCCCACCATACCCCGGGAGAGAACTGCTCTGATACCGCTTTTTTCCGCAGCCTGCGCAGCAGCATCCATAAAAAAGTACATGTCGGCAAAACAGACGGTACCACTTCTTATCATCTCACTTATAGCCAGCATAGTTCCCCAGTAGACATCATCAGCAGTCAGTTTGGCTTCCAGCGGCCATATCTTATTCTCCAGCCATTCCATTAAAGGCATATCATCAGCATAACCACGCAACAAGGTCATGGCCGCATGGGTATGGGTGTTAATAAATCCAGGTAATACCACCCGATCACGACCATCAATTACCTTATCATAGTCCCCGGCAGGAGCTGAGCCTTCTCCTACTTCTTTAATATACTGCCCCTCAATTATGAGATAAGCATTTTCAATATAAGCCTTCTCCCCGCTCATCGGTATTACTCCAATGTTATTCAATAAAATCCTCACCCAGTTAGCCCCCTCTTGAGTTATTTTTTTTGTCCATAGCTCTTAAAGCTCTGATTAAGGGAGGAAATATCCTCTGGAGACAATGAATGTGACGTCCCCAGTACGCTGGCATATATGCTAATCATAGCCGTTTTTTCAACAATATAAGATACCTTTAAGGCTTCCGCGATATCTTTACCCAGGGCGATAAGCCCATGGTTAGCCAGCAGCAGGGCTTTTTTATTATCACCCAGAGCCTGTACAGCTATATCCGCCAGTTGTTGCGAACCACAATGGGCATAAGCAGCTACCTCCACCTCGTGTCCTACTACCTGGGCGGTTTCTTCCAGTATAACCGGAATATTTTTCCGGGCTACTGCAAAGGCAACTGTATAAGGGCTGTGAACGTGGACCACGGCATTTATATCGGAACGCTGCTGGTAAATTCCCAGGTGTAATGAGGTTTCTATGGAAGGCTGGTATTTTCCTTCTACCACCTGGCCGTTAAAGTCCAATAGTACCATATCTTCCGGTTCCAGGGTTTCATAATCCATGCCGCTGGGGGTTATTATCATAAGCTTTTTGTCTGGCACCCTTACGCTGACATTCCCCCAGGTCCCGGTAACCATGCCGGAGGAATATATTTCCTGGGCACAGTTTAATACCACCTGTCTTTCCTCAAAATACTGCATTTGCTTGTTCACTTCCCTGGTTTATCTTTTTAAAGGCTATATCGTAAGGAGGTTTAAAGACTCCTTTTTCCGTGATTACTCCGGTAATTAAATGATGGGGAGTTATATCAAAAGCCGGGTTGAATACTTCAACTTCCGGCACGGTAAAGTACATACCACGAAACTCGCGTATTTCTTCGGGAGGACGCTGTTCTACCGGTATATCGCGTCCGGAAAGGCTTTTCAAATCCAAAGTGGAAAGGGGAGCAGCTATATAGAATGGTATATGATGATAGGATGCCAGAACCGCCAGACCATAGGTACCTATCTTATTGGCGGTATCACCATTGGCGGCTATACGGTCGGCACCTGCTATTATTGTATTGACCTGACCCAATTGCATAACATAGGCAGCCATATTGTCACTTATGAGCGTGACCGGAATGTCATCCTGCATTAGTTCCCAAACCGTAAGGCGAGCTCCCTGTAAAACTGGTCTGGTCTCACAGGCCCAAACTTTCTTGATTTTATCTTGGTCAGCCGCGGCCCGGATTACCCCCAGAGCAGTACCGTAGCCGCAAGTAGCCAGTGCTCCAGCATTGCATATAGTCATTACCTGGGAGCCTTCTGGCAACAGGGTTTGCCCGTATTCACCTATAGCCCGGTTTATAGTTATATCTTCCTCATACATATTAATGGCTTCTTGCTTAAGTCTTTTTCCTATTTGTTCTCGGTTAGCCTGGGTCGCGAACTCTTGCAAAAAAACTTTTTCCATTCTTTCCAAAGCCCAGAAGAGATTTACCGCGGTAGGGCGGGTGCAGGCCAAGGTAGCCCGGGCCTGCTGGAAATAGTCTTGCATTCCTGCCGTTTCCCGCTGGTAGTTAGCCATAGCCATAGCCAGACCAAAAGCCGCGGTTACACCTATAAGTGGTGCTCCCCGAACTTTAAGCTTTTTTATCGCATCGGCTACAGCTTCTATGGTCTTACATCTGACATATTCGACCTTATCCGGTAACTGGCTTTGATCCAGTATCATTACGGCTTCATTATCAAAAAAGAGTGTCTTTATCATTTACTTACTCCAGGCTCGTTTAAGATTTTCCGGCAATCACAGGTACCTTCACTTTCACTATTGGCAATATACCCCAGGCTTGCGGTTAATACATCCTTTACCCCCTGGATACTGCCCTTCATCATTTCTACCACTTCGCTGTGGGTCAGTATTCCGGGTGAAATTCCAGCCGCAAAATTAGTTACAATCGAGATATTGGCGTAGCACATACCCAGTTCTCGGGCCAGGCAAACTTCGGGTACACTGGTCATTCCAGCAAGCTGCCCTCCCAATTGCCTGAACATAGATATTTCCGCCGCTGTTTCAAATCGCGGTCCGTCAGTACAAACATAAGTTCCGCCATTTATAACCGTAATCCCCCGGTCATGGCCTCCTTTTACCATGGCTTCACGTAAGCGGGGGCAATAAGGTACCGTCATGTCGCAATGGACTACCCCCATTTCCCCGCCTTCATAAAAAGTGCTCTTACGGGTACGGGTAAAGTCTAAAAACTGGTCCGCCAGAACATAGCTACCCGGTTTAAATTCAAAATGGAGCGAGCCTACCGCAGCAGTAGCCAGTATGTTTTTAACCCCAATCATATGCAAAGCCATGATATTGGCCTGATAGTTGATTAGATGGGGAGGAATGCTGTGGCCACCTCCATGTCGAGGGATAAAGGCGATATCCAGGCCTTCATGTTTTCCCACTAATATTGCCACTTTACCATAGGGGGTTTCCTGTACTATTTCTTTTACATCCTCTAGCAAATCCGGGTCATAAACCCCGGTCCCCCCGATTATAGCCATTGATACCATAAATTAACCTCCATCTCTTAGAATTAAGAATCGGCACGAGGACGGTTCCATCGTCTTCCGACGTCCACGGATGGACTAGTGTCGTAATGCCACGGATGACAAGGAATGACCCTTCGGTCCTTCGCTGTGCTACGGAGACGCTCGGACCGTCCCATGTCTCCTCTTCAGTGTCTATTTTAAAAAACAATCTGTATTATCTATATCCATTCCCCGTCTATTTTTTATTCTTCGAACAGAGCGGCAGCAAAAATTTCTGTCGAGAAGTCGCGCAGGTCCTCAAGAGATTCTCCCAGGCCCACCAGTTTAACCGGCAGTTTTAATTCCTGAGCAATAGCCAGTACTATACCCCCTTTCGCCGTCCCGTCCAGTTTAGTCAATATAATGCCGCTGACTCCGGTAGCTTCTTCAAAAATACGGGCCTGGCTGATAGCGTTCTGGCCGGTAGTAGCATCCAGTACCAGTAAGACTTCATGGGGAGCACCAGGTGTTTCCCGCTCGATTATTTTTCTTACTTTACCTATTTCCTTCATCAGATTGGCCTTATTCTGTAAGCGACCGGCAGTATCAATTATTAAGACATCGGCTTTACGCGCCCGGGCAGCATTCATGGCATCATAAACTACAGCACCAGGGTCGGAGCCTTCCTGGTGTTTTATAATCTCCACCCCTACCCGATCAGCCCATATTTGCAGCTGGTCAATAGCTGCTGCTCTGAAGGTATCAGCCGCAGCCAGGATTACCTTTTTATTATCATCCTTGAAACGGTAAGCCATTTTTGCAATGGACGTGGTCTTACCCGCACCATTAACCCCCACTACCAAAATCACGGTTAACCCTTTACTATTAATAAAAAGAGCGGTATCATGCGATTCCAGCAGATATTTGACTTCCTCTTTAATCAAGGCCATCACCTCGGAGCTATCGTCAATCTTCTTTTTGCGCGCATTCTCTCTTACCCGAGACACCAGTTCCACCGAGGTATTTACACCCACATCGGCCTCGATAAGTATTTCTTCCAGTTCTTCCCAGAAATCATCGTCCAGCTTCTTATTGCTCTTTACCAGGGCGGTTATCTTATCGTTAATATTACTCCGAGTTTTAGTTAAACTCTGCTTGAACTTGGCGAATAATTTGGGCCGGTCTTTCTTTTTCTCTACCTCCTGAATCTCAGCTTCCTCTATTACCGGGGTTGGTAAATCTTCTCCGGTTACCGGCTCAGCTTCAACAACTGTTTCTTCCTCTACAATGTCTTCAATCTCTTCATTGTTTTCGTGGTCCTGCTTTTTGCTTCTAAACCTATCAAATAAAGCCATATTCCTTCCTACTTTCACGAAAAATTGTTGTTGCGGTAGGCAGGCAGATACATGGGTCTGCCCCTACAAATATTATGAAAAAACTCAGTGTAATCAGTATCTAAAAAAATACGTGTAAATCCTAATATATCCGCTTCCTTAACGGTAAGCGATAGCGAACATCAGTGTGCCCTATGGGTGCGCGATACACGTGAATTAAAAACCTACTTTGTTACTAACCCAAGACGGAACGGCACAGGGGCCGTTCCCTACACATGACTGTTCTACGGTTTCGCCCTAGTATCATAATTAATGTTGCCACGTCCAATTACCGTTGTTTTTCTTACTAGCCGGCCAGGCTTTCTGCTTCCAACAGGTTGAGCGTCAATACTGATGAAATACCTTTCTCCGGCATGGTTATACCGTAAATATTTTCCCCAATTTCAATGGTGGCCTGCCGGTGGGTAATAATAATAAATTGTATGCTGGTGGACATTGCTTTTAGAAAGCGGGCAAACCTGGTTAAATTAGTCTCATCTAGGGAGGCATCAATCTCATCCAGCAAACAAAAAGGAGCCGGTTTCAGGCGCAGGAGGGAGAAAATAAATGCAATACAGGTAAGTGCCCGCTCCCCTCCCGATAATAGATTAAGTAGTTGGGTACGTTTACCCGGTAGCTTTACTTCTATATCTACCCCTGCTTCCAGGCGTTCTTTGCCACTTTCGACCTTTAAACAGGCTTCCCCGCCATCGAATATCTCCTTAAATGTCTGATTGAAACTCTCATTAGCCAGTTGCAAAAAATGGGTAAAGTGTTTGAGCATCAGGTTTTCGGTTTCCCCCAACAGGGTGCTCAGAGTATTTCGTGCCTGCAACATATCGTCATACTGTTGGCTCAAAAAACTAAACCTTTCCTGCACTTCCTCATATTCCCGAATAGATTCCGGGTCCACCAATCCCAGGTCTTCCAGTTGAGCCTGTAATTGCTCTATTCTAATTCTATATTCTCTCATTTTCCCCGGGCTTAACATCTCGCTGGTCTCGTCAATATAGTCACTAAATTTTTCTTTCCATTTCATTTCCAGGGAAGATTGTTCTGTTTCCAAACGGGCTATAGCGAGCTCCAAATTATGAGATTGCCTTTGCAGTTCTTCCATGCGCTCCTTCTTTGGTATCAGTTTCTGGCGTAAATCGTTGATATTCTGGTTACAGGTCTGGTAGTCCTTTTTGAGCCCAGCTATTTCTTGAGCCCAACGGGACAGATTAATTTGTTCTTCAGCTATCTTCTGCTCCAATTCCTGCTGGCGCTCTTTCTCCTGCTGGTTCTCGCTCTCCATACGGCCCTGTACCTGGTGAGCTTCCTGAACTGACTGCTGATAGGACAGCTGTACCTGCTCCAACTGCAAGACACTTTTTCTTATATTATCCAACTCACGACTTTTCATTTCCAACTGTTCCCGCTGCGAAGCAAATCGTTCTTTACGAATGTCCAGATCCCTTTGCTTCATCTCCATCTCATCCTTTAGATTCTCCAATTGGGATGAAGCCTTCTGGCTTTCCTGGTTCATTTGACTAAGTTGAGCCTGCATATTACTTGTTTCCACCTGCAGCTTCTCCATCTGCAGTTCCTGCTCCCCGGCTTCATTTTTAAACGATTCCATCTCTTCCCGGGCAGCAGCAACCGCTGCTGCAACCTCATTAAGCTGCTTGTTTTTTACTTCCAGGGTCATTTGGCTCTCCAGGCGCAGCTGGTTAATTTGCTTGATTTTCTCTTCCAAACTCTCCAGTTCTCCCCGGATGACCAGAAGTTCATTATGCTTGGAGGTTCTGCGTATCTCATTATCCTTTTGCTCTTTAAGCAGTCGTTTCTCTTCTCCCCGGCGTAGCAGCGGGCTATTTCCATAAGATAATGAAACCTTGGTACCACCGCTTACGGCCCCGCTGGCATTAAGCAAATCGCCCTCCAGGCTAACAATTCGCAGGGGATAATTAATAGCTTTGAAGATATGTATGGCGGTATCCAAATCTTCAACTATGAGCACCCTACCAAGCAAGTATTCCACCGCTTTAGTATAACGGGTATCATAACTTACTACCCGCGAGGCCAGTCCAATTACCGCTCTTTGTTTATCCAGCTGCTGTAGGATAGCGCCGGGAACAGTCTGAACTTTAAGTATATTCAGGGGTAAAAAGGTAACCCGGCCCAGTTTATGGGCTTTTAAGTAATCAATTGCCTGATGGGCATGCTCCACGCTATCAGTAACAATGTTCTCCAGACTCCTGCCCGCAGCAATATCAATAGCCAGTTCCAGTCCCCGGGGAACATCTATGATTTCCCCCGGTATGCCCATTATCCCCTTTAGTTTGCCTGATGCAGCCGCTTTCATTAGTGATTTAACTGCTACCGAATAGCCGCTTAAATTCTGATTCATTTCCTGCAAAGATAGGAGCGAGTTTTTTATTTTTATTCCTTCTTGATTCAGGTGGGTATATTCTTCCTCCAGGTGCTGCACTTTTTCCAGCAAAGCGCCCTTTTGCTCATTCATCTTCCGTAAACTGGTATCATAAGCGGACAATTCCGCCTGGTAATGCTCTATTTGTCCCTGTAATGCTTCATGTTCACTATGGTACTTATCCAGCCAGATTTTCAACTCATCATGCCTGATTAAAAGTCTATCTTTACGTTCAACCAGTTTTTTAAGGTGCTCTTCCTTCTCCCCCAACTGGTTATTAAGCTGGCTTTCTTCCCTGCTTATATCGAAAACCCGGGATTTATCCCGTGTAAATGTTTCCCCCATAGTTCCCAGCTCATGCTCCAGCCCGGCTATTTCTTTCTGTAGGCGTTGGCATTCTTCATTTCGCTGGCGGTAGTTTTCTTCCTGGCTCATAAAATCCTGCCGATTTGTATCTAAATCCTGATTTAAACGGTCCAGCATACGGCTATATTTTTCCTCATCAGCCCGGCATTGCTTAATGCGCTCATGACGATTTTTGAGCCTCTCGGCTGATAGCCTTAATTCCCCCTGTAAGGAATTAAGATTAGTCTGCACCTGGTATTCCTGCTCCTGTAGGTTATTGAGCTGCCGATGCTGCTCTTTTAAACGGTTCTCTTCCTCCACTAACCACTGTTCCAAACCCAGCAGTTCCTGACTTAATAAATCAGTTTCCCTCTCACGCTGGAGGAAATCTTCCCTCTTGCGGTTCAGCTCCTGCTGACCCCGCGAAAGCTCGGATGACAAGACTTCGCTTTCCAACTCCTGGCATTCCTGATTTAACTGTAAATAAAGCCGGGCTCGTTCAGCTTTATACTGCAGTTCCTCCTTACGCTCCCTGACTTCACTTATAATATCTCCCAAGCGCAACAGATCGTTACCGGTATTTTCTAGACGACGTTTGACTTCATCTCTTTGCTGGCGGTATTTTATGGTACCCGAAGCTTCCTCCAGTATCAGCCGCCGGTCCAGGGCTTGCCCGCTTAATACCTGTTCCAGTTCCCCCTGACCAATTATAGAATAACCTTTCTTCCCCAAACCGGTACCGGTAAACAAATCACTAATATCCTTCATGCGTACCCGGGATTTGTTAATATAGAATTCACTTTCCCCGCTGCGGAAAACCTTGCGGGCTAATGTTATTTCATTGTAATCAAGAGGCAAAATCTGGTCACTATTATCCAGCAGCATCTCTACATGGGCCATTCCCTGCGCTTTTTTGTCATCAGTGCCATTAAAAATGACATCTTCGCTTTTCTGTCCCCGTAGATGACGGATATTGCCTTCCCCTATAACCCAGCGGATAGCATCAACCACATTGCTTTTTCCACAACCATTGGGGCCAACTATTATATTTATACCTGGTTTAAAATTAATCTCGGTAATATCAGCAAAAGATTTGAAACCCTTTATCTCCAGCCGCTTGAGATACACTTATTCGCCTCCCCTGCTACAATACCTTAACGTCCCCGGTACTTATACGTACCAGGTCATCCTTACATTGCACCATCAGGTTACCCATCTCATCAATATCGGTATTTAAACCCCGGATTATTTGCTGCCGCCGGGTTGTTTCTATTACTTTACCCAGGTGCAGGCAGCGGGATTTGAATTCTAATCGGATATCCGAAAAGCCATTATTCAGAAACTCCCGGTAATAACTATCCAGGTCCTTTAATACTGTTAACAATACTTCATTAGCATCTATCTCCCGGCCACTCACTTCCAGCAATGAAGTGGAGTTAGCATCTATAGCTGCCGGTAAATCATTAGTTCTCACATTAACATTAATACCTATTCCTGCAATGAGATAGTCGGCATTATCAATTTCACCACTCATTTCCAGCAGGATACCGGCAATTTTTTTACCCTGGCAGTAAATATCATTGGGCCATTTAATTTGGCATAGCGGTCCTAAAAAAACATCCAGGCTTTTTGCCAGAGATACGGCAAATACCAGTGATAATAAGGCTGTCTGGGGTAAAGGTAAAGTAGGTCGTAATAAAAAGGAGAACCATAGTCCACCGGGGGGGGATTCCCATTTTTTGCCCCGCCGTCCCTTGCCCCCTTCTTGTTTCCCTGCTACATATACCGTACCTTCCAGCGGATAATCTTTTATGCTGCGTTTCAAGGCTTCGTTGGTAGAGTCCAGGCGGGGATAATAGTATATCTGGCTGCCGATTAACTGTTGCGGTAAGCCGGCCATAATTTCATCCGGAATTATTATCCCGCTATCCTTAAGCTGGTAACCCCGTCCACTGATACCAGTAATATCATAGCCCTCTTCTTTCAGGGCTTCAATATGTTTCCAAATTGCAACCCGACTTATTCCTAGGCGTTCGGCCAGTTGACTACCGCTTATGAAACCATCCCTGTTTTCAATTAGCTCTTTTAATATCCTCTGCCGCATGAGCCTGTCCTTTCTTAATAACCCGTTTCCCCATCAAACGTCCGACGTCTGACATCCGACTTCCGTTATTATATTTGACACCAGCCTTTTTAAAACCTTTTTATAAAAAGCCTGTTATTAACCGCTATTGCATTAAAAAAAGCTAAATTCCGGCAAATGAGTGGGGCAGGCCTGGTTCCCCTTACGAAGTTCTATAAATTCCTTGCGGGTAAGGGTAAAGAGTGGTTCTGATTCGTTTCCAACCGCCAGGCCGACAGTATCACGTTCATAGACAGGGTTGGTTTTGATCTTGATATCCCTTAATTGACATTGGTTTTTCAGGTAAAGTAGATTGTTTTTCTGGTGGCCAATCATTTTCGACATATCCTGTTTATGTACGAATAATATAAGCTGCCCACTTGATTCATTATCTTCATTGTATTTTGCTATTACCCGGCAGGCCTGTTCCTTAAAAACTTCCTGTTCTACCAGTTCTCCAAAAGCAGGGTGAAAAGGCCCTGCTATTATATTACCGGGGCTAAGCAGTTCTTCCCCCGGATGCAGACCCATACGGATAACAGCTATATCGTGTTGCTGGAATTGCAGGAACATCTCTTTGCAGGTAGTAACCGCTTCCGACAAGTCCAGGGGTTTATATTTTTGTCTTTCAAAAAGTCTATGCAGAGCGGTTCCGGCAATAACCAGGGTGGGATAAATTCTGGCCATATCAGGAGCAAGGGTAATCGCCTGCCTGGTACTCTCCATATCAAATGCATGGTTATCACCTGGCAATCCTATCATTAGCTGAATACCCAGCTTAAATCCGAAACTTTTAATAAGGCGACTGGCTTTAAAAACATCGCTACAACTATAGCCACGACAGGATGCTTTTAAAACCTCATCACTAAAAGACTGTACCCCTAATTCTATAGTCTTAACCCCATAACTTAAGAGAAATTGGAGTATGTTATTATCGATATAATCAGGCCGGGTGGAAATGCGAATACTACTAATCTGTCCGCTTTTCAGGTAAGGCTGTACTGCGGATAAGTACTCTTCCTGCAGTTTACGGTCAATAGCCGTAAAACTACCGCCAAAGAAAGCCAGTTCAATGTTATCGCCGCTGGTCCTAATAGTATCCAGGTGCTCATTGATGGAAGTTATCAGTTCAGCCCGAGCCGGTATTCCTCGGTTGGAGGCGATTTTGTTCTGGTTACAGAAAATACACTGAAAAGGGCATCCCAGGTGGGGAATAAATACCGGGATATTATAATGCGGTTTCATCCAGTTTCCCTTTTCCGTTCAAGCTTTCTAAAAACTCCTGATTGTTTAGCACCTTACCGGCCGCATTTTGTTCGGCTTCCTTTTTGCTTTTACCCTCACCCGTAGCCAGAAGTTGATCCTGAAAATATACCCCGGCTACAAAGCTTTTACAATGGGCCGGACCGCTTTCTTCAATAATGGCATAATGGACATTTTCCTTATTTTTACCCTGTACCAGTTCCTGCAGCCTGGATTTATAGTCATAGTAATCACCACTGGCACCTTCGATAATATTATTCTCCAGGTGTGTAAGAATAAACTCTTTAGCCTTTTCATAACCTTGATCCAGATAGATAGCTCCTATAACTGCTTCCACCGTATCTGCCAGTATGGATCTGCGTTTCCGGCCTCCAGACATTTCTTCGCCTTTACCTAACAGTAAATAATTACCCAGATTAATCTTACGAGCCACATTAAGTAAGGATTTTTCGCAGACTACCCTTGCCCTGATCTTAGTTAACTCACCTTCGGCTTTATCCTGGTAATGATTGTAGAGATACTCGGCTATAACAAAACTTAGTACTGCATCCCCTAAAAACTCCAGCCTCTGGTTATTGTGGTCAAAGTTTTTCTCCTGAGCATAAGAAGGGTGGGTTAAGGCCATAACCAGCAAATCACTATCGGTAATATTTAATTGAATATCATTAGCGAAGTTCAGGGCCGCTGTTTTCTCAGTCATTTTTCACCTTCTGCAAATATTCATACAAAGCAGTTACCAGAGAACCCATGGTAGGGTAATCCTCAATATCCTCCTCCGGAAACTCTACTTCATAAATATCTTCCAGAGCCATTATCATTTCAACAATGTCTATGGAATCTGCATCGATTTCCTCAAACTCGGTGTCCATAGTAATAAGCTCCAGTTCAATTTCCATCTGTTCAGCCAGTATCCTCCTGGCCTGTTCGAAGAATTCCTGCATTTACTATACCTCCGTTATATTTATTGATTATATTATACACGTAAAATAGAAAATAGACCCAAACTGCGTACCGATACTCAGGGGTCAATTTTCAATTTTAAGTCTGGACAGTTCCTGCAACTGTTTATCAATTATCTTATTATTTATACTATCTGCAGCTATCTTAAGACCATTACACACTGTTTCTCTTCTGGAACTGCCATGGCAAACAACACTTATCCCGTTTACCCCCAGTAAAGGTGCACCGCCAATTTGAGTGTAATCCAGCTGCATAAAAGCTGCTGGTATGGTACCGAGTTCCTCTTTTATCCCGGTAGCCAGGAAGAAAGCCATTCCTTCCAGGGCTTTAAGCAAAATGTTTCCCGTGAAACCATCACATACTAAAACATCACACCGGGAATTAAAGAGGTCACGGCCCTCAATGTTACCAACAAAATTTAACCCGCTTTGCTGCCTTAATAATTCATAAGCTTGAATGCTAAGGTTATTCCCCTTGCCTTCTTCTTCACCATTGTTTAATAGTCCTATCCGGGGGTTATCCAGATTCAATACCCCTCGGGCATAAGCCTGTCCCAGCAGAGCAAATTGCAGTAGTTGTACCGGTCTGCAGTCTACATTAGCTCCCACGTCTATAAGTAGTGTCGGCTTACCACCTCTGCCTGGTATAGGTGCAACGATGGGAGGTCTTTCTACCCCTTGCATTCGCCCCAGTATAAATATGGCTGCCGCCATCTGGGCTCCGGTGCTTCCACATGAAACTATTGCGTCCGCCATCCCATCCTTTACCAACCTGCTGGCAACAACTATAGAGGCATCCTTTTTCTTACGCAGGGCTACAGCTGGTGATTCATTCATTCCTATTACCTGGCTGGCATGAATTATTTCCAGCCTGGTAGGATCATAACTATACTGGCGAAGTTCTTCATTAATTATTTCCTGATCACCCACCAGTATAATCTGGCCTTCGCTTTCCTGCAGCCATTTAATGGCACCTGCCAATAGCTCCACTGGTGCATAGTCTCCCCCCATTACGTCCAAAGCTATCTTCATGATCAACCAACCTCCTTAAAGAAAACAAAAAGTAAGCTACTAGTCTAACCAGACTTTATACCTTACTTTTTGACGACTTACTCTATTAACATTACATAATGCTTTTACCCTTATAATAACCGCAATTCAAACACGCCCGGTGAGGCATTCTCAGTTCATGACACTGAGGGCATTCAACCAGACCCGGTTTCTCAAGCTTCCGCCATTCCGCACGGCGCTTGTTCTTACGGGAATGCGATTGTCTCCTTTTAGGAACTCCCACTATGTAACCTCCTTCCCGAACTTGAGATCTTTTAGTTTATCCCACCTGGGATCAGTGTTTTTATGCCGACATTGGCACTGAGAAGAGTTCTGATTAGTACCACACTGCGGACATAATCCTTTACACTCGACCCCGCAAACAGGGGCAAAGGGAATTTCGGAAAAAACCAGTTGCTCTATGAAGGGCTGTATCTCAACCTCATCATGGTCAAAAAAGATTACATCCTCATCCGGGGCAAATTCCTCTTGCATCCGTGTTTCTACCAGGTTAAAGTGAAATCCTGCGTTTATTGAATAGTAAAACTTCTCTAAACAGCGGGAACATGACAGCTCCAGAACAGTTGTTACATGTCCCTGAGCCAGATAAAATTTACCCGGTTTTTCAATCTGAATATCTACCTTAAGGTTATCCCGGTATTTTCCCCCTAGTTCTTTAAGGTATTCATCCCGGCCCGGATTATCAAAACTAAATTCCAGGCTCTGCCGAGTTCCAAGCCTGAGTTTCTCCAGGTCAATTTTCATAGTATCACCCCATAAAAACACCAGATTAATTATAGTCTGCCCTTCTTAGCATTGTCAACTAAACCGTACAAATACACATGGGATACAAAGCATTTGCTGCAGAAAATAAAAGAGGCGGGGTTTTGCCCGCCTCTGGTACGACTGTATTACTACTTGGAGAGGCGATAGGTATCGCGAGCAATAACCAGTTCTTCATTAGTGGGGATAACAAAGATTTTGACCTTGGAGTCAGCCGCAGCCACATCAACCTCTTTACCCCGAACTTTATTCTTCTCAACATCCATCTTAACGCCCAGATAATCCAGGTCTTTACAGATGTTTTCCCTTATGTCCATTGCATTTTCACCTACACCGGCGGTGAATACCAGGCAGTCACAGCCATTTAGCTTGGCCATGTAGTTGCCAATGTAACCCTTAACCCGGTTGTAGTAAACATCCAGTGCCGTCTGGGCTCTCTCGTTGCCGGAAGCAGCAGCTTCAAGTATGTCTCTAAGGTCGTTGGATACTCCGGATAGACCTAACATACCTGCCTTTTTATTAAAGTAGTTATTAGCTTCAGTAGTGCCCAAGCCCAGTTTTTCCATCAGGAAGAATACGATAGCAGGGTCAATGTCACCGGAACGAGTTCCCATAACCAAACCTTCCAACGGGGTAAAGCCCATGGTGGTATCGACTACCTTACCATTCCTAATTGCGGCCATACTGGCACCATTACCCAGATGCAAAGTAATAATCTTGCACTCTTCAAAAGGTTTGCCCAGCATCTCAGCAGCCCGGTGGGATACATAGAAATGGGAAGTGCCGTGGAATCCATATCTTCTTACGCGATATTTTTCGTAAACTTCGTAAGGTAAAGCATAAAGGAAGTTGGCGGGTTCCATAGTTTGATGGAAAGCGGTGTCAAAAACGACAACGTGGTTTACATTGGGCATTAGTTCCTGACATGCCTCGATTCCCATAAGGTTGGGAGGATTATGCAGGGGAGCTATATCAAAGCAGTCCTTGATTACCTTTTTAACCCGATCATCAATTACTACTGACTCGGCAAATTCCTCGCCTCCGTGCACCACACGGTGTCCAACTGCGCCAATTTCATCCATGCTCTTAATGCATCCATATTCTTCGTTGACCAGAACTTCGAGTACAAGCTTCATACCAGCGGTATGATCGGGTAAATCCTTCTTAATCAACACCTTGTCCTTGCCTACAGGTTTATGTTCCAGGGTGGTACCAGGAATACCTACGCGGTCAACCAGACCTACAGCCAGGACGCTTTCATCGGTCATATCAACGACCTGATACTTGATAGATGAGCTACCAGCATTTACAACCAGAACCTTCATTAACTAATTACCTCCTCATTTTCCTAAAATATTAAAGGCATAAGTCCGCCCTATCTTTACTTAGGATCTTACTGCAGTCATGGCTACAACGTTAACTATATCTTCTACACTGCAACCTCTGGAAAGGTCATTAACCGGTTTCGCAATACCCTGCAGAATGGGTCCAATAGCTTCTGCTTTACCCAATCTTTGAGCAATTTTGTAACCGATATTACCCGAGTTAATATCAGGGAATATTAATACATTGCACTGCCCAGCGACATCACTGCCAGGAGCTTTGGAAGCACCTACCTTGGGTACGACAGCGGCATCGAATTGGAACTCTCCATCAATTTTTAATTCTGGATAATTTTCTTTGGCGATGGCAGTGGCCTGGGTAACTTTATCGACCATGGCATGGCTGGCACTACCTTTGGTAGAGAAAGACAACATTCCTATGCGGGGTTCTTCTATACCGCAAATGTCAGTAGCGGTAGCAACAGAAGCCTTGGCAAAGGCTGCCATTTCTTCAGCGCTGGGGTCAATGGTTACTGCACAGTCAGCAAATACAAAAGTACCGTTAGCTCCGAACTCGCAGTTAGGTACAATAACGATAAATGCACCGGATACGGCCTTAATTCCCGGTGCGGTTTTAATAATCTGTAGTGCAGGCCTTAGTACATTCCCAGTGGTGTTTTCAGCACCGGCAACTTCTCCATCGGCTTTGTCCATTTTGACCATCATAGAAGCAAAAAATAATGGATCCAGCATAGTCTTTTTGGCCTTATCCAGGTCGACCCCTTTGGCTTTACGCATTTCATAAAATGCCTGGACAAAATCATCAAAATAGGGGGCGTTGGCCGGGTTAATTATTTCTGCTCCGCTTATGTCAGCCCCAATTTTGCTTGCCAGTCCTTTAATTTCACTTTCATCTCCTAGTAGGATAGGGGTGGCTACCTTCTGATTCACTATCCCTTTGATAGCTTGCAGGGTTCTTTCCTCAGTACCTTCGGGTAAAACTATAGTCTTACCCATTTTTGAAGCTTTTTCTCTAATTTCTGCTAACAGACTCATCCTTCTACCTCCCGTTAAGTTATGACAATTTTCGTATTCTCAGGCCTGGATTCCCTAATTAATTCTAGCATAAATAGATAAATTAGTGGTAAGATTTGTGATACTATCAAATATAAACTAAGGAGCTTTTACGTGGTTGTTTTGGGCATCGTAGCTGAATATAACCCTTTTCACAACGGACACCTGCATCTTATCCAAGAGGCAAAACAAATAGATAGTTCCGCTGTTGTACTCTGCGTAATGAGCGGTAACTTTCTGCAAAGGGGGGAACCAGCTATCTGCAATAAATGGGTTCGGGCTGAAATGGCTCTAAAATCTGGTGCAGACCTGGTTATCGAACTTCCTTTTTGCTTCTCAGTTAGAAGTGCCTATTTCTTTGCCCAGGGTGCCCTAAAGCTATTACATCAAACTGGGATTATTACCCATCTAGCTTTTGGAGCCGAGTATGATAATATGCAAGTATTAAGCTCCATAGCCGATTTGCTTGCCAATGAACCCCTCGCATACTCCAGGCTGTTTAAGGAAAACATGTCCACTGGTAAGAGTTTTCCTCTCGCCCGGTCGCTAGCCCTGCAGCAATACATGGGTAAGCGTTCGGCTGAGCTACAAAAAATTTTACCTGGTTCTAATAATATTCTAGCCATAGAATACCTTCGCGTGATTAAAGAGGAAGGCTTCCCCTTCACCCCCATCTTGATCAAACGAAAAGGTTCCAGATACTACGATACCGAAATTTCCCCCTATGCCAGTGCTACAGCTATCCGCCAATCACTACTCGCCAGTCACGGCCTGAATGAGCTAAACGAGTCTTTACCGCAAGATAGTCTGAATATACTGCAAAGAGAGATATCCGAGGGACGCTGCCCGGTATCATTAGACGCACTGGAAAGAACTGTTCTGTTTAAACTTCGGACTATGTCGCTGCAGGATCTCAGTGATATTTATGAAATCAATGAGGGACTGGAGTCCCGCTTTAAAGAAGCTGCCAATAACTCCGGTACTATGGAGCAACTCCTTAAAACCGTAAAGTCTAAACGTTACAGTCTTACAAGAATTAAGCGTACCCTGATGTATATACTTTTTGCCCTTTCAAACGAACAGGTAAAACGCTTTGATCAGCACGGCCCTCTTTACTTACATATTCTAGGTTTTTCGTCAAAGGGTCAAAAAATCCTTCAAGAAATGAAAATTAATTCACAAATTCCTATATTCAGTCGCGGTAGAGACATAAAAAAAGCCCGAGATGAGCACCCCGGGACCGTTTTACAGGAAATGATTGATTTAGACGTTCTGACCACTGATATTTACACCCTGCTCTATCCCGACCCTTCACAACGCCAGGCGGGTAAAGATTTTACCACTTCACCATTGCGAGTCTAGCACGTTATGGGGATACCCTAAAGGGCATATGCGGTCCTTTTAACATTATTTGTCTTTTGTTTTAGTTCAACGTCTACTTAGCAAAAAGACCATCATCTTAACATATGCACGTGCTTTTTCGGTATCCCCTCAACACACCCTTAACCCATATTTATTTGGC
>DIRQ01000071.1 GCA_002424365.1 Syntrophomonas sp. UBA5432 | reverse complement strand
CCGGGGGTCAAGCAGCATTATAATACGTTTTCCCCCGTCAACCCGGGCAATTCCTTTTAACTGTTCGCCACTTTCGCCGCCCAGGGCCTGGGGGGGCGCAAAAATGGTCTCGCGGGCAATACGGGTAACTTCATATACCCGATCCACCACCAGTCCGAAGCGGGTATTATCAGCATCAACTACTACTACCCGGGTGCTTTCACTTATCTCATCGTTTCCGGTATCAAGTTTAATCCTCATATCCACAATAGGCATCAGGGTATCTCTTAATGAAATTACCCCTTTTATATATTGCGGCAGGTTGGGAACCTTTACAATCTCAGGGTAGCGAATTATCTCCCGTACATGCTCAATCTCTAACGCAAACTCCTCGTCCCCCAGCAGGAACGAAACCAGTTGTACCTCTTCCATCTTCTTTTCTGTTTCCCGTATGCCGCTTTCTTTAACATTTGGGTTAAGTGTCTCTTTTCTAGCAGTTTGTTCTATCTGACACAAGCTTGCTGCCTCCATTATCATAACCAGTTTCTTGCCATCGTTTATCTTGACCACGCCCGAAATGGTGCTCATATCCATATCTGCAGCCATAGCGGGAGTTGCTTCAATGTGATTACTCTCTACCCGCAGAACTTCCGAGACCTCATCAACACTAAGACCCACCTTTTTCCCTTGCACATCTACTACAATCACCCGGCTGGAAACATCCCGCTCTGCCTGCTCCATGCCGAATTTTACCCGGGTATCAAGCACCGGCAAAATCTCCCCCCGCAGATTGGTTACCCCTTCCACATAAGGGGGGGCCTGCGGTACGGCTGTTATGGACGGCGTTCTGATGATTTCCTGTACATTCATGATATCTATGCCGAAATTTTCCTGTCCCAGGACAAAAGTAACCAGTTGCATTTCTTCAGAGGAGAATACATGGTCATTTTTCATTTAAATCCCTCCTCAATCAATACTAAATCTCACCGCAAAAACTACATTTAGGGTTAAAATAAGAGAAATATGGAATATTTCAACCATAATTTTTAATTCTTAATTCTTAATTCAAACCCTATTATTTCTTTTAACCACATATTTACTAGTTTGCATTCAAATAGCGGTTTTTGCAGTAGAATCACACTTATATTCCCCTCTAGTTAATCTGCATTTCATCAGCAATCGATGCAATCTCTTCAATGGAATTGGCCAGTTCATTAATAGCCTTGGCCTGTTCCTGAGCCACCCGCGAGCCCTGCTCTACCTGCTCTTGAGCAGTGCCAATAATTTCTATTACCCGTTTCGATTCTTTCACATCCTCGGCTATAGCAGTCTGGCTTTCATTAATAGACCTGCGTAGAATTTCACGATTTTTAGCGATATCCTCCAATTCTTTGGTTACCAATGCATTTTTCTGAGCCGCCATCGCAGCCCCTTCATTACTCTTACGTGATGCTGCTTCGGATTGCGCTATTTCTGCGACTACCTTACCCATCTGCATCTGAATATCCCGAACCAAATCCTTGATTTTATCCGCATTTTCAGCTGATTCGGTAGCCAGATTCCTGATGTCTCCGGCTACTACCGAGAAGCCCCGCCCGTGTTCACCAGCAGTGGCTGCCTCTATAAATCCGTTTACAGCCAGCATATTGGTCTGAATGGAAACGTTTTCGATAGTATCTACAATCTTTTCTATCCGGCGAATCTTGTCCTGCAGGGCTTCGACAGCATTGTTGGTTCCCTCATAGGATTTAATGCATTCCTGCAGCCTCTGCCAGACGTCTCGAGCCGATACCCGGGCATTCTCTAATAATTCTGCAATCTTTTTATTAGTCTCTCCGGCTTCCTCGGCTTTCCTGGTTAGTTCCTCTATCTTATCCTGGGCGTTTTCCGCTATAACCGCAGCCTTCTCACTCTCCGTATAGACAGTGTTCCCACCTTCTGCCATCTGCACCAGGGCAGTGGCGACCTGGGTTGCTGATGTGCTAAGCTCCTCAATATTAGCCGATAATTCTTCAGCCGTGGCCGCTACTTCTTCCGCGGATTTATTAATATTAGTAGAGTTTTTTAATTCCTCGGACATTTCTGCCAATTCCTGGCTGGCTATGTTAACTTCACTCAGGGCTTTACTCTGTTCGGCTACCGCCTTGGCTGACTGTTCGGTAGCAGCTAGAATCTGTTCTGAAGCAGTGGCAATAGACTGGGCAACTCCAAGAAATTCATCAGACATGTTCTGCAAGTCCTGCGCATTTTTGTTGCTCTCGTCAACCATTTCCGCATACTGGCCAAAAAGCTCTCCCATATGTTCAAAGTTATTATTCGTTTCCCCCAGGTCACTCTGCATAGTGTTAAATTCTTCAACCACCTTGTTGATATCCTTAACCACCTCATCTACCCCGGAGCGTATTTCATCTACTACCCCCCGGATATCGCGGGCCGAGCGTTCGGAAATTTCCGCCAGGTTTCTTACTTCATCCGCTACTACAGCAAAGCCGCGACCATGTTCCCCCGCCCGGGCGGCTTCAATAGCTGCATTTAAAGCCAGCAGGTTGGTCTGGTCAGCAATCATTACTACGGCCTGTACGATATCGCCAATCTGGCGCGACTGTACTTCCAATTCTTCTATGCGCTTACCGGACTGCATATTTTTATCAGCGGCTTCTTTAAGTAGTGCTCCCATAGTACTCATAGCTCCCATTGATTCCCGGGCTGCAATAGTTCCGTTTAAGGCATTCTGCCCTAACAATTCCATGCTTTTTTCCACTTCTATAGCAGAACGGTTAACCTGAACCGTGGCTGCCCGCATTTCCTCACTGCTGCTGCCTACCTGCTGCCCATTAATAGCCAGTTCGTTCATCAGTTGGGAAAATTCCTGGGCCGCCGCATTAGATTCCTCAATCCCCGCCAAAAGTTCTTCCGAAGCAGCTGCAATCCTTTCCGCCATTGCCTGTTGTTTAGCCATGGTACGGGCCCGGGCTTTTTCCTGGGCCAGTTTTCGAGCCTGTTCCCGCTTGCGGGCAATATCTTCATCAGTTTCCGTTTTAACCGTAATTCCGGTTTTCTCACTCATTTCCATACTTGCGGGCCTTTCCAATTTCTTGGCCACATTCCATCACTCCTTTTTTAGTAGTTACTAGTAATAACGAAGTTTTCTAGTTAAGACCATAAATCTGTAATTTAATCATTTTTTAGAGTATAGTTAACTCCTGGCCCCGGCGAGCCAGTATCTTATTGCCATCAACATAACCAGGTTCGGTAATCTGAATCTCGTTCTGGGTACCAGTTTCAATATCCAGGGCCGATACTTTTAGTATTCCATTCTCATCAATAGTAAAGGTAACATCGATACTGGGTTCACCTGCTCGGGCTTTTTGTATGTTTTCCAGATGAAACCTGCCCAGGGATACGTTTACCCCTTCGCCCGAATCGCCCAGCTCATCCCGCTGCAATATGTGAATAATCACCTCCTCCTGAAAGTCATTCACAGTAGTAAAAAGCCTTGACTCACTAAGCGGATAAGGTGTATTAGCTGGAATCAGAGCCACAAATTCCCCCTGATTATCTTCTATTCCCAGGGTATGACCGGTTACATCATGTAATTCTACATGGTTTAGCTCCCCGCCAAGCATTCCCCCCTCCAAGGCTGCTCCCAGGGCTACCACTTCATCGGGGTTTATTTCTGACCGCAGCTCTATGCCAGGAAATATTTCTTTCACCAAATCTTTGAAGCCTGGCATGCGGGAGGCTCCTCCAGCCAGTACCACTGCTTGCACCCAGTCTTTGGCAACTCCCGCCCGGGTAAAGGTCTGCTCGATTAGTTCAATGACTTCTTTAAAAAGGTAGCCACAAATATGATTGAATTCGTCCCGCCGGATGGTCTGGTTGAGGTGAACCGGGCCCTGCGCTCCCATGGTAATATAAGGTATTAACACAGAGCACTCGTTTACACTGGAAATATCCACTTTGGCCTTTTCCGCATTTATATGTATCTGCTGCAGGGCAATGGGATCCGTACTTAAATCAATACCACTGCTCACCTTAAAGGTTTCCAGGATATGTTTTACCAGTTGTTGGTCAAAATCCAGTCCTCCTAACTGGCTTGATCCCCCTATGCAAAGTACCTGACAAACCTCATTCTGATATTCCATCAGGGTTATATCAAAAGTACCTCCGCCAATATCTAAGACCAGTATGTTTTCTTTTTTCTCTCGATTTACCCCGTAGGCCAGAGCTGCCGCAGTTGGCTCATTAAGAAGCTTGAGTATCCTGATGCCAGCCAGCTCACCGGCCAGTAAAGTCGCCTGCCGCTGGTTATCATTGAAATAGGCCGGAACCGTAACCACCGCTGCTGTAATTTCCTGTTCCAGGTATTCTTGTGCATATTGGAGGAGTTTACGCAGTATAAGGGCGGAAATCTCTGGTGGGGTATAACTGCGCTCTCCTATTTCCACCTGGTAATTAGTGCCCATCTGGCGTTTAATGGAGCTTACGGTACGGTCAGCCTTTAGTATGAGCTGCGAGCGGGCCAGTTCCCCTACCATAACCTCCTGCTCGTTCTTGAAGTATACAACCGAAGGGGTCAGGCGGCTGCCCCGTTCAGTAATAATTATCTCCGCTTTACCCTCCCGGTTGATAAAGGCTACCAGAGAATTACTGGTTCCCAGGTCTATACCAACAATCACCGACTCTCCTCCCTCCTCGATATCCTTAAGAATGCACGTTATCCGTATCCATTTTAAGTAATTTCATGTTCTCTACAACTGTACGGTTTTGGGGATATATCTCTATGGCTTGCTGGAAAAAGCCCATGGCCTTTTCGGTTTGATCATTTTCAAAAAGAATAACTGCAATGTTATTACAGGAGCGAGAAATTAGCTCAGATATCTCCGGTGTATCTGGATCTTTGGTATCAAGCAGGTCAATTACCTGTCGGTAGAAATAATAAGCTGCAAAACTATCACCCATTTCGTCCTGTTCCAGGGCTCTGGCAAATAACTCCTCTGCCCGGGTAAGAATGCTTTCTTCGGGTTTTGTGTCATACTGCCCCTGGCTGGCAGTCAAAAGAACATCAAGACCTATGCCTAATTTTTTTTTGGCTGTCATTCTATTCACCACTCCTGGACAAAATAATGTTAACTACCTGTTTATAATCCTGTGCTCCCCGGCAGGAAGCCGCATATTCAAAAATAGTCTTGCCAAAGCTAGGAGCCTCGGCTAGCTTTATATCATTTCTTATTGCCGGTAAGATATTATCATCACCAAAGTTTTGTTGTATTTCTGCAATTACACTGCGAGCCAAATTAGTTCGCAAGTCACACTTTACTGGTAAAATCCCCATCAATCTTAAAGCTGGGTTTAGATCTGCATTAATCTTATATAGTATTCCAGTCATCTGAGCTAAGCCATCCATCGATAGAAAAGTGGGTTCTATCGGGATAATCAACCACCGGGCCGCTACTAAACCATTAACGCTCAACAAACCCAGAGCCGGTGGAAGATCTACGAGTATATAGTCATAGCTGTTTTCCACCTCCATAAGCAGGTCTTTTAAAAGGGTTTGACAATTCTCTTTATGAGCTACCTCAACCTCCAGAGCGGCCAAATCTGGTTTTGCCGGAAGTAGATGAAATGGTTTTTTATCCTTGATAATAGTGGATAGCAATTCCGCTCCCGGCTGCTGTCCATCTGCCAGCAGGTGCAACAATTCATATAGACTACTGGAGAGTTGATAAGGTAAAACACCACAACTTATGGTAGCCTGAGCCTGAGAATCAGCATCTACTACCAGAACCTTTTTACCGGCACGAGCCAAACCATCAGCAATGTTAATAGTACTGGTAGTCTTGCCACTTCCCCCTTTACGATTTGCCAAAACGATAGTAGTAGCCATAACTGTTTCCCCCCGCTTTATGTTAATGCCCGGGTAGCTAGCAAATAAGTTGGATTTAAAATCAAGACCACGCTGCCATCTCCCAGAATAGTAGCACCCGTATAAATTTTAAGGGTGGCCAGCTCTTCAGCCAGGGCTTTAACTACAAACTCCTGTTCATTTTTAAAAGAGTCCACTATTAAGCCAAATTTATATCCACCACTGGCAATCACCACTATGGGGACACTTTCTCGGAAAGAGTATTTGTGTATGTTATGTAGGCTATTGCCAGGTTGCAGTACATCCTGCAGACCAATTAAAGGTATAATCTGCTCCCGTATATCAGCTACCATGTTGGTTTTATAGCTGCGAATTGAACCACCGGGTAGTTTCACCGTTTCTTCTATGGTGTCAAGGGGAATTATAAAATACTGCTCCCCACTTTCCACCATGAGTCCACGAAGAATTGACATAGATAAAGGAATCTTCAAAGAAAAATGGCTACCCTTACCCATAGTGCTAGTTAGGTTAACTACTCCCCCCACCTTTTCTATGTTAGTTTTTACCACGTCCATACCAACCCCGCGCCCAGATAACTCGCTCACCTCTTCCCGAGTACTGAAACCCGGTGCAAAAATTAGTTGCAGGGCATCCTCATTATTTAAGCTTTCAATTTGCTCAGTGGTTATTAACCCCTTTTTCAAGGCCTTCACCTTTATTTCATCGGGGTTTAGACCTTTGCCATCATCTATGATTTCAATCAATACGTAATTACCCTGGTATCCCGCACGCAGATAAATACGTCCTGTAGCACTCTTACCTCTGGCTTCGCGCTCACTGGGAGATTCGATGCCGTGGTCAACAGCATTACGCAGCATATGAACCAGGGGATCATTTATAGCTTCAATTACGGTCTTATCCAGTTCGGTGTCCTCTCCCTCAATTATGAGATCCACCTGTTTACCTGTTTTTCGAGCTGTATCTCGTATGGTACGAGGATAACGCTGAAAAAGTACCCGCAGTGGAACCATACGCGCCGACATTATGGCATCCTGCAGCTCATCAGATATGGTAGCCAGTTCTGCTGCTACGCCTTTAACCTCACGAGCCAGAGCAGGTAAATCGTATTCCAACCCGATCATATTAGCCAGGTGGGAAATACGATTTTTGGCGATTAATAATTCTCCAATCATATTCATTAATCGGTCCAACTTTTCTTGACTAACCCGGATAGACTGATTGCTAAGTTCAGTACTACTCTTAGCCTGCTCCAGTGCTTGTTGTTGTTTTTCCCGGGCTATAGCCTGCTGGGCCAGGGCTATTTTTAGATCTCCAGCTCTAATAGCTCCGCCACCTACCAGGATATCACCCAATTTTTTTTGCTGCTTTAATGCCCAATCAACCTGTTGTGGGGTTACTTTATGTTCTGATAGTAAAATCTCGCCTATCTTTTTTTCGCTATATTCCGGGGGTACATTTTGCAGCAGGCTTTTTAAACTTTCAATCTTAAGGTTCATTAAACACTGAACATTTTGATAGTTGGTATGGAGAAATTCCAGCAGTTCGTCAGTTATCAAGTCTTTTTCCGGGATAAATTTTTTCAGGTATTGCAAAGACTCCTCCACTTCAACAATCAGTTCATTATAATCCAGGTAACGAGCCGTGGAGGCCATACTCTTTAATGCCCGCAGGTACTGTTTGCCCCGCTTGGAGTCAATGGGTTGACCTTTTTTAACGGTATCAATAATACCCAGCATAGATTCCAGAGCCTGGCTGCCAATATTCATAAAAGCTGCCAGTTGTTGCGGTAGTTTTTTGTTTTCCTCATCTACTCCTGATTTTACGGTGCTAATACCCGGGTTTTCTTTGGACAGTGATTCTATATGCTGCATAAGCTGGTCAATAGAAGAATCATTAACTTTATTACCACCCAATACACTTATCAGTATGGTCACCTTATCTACTACCGCCAGAATCAGGTCAATTACTTCAGCTGACAAATGTTTTGACGAATTGCGATGCTGCTCAAGCAGAGATTCGGTAGCATGGGTAATCGTCTTAATAACTGTAAGCGGGTTATCAGTTTCATCTTTATCCTGCATACTGATAATTACTCCCGCTCCACCCTTGATGCTGTGAAATCCCCGCAATATAGCATTAAGTATTTCAGGATTATCAGGGTGTTTCTCTAATTCAACACATTTATGTTCAGTAGTCTCCAGGTGCTCTCGTGTCTCTTCAATAAAATCGGTCAGCATTTGATCATACAACGGTGAAAGTTCAACCTTAAGCGGCACCGCCAATTGGCCATCGTTGAGATTGTCCTTACCGTCATCCGAATTTATTTGATTGGATGCTTCTGTCTTACGTAGTTCTTCTACCCCGGTAATGAATTCCCGATAACCCATTTCCTTAATATCTATCGAAAATGTATCTTTTACCGGGTCAGCCTCAATCTTTTGAATCTGCTGACCTAATTGCTTAATAAAAGCATTAAGGATATCAACTCCCCGTAAAAGTGCATCGGTTATTTCTGAACTGCTACTGTACTGACCCTTTTTCATATCAGTTAAAAAAGACTCCAGAACATGAGCAGTGTCTTTAATAGGTGTTAGTTCCAAAAAACTGGCCACGCCTTTTATGGAATGCATAGCTCTAAAAACTGAGTCCAATAAATCCGGGGTAAAATCTATTTCCAGTTTGAGTATACCTTCCTCAATTCCGTTTAGATGTTCGCTGCATTCTTCGACTATACCATCTAATATTTCTAAATCATCAGGTTCAAAGGTGAATTGCAAACCAAAGCCACTTCCTTGTTGGTCATTATCGTCCTAAAAGCATACGGATATTTTCTACCAGTTCGTCAGGTTCGGTAGGTTTAACAATATAAAGATTAGCCCCTGCCTCAAATCCCCTCTGTTTATCTTGCAGTTCTTCTTCCGTAGAGATGATAATTATTGGCAAGTCTTCATAGTCGGGATCCTCCCGTAGGCGCTCTATCAGGGTATAACCATCCATATTAGGCATATTTATGTCAGTTAAACAGATAAGTAGTTCTCCATCACTGCCATATATTTTTTCCAGCGCATCAGCCCCATCCAGGGCTGTTATTATTTCCAGGCCAATACTTTTTAATATATAACTGTGGAAATTCCGAATCATCTCCGAATCATCGACTATCAGTACTTTTCCCCCCATCGTTTCACCCTCCTTCCCGATCCGGATATTACCGCTGGTACACTATATGATTACTCAATCTTCGTATTTTGAAAGATGAGCTTATGCGACTGAGTGACTCGGCATGTCCCAGGAAAATATATCCTCCGGTTCTTAATATGCTATAAAACTTATCTACCACCTGTTTACGTGAAACATCGTCAAAGTAAATCAATACATTGCGGCAAAACACAAAATCATAATTCTCCTCATAGCGTAGGGCCCGTCTTTCCATAAGATTTAGGTGTTCAAAAACAACCATGTCTTTGATATCCTGGTTAATAACATATTCGTCCTTAGAAGGTGAGGTGAAGTATTTATGCATATAAGCTGGAGGTACATCTTTCACCGAACGCTGGTCATAAACCCCTCTACGCGCTGCACTTATAACATTTTCATCAATATCTATAGCCTTAATTAATACCTCCCAGGAGGAATAGTAATCTATCATTTCCCGCAGAATGATACCCAGGGTGTACGGTTCTTCTCCTGTAGAACAGCCCGCACAAAAAATTTTAATGGTACGGTTATTCTCCTCTACTTTATTATTTATAACTTCCTGCAGGCAGGACTCAGCAAAAACCTGTAACTGAGAAAATTCGCGGAAAAAGTATGTTTCATTTACGGTAAGTAGATTCATTAATTGTTGAAATTCACGGCCTTTGGGGTCAAATATTTTCAGATGCCTAATATAGTCTTCAACCCGCTCAAAGCCACCCGCATCCATTCTCTGGTATAAACGTTTTTTTATATAATAAATTTTGTTTTCCTCGTAGCTTATTCCAGTACGTTCATAAATAAGATTCCTGAGTTTAATAAAGTATTCCAGAGGTAATTCCAAATATATCACCTCATTTGCTTATGTAATCGAGCAATAGATTTATCTATGGTTTCTAGCAGATCTTGATTACTTTCCTTATCTTGCATCTCTAATAAAACTTGCAAAGCCTTGTTATTACCGTATAAGCCCAGGCCTTCTACTGCACCCATACGAATTAATATATGTTCATTACCTACATACTGGATTAAGATTGGGTATATATCCTGGTTCTGATAATGTCCCATAAGTATTAATATTTCATATTTATTGATATTACTAATATCAGTTTGAAGATAATAGGAAAGTGCATTTAGTAAATCAGAGGATAGCATTTTACGAGGGTTACGGTTCAGTATACCTTCAATAGCGTTTATGATCTCCTTGTGCATTATCTGGCCTTTATCCTTTATCAGAGAAATAATTAGGCCCAAATGTATATCCGAGCCCTTACGTGCAACAAATTTTAAGAATGAATATTGCTCCAGAATGCTTATATTTTCGTAATTAGGGTACATCTTGTTAACGTAGCGTATAGATTCCTCATCGCCAATAAAGGCCAATGCTTCCAGACAGGTACAACGTAATAATATGTTATCACTACGCATGAACAACTCGTTTACTCGTGGGGTATAGTTGGTATCCTCCATATGCCCCAGGTATTCAACTGCAGTAATTAAATTATTAATATCTGGATCATTCAAAGCTTCAGCAATTAAATCAGCCGTGTGAAGAGTTTTAAGCTGGAATAGAATATCTAGAGCAAATTTGCGAATATCCTTGTCATGATCGCCGAGTAGTTTCCTCATAAACTCCGTAGCAATTTCACCCTGCATGGATAATATTTCTATACCTGAATTACGGATAAAGGCATCTTCACTTGACAACAGGGGAATTATTTTTTCAACAACTTCCCTTCCCTTTAAACCCTTTAAACAATTGACGATTACTTCCTTTACGAAACGAGACCGTTCAAGCTTTAATTGGTCAATTAATATCTTTATGCCTTCGGGAACTCCCTCAAATGCTATATCTTCGGCTGCAAAGGCTCTGCTTTTCTCGTCTCCATTATGTAAATCATGAATTAATTCATCAATACTAGCCAAAGGCTTTCCACCTCCAGACATTAATTCTGCTTTACTACTTTAATCTGCAAAACTCATGCCACAATTAGAAAACGTCATAAATCCCAAATAGTCTAATTTGTAGGTTAAAGGTCCTGTGTGATATTTGGACACTTGGTTTTATAAAATTGTAGGATTTTAGTACATGAGTAGACTAGTTAAAAAGGCGAAAGCCCCTCCTGATGGAGGGACTTTCGCCTTGCATAGCTCATTGTCTCTCTTTTTATCCTTTATACCAGGTGAATCACCTGGTATAAAGGCGGTGAATGACCAATTAGTTTAGTTTGGCCTGGTACTCACTATTAAAGTTTTTAAGCGTTGTTAAAACTGGCGCAGGTGCGGCCTGACCCAGACCACAGAGGCAGGCTTTGGACATTACTGTTCCCAATCTTTCCAGGAGGGATAAGTCCCCACTACTACCTTGACCAGCATCCAGTTTTTCCATCATTTCGTGGATGCGTTTGGTGCCTTCGCGACAGGGGTTACATTTGCCACAGGATTCATGCTCAAAGAAACCTGCAATCCTGGCTACTACATTTACTATATCACGAGCCTCATCCATTACAAATACTGCGCCTGAACCTAGTACAGCGCCTATAGCAGTCATGGAATCAAAATCAATAGGTGTATCCAGCATGGATTCTGGAATAAAGCCTCCGGAAGTGCCACCTATCTGAACTGCCTTGAATTTCTTACCATCCTTGATGCCGCCGCCAAAGTCATAAATAACCTGGCGAATAGTAGTGTTGGTAGGTACTTCAAAAACGGTGCGTTTGTTAACATCACCAGTTAAGGTAACCACTTTGGTACCGGGGTATTTTTCTGCCCCTATGGATTTATACCAGTCTGCACCTTTTTCCACTATTATCGGGATATTGGCAAAGGTTTCAACGTTGTTTACTATAGTGGGTTTTTGCCATAAACCAATAACTGGTGGGAACGGTGGTTTGAAACGGGGTTCTCCGCGATTACCTTCAATGGATTCAATCAGTGCACTTTCTTCACCGCAGACATAAGCTCCGGCACCCATTCTGACTTCAATGTCGAAGTCTCCCAGGACTCCCTTTTCTTTAGCCTGGGCTATAGCCTGATTAAGGATATCAACTACATAAGGATATTCTCCCCGGCAGTAGATATAGCCTTTATTGGCTCCTATAGCATAACCGCATATGGCCATACCTTCCAGCACCGATTGTGGGTCATTTTCCATTATGGTACGGTCTTTATAAGTTCCGGGTTCACCTTCGTCAGCATTACAGACAACATATTTTTGCTCGGACTGTACCTTGTAGGAAAAGCTCCATTTCATGCCACAGTTAAAACCAGCCCCGCCGCGTCCCCGCAGCCCGGATTTTTTAACTTCTTCTATTAATGCTTCCTGTCCCATCTGACGTGCTTTTTCCAGGGACTTGTAGCCCCCGGCATTAATGTAGTCTTCTATTTTTAAGGGGTCAATTTTACCCATGTTACGCAAAACGATGCGCATTTCCTCAGCCATTATATTCCCTCCTTTCACTATTTGTATGCGGCCAGAATGCCGGGTATTTTCTCCGGGGTTACATCGCCATAAGGCTTACTATTAACCGTTATCACCGGAGTAGCCTGACACTGGCCTACACATTCGCAAAATTCCAGAGCAAATTTACCATCAGCCGTGCTTTCTCCCATCTTGATACCCAATTCTTTTTCTAAAGCGTCGACTACTTCTTTAGCACCGGCTACATGACAGGGGGCACTTTCACATATACGAATTACATTTTTGCCCCGTTCACCCACTTTTAGATAGGAATAAAAGGTTGCGACCCCATAAGCTTTGGCTAGGGGTAGGTCAAAAACCTGAGCACCATAAGCTATAGAATCTTCCGGAATGTAACTATATTCCCTCTGTAAGGCATGATAAGCTTCAATAATGCCACCGGGAAGATCTTTATACTGGTTAATTATTTCCTTGTAGTCTGCCATTACATATTCACCTCCCTGGGATTATATAATCATCTATTTGTCAAGGAATTAAAATAAATCCATCCAAATTACATCTAATACATGAGCAGTCCTAAACCTGCTCCAACCTAATACTACTGGGATCGAGTAAAATAACCGAAACTAAAGTACCTGCTGCAATTGCCGGATTTCCGGCAGGTAAGTCAATTAAGGCATTACAGTTTACTAGCGAACGAATCATCCCCGGTTTTTGCCCGGGTAATACTTTTACCCTCCAGATGCTGCCATCAGTAGTTAAGTAGGACCGTACAAAACGTCGTTCACTACCCTTGGCACCTATATTATCCAGGCATTGAGCTTTCACCCTGGGGGTATAAGGCTCTTTTTCCTGGAGAGCACGAATCACCGGAGCAACCAGCAGTTCATAACCTACAGCACAGGCGGCAGGATTACCGGATAGAGAAATAAGGCATTTCTTATTCCATAACGCAGCGCCGTTATGGCCTCCTGGTTGAATAGAAACTCCCCAGAAAAGCATTTCCCCGCCCATTTCTGTAAAGAGTGATTTCGTCTGTGCTTCTTTGCGGGCATAAGTGCCACCTATAGTTATGAGCAAGTCAGCTTCTTCCAATATCTCCCGAATGTAAGCTACCAGTTCAGCCCGCCCTTTACTACCAACAACGTTAAGAGCTGCAATTTTAGCACCGTCTCGCCTGGCCAGAGCTGCCAGTAATGGTCCATTACTGTCTCTTAAACAGCCGGGACCGGGAGTCTCTTTCCAGGACAGCAGTCGTTCTCCCAGGCTGAGTATCGCCACCCGGGGACTGCTATATACCTGTACTTCGGACCTTCCCTGAGCAGCCAGTACTGATATTAAACCGGGGGAAATCTTACTCCCTTCCTGAGCATACAACTCACCGGCTTTAAAGTCCTCACCTGCCTGACGAATAAATTCGCCTGCTCTGACTGCTTTCTCCAGGTAGATTTCCGTTTCCCCAATCTCTACCTTTTCATGGGGAACCAAAGCCGCACTACCCTTGGGAATAGCTTCACCAGTTCTTACCTCTACAGTCTCTCCGCTGTTTAATGTAAGAGGTAATTGCTCTGCCGGTAAGGAGCTGATTATAGCAAGTTTTCTATAGCCGTCCAGATCGCCGGCATGTAATACATAGCCATCCCGGGCTCCTGAGGACCAGGCAGGGAGATTTTCTCCTGCAACCAAATTCTCAGCCAAGACCCGGCCGCTAGCATCCAGTATAGATAACTTCTCTGTAGCCGGCGGTGTAAGGTTTTGTAATAAAAGCTGCTGGGCTTCTTCCAGACTTACATCAAGCAACACTGCCTGACCTCCGTTCTTAAAAACTGCAACTTTTGCCAAAGGGGCAAATGGGATAGTGACAAACCTTACATTCTTCACAAAATCCACCATGTCCCAGTGCTGCTATATCTGCCCGGTTTATACGTTCACCGGCAAAAATTCGAGGCAGCAAAAGGTCAAAAGTAGTGGTACGACTGAACAATGCACCAGCCGGAACACCACATATAGTAACGTGTTCGCGGTAAGCTACCATGTTCTGGGTTCCCGGAAGAGCGGGTGCTCCGTAAAATACTACTTCCGCTCCGCTAGCTCTTATACCCACAGGTGTGACATCATCAGGGTCTACTGACATACCACCAGTAACCACAACCAGTTCAGCGCCTTCTTCAATATAGTTGTTTATTTCCTGGGCAATTATCTCGGAATTATCAGGGACAATAACCTGTCCCATGATTCTACCCCCAAATGGAGTTACTTTTTTACGGATTAACCTACCAAAACCATCTTTAATCTGGCCATTATAAATCTCGCTTCCGGTAGTAACAATTCCCACCCAAAGCGGGCTAAAAGGCATAACCGTAATCAGTGGTTCCGGGTTGGAAGCCAGCTTTTCGGCTTCCTCCAGAATATGCCTTTCAATAGCCAGGGGTATTACCCGAGTACCTGCCACCAGTTGTCCTTTAACTACCGGTCGCTTATTATGCATAGTGGCAAAAACGACGTTTTCCAGGTTGTTAATCCAATTAAGCCGATTTACATCTATATTTAGTAATCCATCATACTGGGCACAGAGATTAACCCGCCCCTGGCTAGGTTCGGTACAGCTTAAACCCTTACCGGCTGCACACCGGGCCAACCTGGTAGCAGCTTCGTCCTCATGCACCAGATTATCCTGCAGTTCCCATACATAGATATGTTCCTTACCCATATCTAGTAGTACAGGAACATCGGCCGGGGTTATCAGTTGCCCCCTGCGGTAAGCCCGGTACTTTTCTCTTCCGGGTACCACTTTGGTAATATCATGACAAAGCTCCATCCCTACTGCCTCTTGAACAGGTACCTTTTTCATTCTTAAGCCTCCTACACTTTAGCTAGTTTTACTGCACAGACTTTGTATTCACCAGTTCCGGTAATCGGATCCAGATGTGGACTGGTAATGGCATTGGTAGGAGTTTCACTGTAGTGAAATGACATCCAGATTACACCCGGGAGTACCCGGTCGGTAACCTTGATGGCAGTTTCAACTTCCCCTCGACGGGATGCAACCTTTATTTTATCACCGGTAACGACCCCAAGTTTTTCGGCATCTACAGGATTTACTTCCGCCCATTCGCGATCCCATATGCTCATGATGCCAGGGGAATATGGGGTGGTAACATTGTAGTGATGTAGAATTCTCCCGGTCGATAACAGGAACGGATACTCCTCATCCGGCATTTCTCCGGGTGGTATATGATCGGAAGGCTGGAAGAGTCCCAGTCCGCGGGTGAATTTGCCTGCATGCATAAACTGAGTACCAGGATGATCTAGGGTGGGGCAGGGCCACTGCAAACCTTTCTTATCCAACCGTTCATAATTGGTTCCCGCCATGGAAGGTGTCAGGGAAGCCATTTCATCCCAAATATCTTCGGGGCTATCGTAATTTACCGGGTAGCCCATGTAGTTAAACATCTCGCAAATGCTTTCCCAGTTAGCCTTACCAGGAATAGGTTCTATAGCCTTGCGTACTCTCTGAATACGACGTTCAGTGTTGGTAAAGGTACCATCACATTCTGCAAAACTGGCTGCCGGTAAAATTACATCAGCATATTCAGCCGTCTCGGTGAGGAACAGTTCTTGAACTACCAGGAACTCCAGTTTTTCCAGGGCTCCCCGAATATGATTGCTATCCGGATCAGTAAGCACCGGATTTTCACCCAGGATATACATAGATTTAACTGTGCCTTCGTGGGCAGCTTCAAACATCTCAGGAATCTTTAAGCCCACTTTATCCGGCATGGGCCTTCCCCAGGCCTTCTCAAACTTTTCTTTAACATCAGGATTAGTTACTGCCTGGTAACCAGAATAGACATTGGGCAGCGCTCCCTGGTCACATGCTCCCTGTACGTTATTCTGCCCGCGGATAGGGCAAACGCCTACGCCAGCCCGTCCTAAATGTCCGGTTAACATGGCCAGATTAGCACAGCTCATAACGTTACGAGTTCCACAAATATGTTCGGTTATGCCCAGGGTATAGAAAAGCATGGCTTTGTCGGTAGTAGCATAGAGACGGGCTACAGCGTACAAGTCGTCAACTGAAATTCCAGTTATTTCGGATACTTTTTCTGGAGGATAGTTTTCCACTATGGCTTTTAGCTCCTCATAATTTTCGGTGCGTTCTTCGATAAACTTTTTATCTTCCAGGCCTTCTTTGATAATGATGTGCATAAGTCCATTCAGAAGAGGAATATCAGTTCCCGGATTTTGACGCAGCCAGTAGTCGGCTTCATCTACCAGGTCAATATGGCGGGGATCACAAACAACCAGTTTGCATCCATTGCGGGCTGCCTGTCTCATCTTGTAACCTATTACCGGATGAGCTTCAGTGGTGTTGGTGCCAATTAAGAACATTAATTCGGCATCGGTCGAAATCTCGTTAATAGAGTTAGTCATAGCGCCACTTCCAAATGTGGTGGCCAGACCGGCCACGGTAGGCGCATGTCAAGTACGGGCGCAGTGGTCAACATTGTTGTTACCCATAACTGCGCGAGTAAATTTCTGTACCAGATAGTTTTCTTCATTAGTACAGCGAGCTGAGCTCAGTGCAGCAAAAGATTCGCTACCGTATTTTTCTTTTATCTCGGTAAACCGTTGGGCAATAAGCTTAAAAGCTTCATCCCAGCTGGCTTCTTCAAATTTGCCGTTCTTTTTAATAAGTGGCGTGGTCAGACGCTTTTCGTTATAAATGTAATCCCAACCAAAACGTCCTTTTATACACAGGCGGCGCTGGTTAACTGGGCTGTCCGGATTAGAAAGAACACCAATTACTCTACCATCTTTTACTGCCAGGTCAAAATTACAGCCGGTCCCACAGAAGGGACAGGTAGTCTTGACCCGATCAATTTCCCAGCGGCGGCCATGGCCAACCATAGTTTTTTCCTGCAGGGCTCCAGTGGGACATACAGCTACACACTGCCCACAAAACACACAGCTATCAGAATCAATATAGTCAACATCACCAGCAGTTGTTGCCTTACGGTTCCAACCCCGGTGGAGGTAGCTCAGGTTGTCAGCTCCGGTTAGCTCCTCACAAGCCCGAACACAAGCGCCACAGAGAATACATTTGTTGAGGTCACGGATTATAAAGGGATTAGAATCGTCTATAGCATAAGCGTGTTTTTCACCCTCAAAGGGGCTCTCCTTGATGCCATACTTATAGCAGTAATCCGCCAGTTTGCAATCACCTAGTTTATCACAGGTCATGCAATCCAGGGGATGATTGGCCACCAATAATTCCAGGATAGTACGCCGGGCTTCTATAATATCGGGGGATTCCGTATGTACTACCATGTCGGGGCTAACCGGGGTAACACAGGATGCCGGAAACAGACGATTTCCTTCTACTTGTACCACGCAAAGACGGCAGGCTCCCAGGGGCTTTAATTCCGGGTCATAACAGAGTCGGGGAATTTCTATCCCTGCCTGGTCGGCTGCCTGCATTATAGTGGTACCTTCCGCAACTTCAACCTCCTTTCCGTCAATGATCAATTTGACCATTTTCACTCCAATCACTCCTTCCTTTATTCTTGCTTCTTCCAAGATTCAGGTTCAAAAAACAAAAACCTCCGCCTGAATTGGAGGTTTAATAATTGCATAAGAGCCTTAACCACATCACAAAGAGGCCCAGAAATAGCAATTATCTGGCCTTATCAGGCGGTCTCGGGCTCCTTTCCAATATTGGGAGGCAGACTGGTTTCCTAATCTACCCTATCGGCTGATTACCATGGCTATGGGCTTTAGGCACATCAAGCTCGGAGCATAATGGAATGGTAGGCTTTCCTTAATCCCCCCTCCCTATAGTTGCTGTAGAGACTCCTCTATAAGCAATTGCTTACGTATAAACATAAAAAACAGGTATCCGTACTGGCAGAAGGGCACACTACGGCTACCTGTGGTTTAAACAAATAGTCATATGTAACTCCTTTCCACAATACGGGGAGGTACCAAGGTTTCCCCCTGTACCCAGGCCAGACAGCCATAGCGTGATTCCCTTAGGCTGAAAGGCTCGGAGTAAATACTTTCATTATATTAAAAGGACAGGTTCAGTGGCAAAAGCACACTACACCTGTCCAAATAAACAGTTGTTATATGTACTCCTTTCCACAATACGGGGAGGCACAGGCGTTTCCACCTGTACCCAGGCCAAATAACCCTGGTTTTATACTGTAGGTTATTCAGCTCGGAGACAAATATAAATTATAATAAAGTACTACTATTCAATTTTAGTAAATATTTATAATTATTCTAGAAGAAAGCAATATCGGGTCTTTGACAGTTGAATAGAAGAAAAAGCCTTAGGAAGCCCGAAAAGGGCTTATTTTTTTGTCAATTTTTCAGTTTTACTATTGAGTACCTTTGAGTAACGTGTTATAATATAAGGGTTAGGTGGTGTTTTGATGCGGCTAAAAGTTTCTAAGTCTAAAAATGCTGCTTCGCTTTATGTTATTAAGTCTACCTATATCAACGGTATCCATTCTTCCAAGATTGTTGAAAAGCTTGGTACATACGATGAACTTAAAGAAAAATTGGGAGGGCAAGACCCTTATCAATGGGCCAAAGAGTATATTGCAGAGCTTAACAAACAGGAAAAGGAGAACAAGCGCAAAATTATGGTGCCTTACTCTCCTAACAAGCTTATTCCCAAAGATGAACAACGTTCTTTCAATGGTGGTTATCTCTTTTTGCAAAAAATTTATTACCAGCTTAAGCTTAATAATATTTGCAATGAAATTTCTGAGAAATATAAGTTTTCTTTTGACCTTAACGACATCCTCTCCCGGCTGCTTTACGCCAGGATTCTTTTCCCAGCTTCTAAACTGGCTACCCATAAGCTTTCCAGACATTTTTTAGAGCAACCTGTTTTCGATGTCCAACACATCTACCGGGCCTTGGAGGTTATTGCTAAGGAATCTGATTTTATTCAGTCCGAGGTCTACAATAACAGTCGTTCTATTCAAAAGCGAAATGCTGGTGTTCTCTTCTATGACTGCACTAATTATTTTTTTGAAATTGAACAAGAAAGCGGTCTGAAACAGTATGGGTATTCCAAAGAACATAGACCAAACCCTATTGTACAGATGGGTCTGTTTATAGATAGTGACGGCATCCCACTGGCTTTTGATATAAATGCTGGAAATACTAATGAGCAGGTTACTTTAAGGCCGCTCGAACAAAAAATCCTGAAGGATTTCGGTCTTTCTAGGATTGTCGTTTGCACAGACGCCGGTTTGGCTTCTAATGACAACAGAAAATTCAATGATAAAGAGGATAGAGCGTTCATTACTACACAGTCCGTCAAGAAACTTAAAAAGCATTTGCGAGAGTGGGCGCTTTCCCCTGATGGTTGGCGTCTCCCGGGCGAAAAGAAAACTTACGACATTGCCAATCTGGATGAAACAGAAGGCAAGGACAATATATATTACAAGCAGCGTTGGATAAATGAAAATGGTCTGGAGCAGAAGTTGATCGTAACCTACTCAATTAAGTACAGGGATTACCAACGCAAAATACGCAATTCCCAGATTGAGCGGGCGGAAAAGTTGATTTCAACCAACCCAACTAAGCTTAAAAAGGCAAATCAGAATGATTACAAACGCTTCGTCAAAAAAGTGAGCGTCACAAAAGATGGCGAAGTTGCCGGCAAGGACATATACTCTCTTGACAACGCCGTAATTGCCAGCGAAGAGGTCTTTGACGGCTTTTACGCCGTCTGTACCAATCTGGAGGATGACGCTTCAGCTATTATTTCGGTAAACCGAAGGCGTTGGGAAATAGAGGAATGCTTCCGTATTATGAAAAGTGAGTTTAAAGCCAGACCGGTCTATCTAAGTCGAGATGATAGAATCAAGGCTCATTTCACCACTTGTTTCCTTGCTTTACTTATTTACAGGTTTTTGGAAAAGAAGCTGGAGGATAAATTCACCTGTTCTGAAATCATCCAAGGCTTAGTGGATATGAACTTCTTTGAACTTAAAGGCGAAGGGTATACTCCGTCCTATACCCGTACTGACTTTACCGATTCTCTTCATGACGCGTTTGGATTCCGTACAGACTATGAGATCACTACTTATTCTCAGATGAAAAAAATTTTTAAACTTACCCAAAAACGATAAAAGTTACTCACTTTTTATTTCATGCAAAAACCGCTCGGTTGCCCTATTATCGGGGCTATCCGAGCGGTTTCCTTCTCTCAACTGTCAAAGTCGGGATT
>DIRQ01000073.1 GCA_002424365.1 Syntrophomonas sp. UBA5432 | reverse complement strand
AGGAGGTCAAAAACCGTATCCAGACCCAGGCGCTTTAATTGTCTGCTTCTTTTAGGACCTACTCCTTTTATATATTGAAGGTCTTCCAAGAGCCTGTCCATAATAACCTCCACTATGAATTAAGAATTGAGAATTATTGAAGAATTCAATATCCTTCATAGTTGTCAATGTCTTCCGTGTCTAAAAAATGCGCGTTATACGCGTTAAAAAAACTTAGAAAAATTTCAGTGTTCTTCAGTGTCTAATAAAATAACTATTGCAAAAAGGCAGAAAAATAGGAACTTCCCATTTTTCTGCCTCTATTAACAACCTATTCTACCGATACCAGGTAGCTATAATGGGGCTGACCGCCAAAATGATATTCCACATCACAGTCGGAATAGCGCTCCACTATAGTATCATTAACCTTACTAGCCTCGTCCTCGCTAATCTCATCACCAAAGAAAAAGGTTATTAAGCTGCTGTCATCGTCCACCATTTGCTCCAATAGTTTTAGGAGAACATCTTCAGGATCACTGCTGGTCACAGTGATTTCACCACCCAGAATGCCAATAATATCTCCGTCTTTGATGCTAAGGCCATTTATAGAAGAATCCCGAACCGCATGGGTTACTTCAGCATATTTAACCTGTTGCATCTCATCTATCATAGCAGTGGCAATTTCCTCGGTCTCGCCTTCAGGATCATAAGCTATCAAAGCAGTAATAGCCTGCATTATAGACTTGGTAGGAACAACCACCACCTGTTTGTCACATAACTCTACCACCTGCTGTGCTGCCATAATTATATTACTGTTGTTGGGAAAGATTATTACCGATTCAGCATTGACTTCATTACATGCATTTAACAGGTCTTCAGTACTGGGGTTCATAGTTTGGCCGCCTTCAACCACTATATCCACTCCCAGACTCTTTAATACTTCGATAATCCCTTCGCCAATCCCAACCGCCACTAAACCTAACTTTTTAGGTTTAGCGATATTGGGTAACCCTATAGTTTCCCAGTTGCTAATATGTTCATGGACTTCTTCCAACATATTATTAATCTTGATATCGCTTAACTGGCCCCACTGCAGACAAGTCTCCAGTACCTTACCGGGGTGATTGGAATGAATATGAACCTTAACCAGTTCTTCGTCTCCAACTACCAGCATGGAATCTCCTAATGGCCGTAGATGGTCTTTAATATCCTCAGTACTCATTTCCAGGCCTTTTATTAGAACCTCGGTGCAATACTGAAATTCCAGTTTAATATCTTGGCGAGTAACCTTATCTTGAGCTACCGGCGCCATTCTTTCCCGATAATCACTTAGTGCTATTTCTTTTTCATGGGCCAGTCCTTCAACCATTCCTTCTAGAAAGTAGATTAACCCTTGGCCTCCAGCGTCTACCACTCCCGCCTCTTTTAAGATGGGCAGTAGAGATGGGGTTCTCTCAAGAGTGGTATAGCCGACAGCAATACCTGTCAAAAGAGTGGCTACTATATCACTATCTTTATTCGCTTCCGTTTCACAGGCAGCTGCTATTTCTCTTATAACGGTAAGAATAGTTCCTTCAACTGGTTTCATAACTGCCTCATAGGCAGTCTGGGCACCTGATTTAAGGGCTAAAGCCAAATCCAAAGCGTTTGCTGTTTCCTTACCTTCCAGCGTCCGGGCAAAGCCGCGAAAAACCTGGGAGAGGATAACACCAGAATTACCCCGGGCTCCCATTAAGGAACCCATAGATATAGCCCGAGCTACTTTACTCAATGGCTGATTTAAATTTTTTTCTCCTTCTTTAACTGCTGATAACAAGGTCAAATACATATTAGTACCAGTATCACCATCAGGTACGGGAAAGACATTCAGTAGGTCTACACTATCCCTATTATGTTCAAGCTTTATACAACCTGCTTTAATGCTTCTGACCAAATCATTTCCATTAATATAGAGCAAACTCAAATGTATTATCCTCCCTATTTCTCTCCGAGGACTCTTACCCCTTTAACATTTACATTAACGGTAGCAACCTCTAGTCCAGCATTGTTTCTGAGAAAATAGCTAACCTTTTGCATTACATTGTTGGCTACTTCCTTGATTTTAACACCATAACCGACTATAACATATACATCCACAACCAGTCCATTCTCGGAACTACGTACTGAAACCCCTTTGCGGATAGATTCGATACCTAGAATACTAGTTATACCAGATTGAATATCCTGAGCTACCATGCCAACTAGACCATAGCAATCCATAGCTGCCAATCCAGCTAGCATTTCCACTGTTTCTTTTGCAACCGTAATATTACCCAGTTCGGTTGTCTTTATTCTATACATAGCTTTACCTCCTATTAGTTAAATTCTTTATTCTACAAGGTGATATTTATTCCTGCTTCTTGCTCTTTGTCTATCATTCTGGTAAAATGTTTAAGTGCACTTGATTGAGAGGGGGCAGAAATAATGGCAAAATGTGAAGTCTGCGGAAAAAGCGTGGTTTTTGGCAAGAAATACAGCCACTCCCATATAAGAACCAACCGTCAGTGGAAACCAAATCTACAGCGAGTTAAGGTAACAGTTGGCGGAACTCCTAAACGAATTTATGTCTGCAGCCGGTGCCTGCGTTCGGGTAAAGTTCAAAGAGCTCTCTAAAATCAAGGCCTTAGATTTAATCTAAGGCTTTTGTTTTTTTATACATAATTTCTTGCTCTGTAAAGTTGTAGACCTCACCGCAGAAATTACAGGATACCTCCAGTTTTCCGGTCTGCTCGATAGTTTCCTCTATTTCCTCCCGGGTAAGATTAGCCAATATGGCTACCAATCTTTCTCTCCCGCAGGTACACTTGAAAGCCAGTGGTCTATTAGCAATAACCTCGTAAGCAATATCCCCCATAACAGCTTCCAAAACTGATTCTAAATCCTTACCCTGGAACATTACCGTACTTATACTATCCATCTGCAAGACGTTGTTTTCTATTTTTTCTAGTATTATATCATCAGCTCCGGGCATTGCCTGAATTATTAAACCACCCGCTGCTTTAATGCTAAGATCGGTATTTACCAGAACTCCTAGTGCAATTAGAGAAGGAATCTGCTCTGATAGTAGGAAGTAGCTACTCAAATCTTCAGCTATTTCCCCACTCACCAGGTTTACCCTGCCCACAAATGGTTGTTTCATGCCCGTATCTTTTATTACTTCCAGGTAGCCTCCCCGGCCAACCAGTTCACCTACCGCCAACTTACCCGGGGAACAGGATGGTAAGTCTGCTGCCGGATTAGAGATAAAGGCCCGGCCATGACCAACGGAATCAACTGATGCTACAATCGGTCCAGCAATACCATCTCCATTAATTCGCAAAGTAAGGGCGTCTTTTTCATTCTTTAAATCACTCCCCATGATAAGTGCTGCAGTAAGTACCCGTCCCAGGGCAGCCGAGGCAGTTGCCGAGGTATTATGCCGCCGTCGGGCTTCTTCTACCAGAGTAGTAGTGTGAGCTATATTAACTCTTACCTGTTTATTCTTATCCATAGCCTTGAGCAAATAGTCACTTGTAATCATATATTTTGCCTTTCATTGTGTTTCTTTAGTAATTATACCCAGAAATCAGTTGATTTTAAAATACAATCCCTATTATAATGCTTTTATCCTATAATAAAATATATAGTTGTAGTAACTTTTAATATTTTAAGGAGGAGTTATTGTGGCTTTATATGAATTTGAAGGTAAACGTCCATCGATTGGCAAAGATAGTTTTGTACATCCCCAGGCGGTAATTATTGGTGAGGTGGAACTAGGTGAACGTTGCTATGTTGGTGCAGGAGCAGTAATCAGGGGTGATTATGGGAAAATCGCTATCGGCAACGGCACTAATATACAGGAAAACTGCATACTTCACTCCGAACCGGAGACTATAGCAATTATCGAAGAGAATAGCCTGATAGGACATAGTGCAGTTGTACACGGTCCCTGCCTGATTAAGCAAAACGTAACCGTTGGTATGGGGGCAATTATATGTGCGGGATGTGAACTGGAAAGTGACAGCCTGCTGGCAGCAGGTAGTGTGTTACCTCCCGGTCATAATGTACCCAAAGGCAAGATAGCTATGGGTAACCCGGCCCGGGTAGTTAAAGACTTGGGTGAAAATAATAAGCTTTACAACCAAATTGGGGTGAAATTATACCAGGACCTGGCAATTCGTTGTATAAACGGTTTAACTCTGATTAAAGAGTAATGATAGCTTGATAACCCGGTATTTATTGTATGGTAACTAGTCGTTTACATATTTAGGTTGGTTGGGCGTTAGTCTTACTGCTGGCGCATAATACCATCATACCGGTTCTCCTAGTATCTGTATGTATCATAAACTATTTTTTGGAACAATATCCTTTCAACCCTGCTTATCCATTTCACAGCAGGTATAGAAGGTTTGTCCCATGAGTTACTCTTGTTTACAATAACACCATAATTGGTTTGCTGCCTTTACTAAACTGCTGTTTATGCCTGACCAGTTTAATGCCAGAAACAAAAAACAGTTTAGGAAGGAGTATTTATGGTAAGCAAGAAGATTATATTACCCGTAGTCATTTTATCGTTTCTTTTCACAGGATTAATACTATTTAACGCTCAGCAGGCTGTTGCTGCAGAAGGTAATCTATTCATAGGTTCTCGGGGGGATGCCGTTGTACAAGTACAACAGGCCCTTAATTCCAAAGGATACTGGTGCGGAACTGCTGATGGTATCTTCGGGCCCAAAACATATTCTGGAGTAATTAGATTTCAGCGTGAAGCAGGACTGGGCGTTGATGGTATTGTAGGACCTCAAACAAAAAGGGCTTTAGGTTTAGGTTATAGCTCTCCGGCTTATACCCCGTCACGTGGAACCAGAACCCTCATGTTGGTAGCAACCGGTTATTGTTCCTGCGCGAAATGCAATTATCCTTATGGGGGACAACCCTCTTACCTGGGTTATGCTCTGAAAAAAGGGATTGTTGCCGTAGACCCCCGCGTAATTCCCATGGGCAGTAGACTTTATATTGAAGGTTATGGTAGTGCTATAGCCGCAGACCAAGGTAATGCTATTAAAGGTAATAGAATAGACCTTTGTTTTAGTACCCATCAACAGGCATTAAACTGGGGAATCAAAACAGTTAGAGTAACAGTTTACTAGACAAAAAGGGACTACCTGAATTTTAAGGTAGTCCCCCTTTTATTCTTGTTTCATTTCTCGTCGCTTTGTTTCCAGTTTTAACCTTACTACCTCTGGAACCAGTTCACTAACATCTCCCCCCAGTAGCGCAGCTTTCTTTATAATGCTGGAACTAACAAAAATATTACGGCTGTCAGACATAATGAATATCGTGTCCACCTCTGGTATCAACCGTTTATTAATCATGGCCATATGCATTTCATATTCGAAATCAGCAACCGTCCTTAAGCCCCTGATAATAGCACAGGCATCTTTAGTTCGAAGATAATTTGCCAGCAACCCACTAAAACACTCAACTTCTATATTATCCAAATGTTTGGTACTCTCTTCGATCAGTGTTACCCTTTCGTCAAGTGTAAATAGCGCTTGTTTACTAACATTGTGTACTACCGCTACAATAATCTTATCGAATATTTTGCAAGTTTTCTCCAAAATATCTATGTGACCATTGGTCACCGGGTCAAAACTGCCCGGGTAAACTGCCAGCCGCACCTGCACTCCCCCTTTCCACTCAATTTATATTCTACCTTAAAAAATAAGAAAACGGGATATATTTCCCGTTTTCTTATCGTCTTATCTGTTTTAGTATTCATAATTAGAAATATCGCCGCGTTTCAGGCAGTTAGTAATAGTAAGCCTCTGAATCTCGTTTGTGCCTTCATAAATCTGGGTGATCTTAGCATCGCGCATCATTCTTTCTACCGGATAGTCACGGGTGTATCCATAGCCACCCAGTACCTGCACCGCTTCGGTAGTTACTTCCATAGCTACATCACCGGCAAAGCACTTGGCAAATGCGCCCTGCCTCTGGTAGGATAAGCCGGCATCTTCTCTCCAGGCTACTTCATAAACCAGGTTCCTGGCAGCCTGAATCTTCATAGCCATATTAGCTAGCTTGAAAGATACTCCCTGGTTGGCAAAGATAGGTTTACCAAATTGCTGGCGTTCCAAGGCAAAGGCTAAAGCATGACGGAAAGCTCCTTCAGCAATTCCTAAGGCCTGGGCAGCAATACCTACACGGCCACCATTAAGAACCTGCATGGTTTGTTTGAAGCCATCACCTTCGTTACCGATAAGGTTTTCTGCCGGTACTCTACAGTCTTCAAATACCAGTTCATAGGTGGCAGAGGAACGAATACCCATTTTCTTTTCTTTTTTACCAAAAGTAAAACCAGGAGTTCCTTTTTCCACTACAAAATAACTGCTGTTACCATGTTTCTGGTCTTTGCCACCGGTACGAACCAAGTTTACATAGATGTCAGCATAATAACCGTTGGTGATAAATATTTTGGTACCATTTAGTATATACGAATTGCCATCCCTTACTGCGGTCATGGCAGTGGCACCTACATCAGAACCTGCTCCTGGTTCGGTCAGCCCCAGAGCACCCAGGCTTTCACCTGATGCCAGACGGGGTAACCATCTCTGTTTTTGCTCTTCGTTGGCGAGGTGCAGTATAGGCCAGGTACACAACGAGGTGTGAGCCGACAGGGTTACACCCATGGAGGCACAATTACGGGATATTTCTTCTACTGCCATGGCATATACCAGGGCCCCGGCTGCTGTTCCATCATATTCTTCCGGTACAATCAGACCGGCCAGGCCCAGCTCGGCCATCTTTTTCCAACATTCCTCATCAAATTCTTCTTTTTCGTCACGTTCTGCCGCTCCTGGCGCTACTACCTCATCCGAAAAATCGGCAAAGGTCCTTTTAAACATTCTCTGTTCATCGGATAAACCAAAATCCATCAATAATTCCCTCCATTTTTTAACGCGGAATCAAGGACAGTAGGGGTTTATCAATTTTGTTATATTTATCTGCAATTTAACACATTCCACGTCTATTTTTATAAATTACATTCTTTCTACGATTATGGTAGTACCCATACCGCCACCTATGCAAAGTGTAGCCAGACCGTATTTGGATTGGCATTTTTGCATTTCATAAAGCAAGGTAACCAGTATTCTGGCACCGGAGGCTCCAATCGGATGGCCGATAGCTATGGCACCTCCATTGACATTAACTTTGTCCATCTTATCAGCCCATCCCAGATCACGGCCTACAGCAATGGACTGAGCAGCAAAGGCTTCGTTAGCCTCAATCAAGTCAATATCATCCACGGTCAATCCGGCTTTTTCCAGTGCTTTCCGAGTGGCAGGAACCGGTCCTATTCCCATAACCTTAGGATCTACACCGCCGGAAGCATAGCTAACTACTCTGGCCATAGGCTTAATACCCAGTTCCTCAGCTTTTTCCTTGGCCATTACAATTACGGCAGCAGCACTATCATTAATTCCAGAAGCATTGCCGGCAGTTACACTACCATCTTTCTTAAAGGCTGGTTTCAGTCCACCCATCTTTTCCAGGGTACTCTGGCGCGGATGCTCATCGGTGTCAAATACTATATCACCTTTTTTACCTTGGATGACTACCGGTACAATTTCATCTTTAAATCTTCCTGAAGCAATAGCAGCAGCAGCTCTTTCCTGGCTTCGGTACCCGAATTCATCTTGCTCCTGCCGGGTAATTCCATATTGTTCATTAATGTTTTCAGCGGTAATCCCCATATGATACCCATTAAATGCTTCCCAGAGACCGTCTTTAATCAACACGTCCACTAAAGCACCATTATTCATGCGATAACCGTAACGAGCTTTGTCCAAGACAAAGGGTGCAGCACTCATATTTTCCATACCACCGGCTAAAACGATATCGGCATCACCGGCTTTAATAACTTGAGCCGCGAGACTAACGGCTCTTAATCCCGAGCCGCAGACCTTGTTAATGGTGAATGCAGTTGTTTCCTGGGGAATACCCGCATAAATCATGGCCTGCCGCGCTACGTTTTGTCCCAAACCTGCTTGTAAAACACAACCGAAAATAACCTCGTCCAGCTGTTCACCCTTAATTCCTGCCCGCTTTAATGCTTCTTGCATTACTACCTTCCCCAATTGTACTGCCGGGGTATCTTTTAAGGTTCCACCAAATGTACCCACAGGTGTACGGCAGGCTCCAACCAGAACAACTTCTCTTGACATTAATTTACTACCCCCTAAAATAACATTTTACTGATTAAGATATTAACCTCCTACTACAACTACTATCTCCTCCCTTCTAGACATTATTGAGCATTATATGTTTAATTTATATAAACTCAAATTTTTACCTTTGGACTTATTCGCTTTTACTCCCGGGATTCCTGCATGATTGTAATTATTAACTAAAAAAGGAACCCCCTAGGGGGTTCCTTAAAAAGATGTTGCTTTTTAAATTATTCCATAGCCTTCCATAGTACCTCAGCAACGTCGAAAACTTTAGTTTGTTCTTCTTTCTCTGCCGCCTTTACTCCGTCTGCTACCATGGTCAGGCAGAACGGACAGTTGGTAACTATCATTTCTGGGTCAGGGACCAGCAGTTGGTCTGTTCTGGTATCATTAATACGCTTGTAACCTTCTACTGCATCTTCCTCCAACCACATACGACCGCCACCAGCACCACAGCAGAAACCAAAATTCTTGCCCTTTTCAATTTCAACTACATTACAACCGGCTGTCTTGAGAACTGTTCTTGGCTGATCATATACATTATTGTGTCTTCCCAGGAAACAAGAATCATGATAGGTAACCTTGGCTGCCAGAGATTTGCTGGGTTTAAGTTTTCCTTCGGCTATCAGTTTGGCCAGGAATTCGGTATAATGATATACCTCATAATTCCCGCCCATTTGCGGGTATTCATTCTTCAGTGCATTATAGCCATGGGGGCAAACAACTATTATTTTCTTGACACCATAGTTGTTGAAAGATTCAAGATTCTGCTGTACCAGGGTTTGATAAAGATATTCGTTACCAAGCCTTCTAGCTGAATCACCGCAGCAGAACTCTTCTGTTCCCAGGTATCCAAAGCTGACTCCAGCTTTATCAAGCAGTTTAACCAGCGCTTCGCCAACCCTCTTATACCTGTCATCAAATGATACTGCACAACCTGCATATAATAGATATTCAAATTCTTTGCCATCTTCAGGTAAGAGGTTAACCATTTCCCGTACTCCTCTTTCCTGTAGCCATTCGGCACGATTAGCCCAACCTACACCCCAGGGATTATAGTTACGTTCCATATTAGTAAAGGCTGCCTGGGCTTCACCTAGCATATCACCCTGCCACATAACCAGGTTACGGCGCATTTCAATAATCTTAGGAATGTGTTCGATAAACATAGGGCAGTGTTCCATACATGCCCGGCAATTAGTGCAATCCCAAATTACTTCGGTAGTTACGATATCATAAAGCAGGCTAGCTTCCATAGGATTAGGTGCCTCAGCAGCCTCTTCGGTCATAGCCATCTCTTCAGCTTCTACCTCTCCACTGGCTTTAGCCGCTAGTAGGTAAGGAGCTTTGGCATCCAGATGTTCTTTCATGGCCTGGATAAGAGTAACTTTGGGATTAAGATGTTTCCCGGTGTTATATGCCGGGCAGTTCTCCTGGCATCTGCCGCAACGTATGCAGGCATCCAGATCCAGTAGATCTTTCCAACCAAACTCTTCAATATTCTCTACACCAAAGCTTTCAGCTTCCTCAATATTCTCAACCATTCGGCAAGCAGATGGTTCCAGGTCACGGAAAGCATAGTTTAACATACTGGCAAAAATGTGCCATAGTTTGGTAAAGGGAACTAGAGCTATAAACAGGAATGCAATAGCCATATGGAACCACCAGAGAATACGGTGCCACATCAGTGCGGAATCAACTGTCATTCCACTAAACATACTAGCGAAAACCCATCCAATAGGAGATGCTAACTGTTCGTAAGCGATTTGATCAAATGTGGTTGACATTTGGATTTGAGCAGCTATTCTTAAACCTTCAATAAAGTAACCGGTAAGCAGGATAACGAAAATTAAAAGAATCATCCATCCATCTTCAGCCCGAGTGTCATTCAGGCGTTCCGGTTTCTGTATATACCTAATTGCAGCCAAAACTATTATGCCGATTAAGGCCATTAATCCAAGTATATCAACTACAGCAGAGAAACCAATATAAGAGGATCCTTCAATATGTGGCCAGCCTATCCAGAAATGGGCAGCATCTACACCCGCGGCTAGGGCTAAGACCAAAAATCCCCAGAATAGAAAAGCGTGCATCCAACCTGCAAGTGGTTTACGAATAACTCTAGCCTGAGCAAAGCTAAATAGCAACCAGGACCAAATACGAGCACCGACTTTATCATTCCGGTGTAATTCTCCCTTGGCTAGATACCATACCCTTGCTCTCTCGTAAAAACCATAAAGAAAAATTCCTATAGGGATAAACATTATAAGATAAATGAGCCATTCGTAGGGAACATTAGCCCCAACAACTCGCATGGGGATATCATAACCGCCTTCTAACTGTGTAAAGCCATAAATCATTAATTTTTTCCCTCCTCAATAACACACAATGAGGTGATTTACTGGATATACAAAATGTATATCCAGCAAACACTATCTCCGATGGAGGCCAACTACTTCTTCAGTTCAGCTAGCAGAAGAGGAATAACCTTGAACAAGTCGCCGACAACACCAAAATCAGATACATTAAATATCGGGGCCTCAGTATCAGTGTTAATTGAAGCTATATACTTGGAAGAGGACATTCCAGCCAGATGTTGGATAGCTCCAGAGATGCCAGCGGCAATATACAGGTTGGGATTAACGACTTTACCGGTCTGTCCTACCTGGAGTTCATGACCCAACCAGCCAGAGTCGATGGATGCACGAGAACCACCAACTGCACCACCGAGCAAGTCAGCCAGATCTTCAACTAACTTAATTCCTTCGGGGCCTTTACATCCACGGCCACCAGAGACCACTACAGCAGCCTCATTCAGTTCCGGACGAGCTGAAACGGTAGGTTTAAATTCTTTTACGTTCTGATATACATCAGCAGCAGTAGCAGCTACAGCAGGTTCTACAACTGCACCAGCAGCAGCTCCCTCTACAACTTCAAATACACCAGGACGAATCGTGGCTAGTATTGGGCTGGTAGTAATTTCCACCTTAGCTAAAGCTTTACCAGCATAAATAGCTCTGGTAAATACGCCCTTACCTGCGCTAACTTCAGCAGCAATGGCGTCAGTTGCCAGACCTGCTTCTAATTTCTGAGCCAGTCTGGAAGCAAAATCTCTGCCATTAAAACTGTGGGCAAATAAAACTGCATTAGGTTTGAATTCATTAATCATAGCCACCATTTGGGCTACATAAGCTCCAGTGTTATAGTCAGCAAATACATCGTCTTCAACTGCATATACTTTTTCTGCTCCATACTTCGCAAATTCTGGAGCCAAACCTTTAACGCCTTTGCCAAAAACAACGGCACTTACTTCATCGCCAAATTTCTTAGCTTCTGAGAGCATCTCAAAAGTTACTTTACGGATATTACCATCTCTTTGTTCTACAAATACCCATGTTCCTGCCATCAATTACCCTCCTTATATATAAGTAAATAATTAAAAATTAATTATTTCACTTCGACCTTGACAGTATTCTTCATCCAGTCTCCAAGTTTCGCAGCCATTACTTCGGGTTCGTCTTCAACCTTTATCCCAGCTGCCTTGGCTGCCGGCAGAGCATATTCAACAATGGTTACCTTATTATCGGCTGCTGCTGCTGCAACTGTGGCTACCGGTTTCTTCTTAGCCTGCATGATACCCTTCATGGAAGGATAACGGGGTTCATTCCAGCTTACCTGGCTGGAGATAACTGCCGGTATGCTTACCTCGGTTACCTGGGTTCCACCATCAGCTTCACTGGAAGCTACGGCCTTACCATCGGCAATATCCAGACTGGTTATAACGTTAATATGGGGTAGGCCAAGAATTTCGGCAATACGGGTGGGAACCTGTGAAGATCCATCATCAGCAGCAACATGGCCTGCCAATATTAAATCAGGATTCTCATCTTTAATAGCAGCAGCTAAAGCAACTGCTCTGGCATATTCATCGGCACCCGCATCCTGGGTAACGAGTATGCCTCTATCAGCGCCCATGGCCAGGGCAGTACGGATAGCATCAATAGCCTTGTCGGCACCAGCTGAAAGTACAACAACTTCCTTAGCTACGCCCTTCTCCTTTAATTGGATAGCACCTTCAACTGCAACTTCGTCATAGGGATTAATAATTAAATTGATACCTGCATCTGCAACTTTGCCATCCTTCAACTCGATCTTGGCTTCTGTGTCAAATGTCTGCTTAACACATACTAGAACCTTCAAGTTCATTCCTCCTTTTCAACTAAATAATAATTTTTTCACTTGCTGAACTGGTATATAACACCGATAAGCAAAACTAGCTCTCTTCATCACCCCCATGATCAAGATCTATATATTTTTGCCCACGGCACTTACCTGCCAGGGTTAAAAATATAATTTACAATGTTAATGAAATAGGCATATCATTAATAACGTTCGATATCGATATAATTTTTCCTGCTTTTTTGGGTTAATTGATAAATTTTTGTGAACTTAATTACACAATTAAGTTTTTTGATAGAAAAACGTGGCAATTGATTGTAATCCAAGTTCCCGAGACTGAAAAATTTGTTCTGTACTTCCAATAAAAAGTACGCCCCGAGGCCGTAAGGCATCACAAAATTTTCGGTACAATCTCTGTTTACTTTCCTCGGTAAAATATATAACCACATTTCTACAAAGAATAAGATCAAAGCCCGCCCCAAAGCTATCTTTTAATAAATCCTGTTGTTGAAAACGGACCATTTGCTTTATACTGTCCTTTATCCGATAAAAATTATTTTCTGCTACAAAATATTTGTTGAGATAAGCAGGCGGCACTGATTGTACTGCCTTTTCGGAATAAATACCCATACCTGCTTTTTCCAGAACTTCATTATCGATATCGGTGGCCAGAATAGTACCACCCAGATTAATGTGTCTTTCATTACATATCATTGCCAGCGAATAAGCTTCCTCACCAGTGGAGCAACCAGCACTCCATATTTTTAGGTTTTTATTGGTCTTAAGCAGTTCTGGAACAACTTGTTTCTCCAGTATCTCCCAATGATTAGAATTACGGAAGAATTCAGATACGTTTATAGTAATATGGTCAAGAAACTTTCGATATATTTCTCTATTAGTCTTTAGGAGATTAATAAAACTATTGTAATTATCTGCATTAGCATTACGCATAAAACTATTTATGCGTCTTTCCATCTGCGGCCTTTTATACGACTTCAGATCTATTTTGCTAAGCGCTTCAAACCTGGAAATAAAAATATCCCAATCATTATCCAACAAGTTCCCCTCCCTAGACAATTCTGTCCAGAGCCCTATTTACGGCAGCTATAGTTTTATCGACATCTTCTAAATTATGGGCACAGGATAGAAAACTTACTTCAAATTGAGCAGGAGGCAGGTATATGCCTTCCTTTAATAACTCCCGGTAAAATTGTGCATATTTCTGAGTATCACAACTCATTACCGCTTCATAGTTGTCTACATCACTTTCAGTAAAGAAAATGCAAAACATTGAACCCAGACGATTAATGTTATAATACAGTTCATGATCTTCAAAGGCGCTTTTTAGCTGGGTAGTCAAAACATAACTCATTACTTCCAGGCGGTCATACCAATCATTGTCCTTTAGTATTTTAAGTGTAGTAGCACCAGCAGCCATAGCCAGTGGATTTCCTGACAGAGTGCCAGCCTGGTAAACATCACCACTGGGAGCAACCTGCTCCATAATTTCTTTACAACCACCATAGGCTCCCACCGGTAATCCTCCACCAATTATTTTGCCTAAAGTAGTAAGGTCTGGGGTTACATTACAATAATTCTGAAATCCTCCATAACAGATCCGGAAACCGCTAATTACTTCGTCGAATATTAACAAACTACCATTAAGTTCGGTAATACTACGTAGCCCTTGCAAAAATTCCAGTTCTGAAGGAACTAGTCCCATATTTCCAGCTACTGGTTCCACAATTACTGCAGCAATTTCTTGGCCCCATTCCTGAAAAACTTTTATCACTGAATCCAGATCATTATACCTGGCCACCAGGGTATCCTGCACCACATTGTCTGGTACTCCCGGGCTACTAGGAACACCAGCAGTTAACAGGCCAGAACCAGCTTTTAGTAAAAAGGCATCAGCATGCCCGTGATAACAGCCTTCAAATTTAACTATTTTGTTCTTTCCAGTATAGGCACGAGCAAGTCTGATAGCACTCATAGTTGCCTCAGTCCCAGAATTAACCATACGAACTCTTTCTATCGAAGGTATAGCTTCTGTGATTAGTTGAGCTAGTTCGATTTCCCCTTCACAAGGTGCCCCATAGCTGGTGCCCCGCTGAGCAGCCTGACATATGGTTTCAACAACTTGAGGATGAGTATGCCCCAGGATTAGGGGACCCCAAGAACCAACATAATCGATATACTCATTACCATCTACATCATAAATTTTAGAACCACTGGCTTGTTTAATGAACACTGGGTTCAGACCAACTGATTTAAAGGCTCTGACCGGACTGTTAACCCCTCCGGGCATTAGCTTTTGAGCCTTGGCAAATAGCTCTTCTGAGTTCTCTCTTTTCAACTTTTGCCCTCCTTTATATCAGAAACAATAATTTTTGAATGTTGAATTTTTAATTCTTATACGTATTCCATACTAACTTTTTTTAATTCTCGAATACTTTTAATAATCATATAGTCACTTATCCCGGTTCGGAAGGCCAGTTCTTCCAGAAGGGTATTTATTTGTTCGGTACTGCGGGCATGAATCATAGAAAACAGGTTATAACCAAACTCCGCAGGTACTTCCCGCAGGTAACAGTGACTTACCTCATCAAATCCTGCCATAATCGTCCCCACCCGATCGGCATCTGCCACTGCAACTTTCCAGGCAACCATGGCATTTACTTTAAAACCGGCATTATAGTGGCGTAAAATAGCAGCAAAACGCCTTATCACGCCCTGATCCCGCAAATCCCTGATGCGCTCAACTATTTCCTTCTCACTCAGGTTAAGCCGTTCAGCCAGGGAGGCAAAAGGACGGGACTCTACTGGAATGTCACCCTGGACAAATCTAATTATTTCCCTATTAATATCCCTAGTCTTCATTATTTTCACCCATATTCAGACTAACTTTTATTTTATAAGTTTTTATAGCAGGCATAATTAAAATCTTAACTCCAGCAATTTGCTCCACGTTTTTTATTATCTTTCTGGCCTCATCTTGAGACGGAGCAGTTAAAGTAAACCATATATTATAATAGTGATCACGAACATAATTATGGGTTACACCCTTTTGCGCATTGATAATAGCAGCTACTTTATCTATTTGTTCTTCTTTCACCCGACAGGCACAAAGGGTAGAATAAAACCCCATTTTCCGCGAATCCAAAATTGCCCCGGTACGACGAATAATACCTCTTTGTTTCATAGCTTGGATACGAGTTAATACCTCTTCTTCACTAATATCAAGCTTCCTGGCCATATCTAGATACGGCTGCGTGGTTAGTGGGAAATCATTCTGCATCAAGTTTAGAATTCGGCGATCCAGCCTGTCCAGATTATTCATGGCCTTCGTGCCCCCTGGGACGGTACAGACACCATTCGTCCTCGGCCATATAGTCACCACCGCTATAATAATATGCCCGTGCCCGGCATCCCCCGCAACGTTCTTTATAATCGCAAATACCACACTTACCTTTATACTCAGCAGAACGTAATTCCTGCAACATAACGTTTTCCTGCCATATATAATCAAAAGCTTTTTCTTTTACATTGCCCAGACGGATATCCATATAGGCGCAAGGTTGCACATCTCCCCGAGGGCTGATTATGCAATAACTGATTCCCGCCAAACATCCCCGGCTGAAACGAACGGGAATCCCTTTCTTATCGGCTACCCGCATAAACTGGGGTGCACAAGTAGGCTTTATCTCAATATTAACCTGCTTTTGTTTTTCCATTACCCGGGCTATGGTTTTTTCATATTCCGCCACCCGCAGCCCTTCTTCTTCTATATTAACAGCTCGTCCGGTTGGCACCAGGAAAAATATGTGATGAGCCATAGCGCCTATTTCTACAGCAAAATCAGTCAGTCCTTCCAATTCATTTACATTCCAGTCCATTACGGTAGTATGCACCTGAAATGGCAGACCAGCCACCTTAAGGTTCTCCATGCCTTCTAAAGTAAGCTCAAAAGCCCGGTCCAGCTTACGAAAAGCATTATTCTTCTTAGGATCCAGACTGTCCAGACTGACCCCAGCAGCCATAAAACCCGCTTCTTTTAGCGCACTAGCTACTTCAGGGGTGATCAGGGAACCATTAGTGCCCAGTACTGCTCTTAAACCCTGTTTCGTGGCATAAGTACCTAGTTCATAAATATCCGGACGCATAAGGGGTTCTCCCCCACTGAAAATCATAATGTGAAACCCGGCTTTTTTTATTTCCCGGATAAGCTTTTTAGCCTGGTCAGTATCCAGTTCTTCTGCCAGGCGAGCACCTGCCTCCCGATAACAATGGTCACAAAACATATTACATTGATTAGTTGTATTCCATGATACCAGCATATTATCGACTCCTGTTATTGCAATTGTTAACCCCTAATTTCGTCTTCACTCAAATAGCATGCCGGGTCTTCGGCCCAGAGGTCGCCGTAAACTGCTCGGGCTCTTATGCGGCATCCGGAACATAAACTCTTATAACTGCATTTTCCGCATTTACCTTTAACATGTTTTTCCTTTTCACGCAGCTTAATCATTAACTCATCATCTGAAGTCCAAATCTGGCTAAAGGGTTTTTCTCTAACATTACCTACGGTATAGTCCTGCCAGAACTGGCAAGGGTGAACATTACCCTGGGGGTCGACATTGGCAAACTTGGTTCCGGCTGAACAGCCACCATGCATTTCTAAAAGCTGAATGATTTCATCCGCCCGTTCGGGTTCATTTTGCTTAATATAGTTGTAAAGATAAATCCCATCGGCATGATTATCGGTGGTCAGTATTTCTACCTCGACACCTTTACGATGAAGTTCAATGGTTTTACTGCTTACCATATCCAGTATAGCCCTTTTTTCCTGGTGGTCAGTATCCAGCTCAGCCATCTGCTCTCCCCGACCTGCATATACCAGATGGTACATACAAAAACGAGGTATGGACTCCCTCTCAATAATGTCAAATATCTCCGGCAAGTCAGCCTGGTTTAATCTGTTCACAGTAAAACGTATACCAGTCTTTATCCCGTTATTCATACATGCTTTAATCCCATTAAGCGCAGCCTCGAAGGCTCCTGGACGATTTCTAAATTTATCATGGGTAGCAGGAGCTCCATCAATACTAATACCCACATATTGAAAACCAGCATCTCTTATTTTTCGCGCCAACTCATCATCAATAAGGGTACCATTGCTGGATATAACAGGTCGTAAACCCATTTCCGCAGCCATCTGTCCCAGCTCTATAATATCCTTTCTTATTAAGGGCTCGCCTCCGGAAAAAAGCAGTACCGGGGCCTTCATTTGGGCCAAATCCTTGATAAAAACCTGGGCTTCTTCCGTGCTTAACTCATTTTTGTACTGGTGATCCTCAGCATTAATATAACAATGTTGGCACCGTAAGTTACAGCGGTTAGTAACATTCCACACCACTAGGGGACGGTAGCTATCAGAAAATTGGAGCAGCTGTGGTGGCAGATTCTCCTGACCACTGTATTTTATAACATCAGAAACGGTTGCAGTTCCGCATAACAATTTAGTACACCCAATCATAAAAGCAAGCCTCCCTCTCCCGAACCCAAATTAATGATTTATATTTTATTAAAATTAAGTGTTCTTCAGTGTCAAAATAGTTTATTTTCTAATTAACCCCCCATGACCAGAGGGCGTAATCACGTAAAATAAGATAATTTGATTCCAACATTTTTTAATTACTATCATCAATTATTGCTTGTAAAAGGCCGTCTATGGTATATTCCTGAGCCACTATATCCACACCAAAACCGTGGCCGCGGGCCGTTTCTGCGGTAATTGGCCCTATACAGGCTACCTTCACCTTCTTGTTCACCCGTAAAACGTTGTCCCTACCAACCATTTTAACAAAGTTGCTGACAGTTGATGAACTGGTAAAAGTTAAATAATCTACCCTGCCTTCTAGAATATCGTTAATTCGGGCTTTACTAACTTTACCGACAGGTACCGCTTCATAAAGAATAACTTCATTAACGTGTACCCCCCATTGGCGCAAGGTATCTGGTAATACTGCCCTGGCCCCGCGGGCTCGAGGTAGGAGCACCCATTCACCCTTTTTCACCCGACTCTCAAGCTCTTGCAGTATTCCTTCAGCCCGGTATTCCTCGGGAATAAACTCTACTTTTAGTCCCCGTTCTTCCAAACTTTTACGGGTAGCAGGTCCAATAGCACATATATTACTCCTATGTAATGAACGTATGTCCAGTTCCTGTTCTCTTAACTCAGCAAAGAATATATCTACCGCATTAACACTGGTAAATATAATCCAGTTATAACTATCCAAATGCTCAAAGGCATTATACAAGCTGTTAAGATTTGCTTCTTTTTGGATGACTATGGAAGGAAATTCAATAGCCTCCCCGCCCAGTTCGTTTATTTCCTCAACTAGCCGACTGGCCTGAGTTCTGGCCCTAGTAACCATAATTTTTTGACCAAACAAGGGTTTATTCTCTATCCAGTATAACTGCGGACGCAGCTTAACTACATCACCCACAATTATTACTGCCGGAGGTTTAAAAGAACTCTCTTTAACCTTTCTGTTGATATTTTCCAGTGTACCAGTTAATACCTCCTGGGAGGGCAGCGTACCCCATCTAACCAGAGCTACCGGAGTATCTGGCGCTTTGCCATTTTCTATTAACTGCTGACAGATAAATTCTAAATTCTCGACACCCATAAGAAAGACCAGAGTACCTACTCCCCGAGCCAGTTCCTTCCATTTGATGGAACTAATCTCCTTGCCTGGTTTCTCATGTCCGGTAATGATAGCTAAACTGGAAGTGGCGTCACGGTGGGTAACCGGAATTCCGGCATAGGCAGGTACAGCAATAGCTGAGCTTATTCCCGGTACTATCTCATAATCATAGCCATGCTCCCGAATATACAAAGCTTCTTCTCCGCCTCGACCAAATAAAAAGGGATCTCCACCTTTTAAACGAACTACTATCTTTCCTGTAGCTGCTTTCTCAACCAGCAGATCATTTATTTCATCCTGAGAAAGGGCATGCTGGCCAGCCGTTTTTCCTACATAAATATATTCTGCATCCGGGTTGCCCAGACCTAATATACCATCACCAACCAGACGATCATAAATAATAACCTCGGCCTTTTCTAGTATCTTCTTGCCTTTTAAGGTAAATAGCCCAGAATCCCCTGGTCCAGCTCCTATCAAATATACAATAGCTTTTTTGTTCATCAATATTCTCCCGCTTCCCTGATTTCGGCCAGAATGCTGGCAGCTCCCTTGTGCAGTAAATCATGGGCCAGTTGCTGCCCAATTAAATCAGCCTCCTGGTAGTTTCCCTGTATACTACCCCGAAATACCTGGCTACCGTCTAAAGAAGCTATTAGCCCTTCTACGGTAATATTTTCTCCTCTTACTTCAGCGTAACAGCCTATTGGAACCTGGCAACCGCCCTCCAGTACTCTTAAAAATGAACGCTCCGTTCGAGTCGCCCAATCAGTAGGTTCATGGTTAATACTTCCGGCCAATTCCAGGTTAACACTATCTCCTTGCCTAACTTCTATAGCTATTGCTCCCTGCCCTACCGCTGGTAGTATTATGTCATGAGGCAGAAAATCACTAATCTTATCTTCAAATCCCAACCTTTTAACCCCAGCATAAGCCAGGACTATACCATCTAATTCCTGTTCATACATTTTCTTAATCCGGGTTTCTACATTACCACGCATATCAACCAGGATTATATCAGGACGCAAGGCCCTAATCTGTGATATGCGCCGCAGACTAGAAGTGCCAATAATAGCACCCTCGGGTAAATCATAAAATCTATAACCCTGGCGGGAAATTAAAACATCAGCAGGATTTTCTCTTTCCAGTACCGCAGCTATGCAAAGGCCAGGTGCCAGTTGTGAAGATAAATCCTTCATACTGTGTATAGCCATATCGATAGAACCATCAAGTAGCTCCTTCTCTATCTCCCGGGTAAAAAGTCCCTTATCTCCTATTCGGGAGAGGGCTACATCTAAGATTTTATCCCCTTTAGTTTTAATCACCTTTATTTCTACGTTTAAATCAGGAACTATCTTGGTTAGTTGGGAAGAAACATAATCTGCCTGCCACAGGGCTAGCTTACTACCCCTGCTTCCCAATTTCAGACGTTTCATACTTTTCTTGCTCCTTCATATCTATTTCCAGGCCGAAAAGCTTCTTCACCACTTCTGCATACAGGTGTCCCTGGTTACTGTTTGCCATATCTTTAAGACCTACAATAGGAAAATGAATAAGCTGGTTAATAATAGCATTGGCCATGGAGCTTATGACTTTTTCCTCGTGGGAGGAAATCTTCCCCAGCCGGTTATATGCCCGTTTTAGCTCATTCTGTTTTATTTCTTCACCTAATGATTTTAGTGCAGTAATTACCGGAACCACATAAAGACCGGCTAACCATTCATTAAAAACATCGATTTCCGTAGTAATAATACGCTCCGCTTGCCTTATCGATTTCTGTTTTTCCAGGTGATTGGCATCTACTACGCCCTGAAGATCATCTATATCATATATAAAAACACCGTCAATCTCCTCTAAAGCGGGATTAATATCCCTGGGAACGGCTATATCAATCATGATTATTTTTCTACCCTGCCTGGATTCTAGCACCTCTTTACAATTATCAGGCCGGATAACATGGTGGCTGGCAGCAGTACAGCTAATAATTATATCTGCGTGGTTCATTTCCGTAGCCAGCAAGTCGAAACGAACAGCCCGTCCATTAAAATTCTGAGCCATAACCTCGGCTTTATCATAAGAACGATTGGAAACTATAACCGACTGTACTCCGTTCTCCATTAAGCAACGAGTAGTGAGCTCACTCATTTCACCCGCTCCCACAACCATTATCGTTTTTCCCTCCAGGGAGCCTAAACTTCGCCGAGCCAGCTCAACTGCAGCATAAGGTACTGATAAGGGTTGTTTGTTAATCTGGGTTTCGGTACGTACTTTTTTACCAACGTAAATGGCTTTTTGAAAAAGGGTATTAAGCACCCCGTCTGAAGCACCTGACTGTACTGCTTCCTGATAGGCATCTTTCACCTGCCCCAATATCTGGGATTCACCTATAATCATGGAATCTAATCCCGCAGCTACCCGAAACAGATGAAAAATAGCATCATAACAATTGGGCTGGTAAAGGTATTGCTCAAGTTCCTGGTCGTCCATACCACTATACTGGGACATAAAATCTCTCAACACTTTCATACCCTGCTCAATATCCGGGGTGGTTGCATATATTTCTGTACGGTTGCAGGTGGTTAGTATAACTGTTCCTTTAATATCATTATTATCTTTAAAAAACTTATACGCAGTGTTAAGATTAGCTCCACAGAAAGCAAACCTCTCCCTTATATTAACTGGAGCTGTCTTATGATTTAATCCTGCCAGGAGGACATACATTGTTCCATCCGCTCCTTTGCCCTCTCTCTCTCCCCCGCCTTAAGTAAATCCAGAATATCCGAATCTGCCAAAGCTTCGAAAATCTTTTTCCTTTCTTTGATATCGGTAACTGCTTGTTTAATACACTCTCGCTGCTCTCCGAGAAAATCAACAAACTCTCCGTATTCTTCCCCAATAATTCCTTCCAGTTGTTCCCGTAATTTCCTAGAAAACATCGGACTTTTACCCTCGGTGGATATTGCCACTACCAGTGAATTTCTCCGTACTACCGCAGGAACATAGAAATCGCAATTAGGGGGGTCATCAACAGCATTTACCATTATAGCCCGTTCCCTACACCAATTAACCACCATCTGGTTGGTATGCATATTATTGGTGGCTACAAAGGCTAAAAAAATATTATCCAAATCACTATATATTATTTCTCTAGCCTGCCAGTTAATTAAGCCCTGATTTGACCACAGCCGGATTAAATCTCCGGCTGTCGGACTAATTACATTAACATTAGCTTCACATTCTAAAAGGTCGGCTATTTTTCGTTCAGCTACTTGACCTCCGCCGACTACCAGACATTTCTTTCCTGACAGGCTAAGAAATATCGGAAATAAGTGTGCCATTTATAAATACCTGCCTATTCCTGTTAAAAAAAAGGTCTGAAACCAGACCCGTTATTCGTCCTTTTTTTCCTCCAGTTCATCGAAATCTTCTTCTTTCGCCTTCCTGAAGTTCTGTAGTGCTTTCCCCATAGACTGTCCTACCTGGGGCAGTTTACCGGGTCCTACTATAATTAGTACTATGACCAGAATTAAAAGCAATTCCCATGGTCCAAAATTTCCAATTAAGCCGAACAAGGTATTCCCTCCTTTGTAATTAACTTCCCTGTAGCAAAATCACCCCATAGTGACCCTTTTCTTTAGTGTTATTATGGCAAAAAGCAATTATTTTGTAAAGGACAAGCCACCGGGCCAAATAAAGGAATATCAAAGATTACTCCGGTTCTTCAGCCACCTCCGTCTTTCTTGGTTTGGCATATTTAGATACCCATATACTGATTTCATAGAGCAGATAGACCGGACCAGCCATCAGCATCTGGGAAATAGGATCAGGGCCGGGAGTAAGAGCTGCTGCCAGTATTACAATAACTAGTAAAGCATATTTGCGGTTACGGGCCATCGCTTCATATTTTACAATTCCTAGCTTGGTCAGGAAAAAGACCACCACCGGTAATTCAAAAACTAAGCCAAAGGGAATAGTAAAGGCCAACACAAATGAAACGTACTGGTCAACTTTAAACATAGTATCCAAATTTTCCCCAGCTATATATATAAAGAAATTTAAAACTAAACGCAAAATGCCAAAATAAGCAAACAAAACCCCTACCGTGAATAATCCTACTGCCAGGGGGATAAATATAAAAACATACTTTCTCTCGGATGGATACAGAGCCGGTTTAAAAAATCTCCATAAGGCCCAGGCAACTACAGGAAAAGCTATAACAAAGCCGCCGTAAAAGGAAAGCTTCAGTTTTACGAAAAAGGCCTCGGTTACACCGGTTACTATCAGGCCTTCGTTTAAGGAACGTAAGGGAGAAGTAATAATTGCCAGGATCTCTTCGCTAAAATAAAAACAGAAAACAGCAGCAACAATAATGGCGGCAAATGCTATTATTAGCGAGCTACGCAATGCTTCCAGGTGTTCGATTATAGTCTGTTTGTCTTCTACCGACATATCGCTCAATGCCACAGGGTTACTCCTCTATTCTTAATATTCTCGGGCAATAATAAAATCTGCTATGTCATACAGGGTTTTTTTAACCGACAAATCTGGAAGTAAATCCAGCTGTTTTTGTGCTTTTAGTGCAAAATGTTGAGTTGCATAATAGGCATAATCAATGCCATCAGAATCGCTAATTATTTCAATTATACGCTCAGCCTTATTGGTACAGGCTTCTGGCGAGGAGAGCAACTGAGCCAGTTCTCTACGGTTTGGGTCATGCCTAAGGGCATATAAGGCAGGTAAAGTTATTACTCCCTGTTTAATATCACTTCCTGTAGGCTTACCCAAAGTTTTCTCATCAGCAATGATATCCAAAATATCATCGGTAATTTGGAATCCCATGCCCAGATAATACCCATAATTCCTGAGACAAATAATCTCCTGCGGTGGAGCATTCCTTATCATAGCACCCAACTCACAACTTACCGATATTAACAGTGCCGTCTTACGTTCGATTCTACGCAGGTAATTCTTTAAGCCTAGATTAACATTATAACAGCTTAACATTTGTATAATCTCGCCTTCGCAGATTTTCATGCTGGCCCGAGCCAGTACATCTATCAGATCACTGCGCTGATAAGTAGATATGATTGAAAGTGAGCGGGCAAAAACATAATTACCAGCATAAATGGATACCTTATTCCCCCATCCACTTTTTACGGTTTCCGTCCCCCGGCGAATAGCTGAATTATCAATAACATCATCATGTACCAGAGTAGCCATGTGAATTAACTCCAGGGCTACCGCCGCTGGTATAACTTCCTCCAGGTCTTCTCCATAAAATCTGGCTGCCAGCAGAGCAAATGCTGGACGCAATCTTTTGCCTCCAGCCTTAATCAGGTGTACTGAGGCCTGGTTCATAATATTAATAGAGCTATCCAGATTGTCGGCCAAACCAGATTCAACCAATACCAGTTCTTTTTCTACCGGCTTAAAAAAATTTATCTCAGGCATATATCTCTCCTTGGAGCACAATTATTTTTATTATAAATTCAAACGGGACAAAATCCAACAATTCTCTATACATAGCGGTTATATAAATCATTGGGTATGTTTAGCAGATCCAGTACCTTACCCACCAAAAAATCAACTATCTCATCTATGCTAGTTGGTTTACTATAAAAACCCGGCATAGCTGGAACTATGTGTACTCCCATTTCTGAAAGCAACAACATATTGCGTAGGTGTATAGTACTAAGTGGCGTCTCCCGAGGAATCAAAATTAGTTGCCTTTTTTCCTTGAGCATAACGTCTGCTACCCGGGTTATCAGATTATTAGAGCTTCCATAAGTTATAGCTGACAAAGTTGACATACTGCAGGGAATTACTATCATTCCCTCACTTTGGAAAGAACCGCTAGCCAGCACAGCAGCTATATCATCATTATCATAATATACCAGATTATTTCCGGGAAGATGTTGGTAAAAAGTCTGAGCCCTGCCAGAACTAAAATCCCAATCTAATTCTTGTTCCAATACTATGCAGGCAGCATCACTTGCAATAAGATGTACTTCAAATTCCTTTAATAATAATTCCTCGGCCAAGCGAATCCCATAAATTACCCCACTGGCCCCGGTTATGGCCAATACCATCCTCTTCACTAATACCTTCTCCTTTTGCTATCTCCACCCTATTTCCGAATTAACCCGTCATGCACGGAACCTACCCTAAAGGGCACACCGCAACCACGGATGAAAACAAGTTTCGGGTTGGCAGAGTTAGGAAGAATCCTCACCCTTTGCCCCTCACTCTAAACAATTTGTTCCTTGATTCAAAGGTATTTACAAATATGTTATCAGCGCCTATTTTTTATTTATATTGTTTCCTATTTTAAGATTTTAAGAAAAAATGTCTATAAGGGT
>DIRQ01000049.1:12926-45060 GCA_002424365.1 Syntrophomonas sp. UBA5432 | reverse complement strand
TCAGCCCAGAAGTTAAACGCATTACCCCGGTTAGGTAATATTATCGATATTATATCGCCGCTTTCCTGGTCTACCAGCATATCTGATTCCCCAACTGTACCCATACGCATCCCGTCATATATGTTTACAATTTCTTTACCTACCAATTCATTTAATCTCATTTATACCTCCCACCTAACTACCGGTATGGCCAAAACCCCCTGCCCCTCTATTAGTATCATCCAGCTCTTCCACTTCAATTAATTCGGCCTTTTCCACCCGGTTAAAAATCATCTGGGCGATACGCTCGCCCCTATGTAAAATATACTCTTTGTCCCCAAGATTTATAACAATAACCTTAATTTCTCCCCGGTAATCCCAATCAATGGTACCGGGGGTATTTAAAAGGGTCAAACCGTATTTTAAAGCCAGTCCACTACGTGGTCGTATTTGGGCTTCATAGTTTTCCGGTAAGGCAATAGCAATACCGGTAGGTATTAGCACCCACCCACCAGGTGCAATAATCAGATCCTGCTCCACAGCTGCGTACAAATCAACTCCTGCCGCCCCTGCTGTCATATAGCGGGGTAAAGGCAGGTCAAACGAATGTAATCTTTTTATATATACCTGCATAGTTTTAACCTCTCTTTGTTGTCACTCCCATAATAAGAACCGGACCCTCTTTTACTTCCACCATTTTTTATACTCGTTTTCCACCATGGGCAAAACCTCAGCACTTCCAACCGCCGCCAAAGAAAAACGGGGTAAATCCAGAACTTCATTCGCAAAACTGTTGATCTTCTCAGGAGTCACCGCATATATTTTCTCCAGTACTTCATCTACCGGGATTACCTGCCCATACATTAATATTGACCTGCCCAGCCGGTTCATACGATTCATAACGCTTTCCATACCCATAAGCATACTGGACTTAATTAATTGCTGGGTCCTTTCAACCTCATTTAGGGTAACTCCCTGCTGCCGAAACTTATCAATTTCGCCATGAAATACTTCAAAAAATTGTGCTACTTTACCCGGTCCGGTACCTATATGAATTATATAAGACCCGGTATCTGAATAATTAGAAGGATATGAGTACACCGAGTAGGCCAAACCCAATTCTTCCCTGATAGTCTGAAATAGCCGGGAACTAATTCCTCCGCCCAGAATACTGTTCATTATATTCTGGGAATACCTGCGCTCATCCTGGTAAGATATCCCTGGCAAACCCAGGCAAATTTGCACCTGTTCAGTATCTTTGACTACTGTCCTAATAAAAGGCACATAATCCCCGATTTTAGTATTGCTAAACTGAGTACCACCATGCATATCCCGGTTAAGATAGCTTTCCACCTTATCCTTAACCCTGGCAGCATCAATATTACCGGCTATTGATATAATCATGTTTGCCGGGATATAAGCGCGCCGGTAAAAATCATATATTTCTTCCCGTTTAAAGCCTTGTACTGAATCAACTGTCCCTAAAATGGGTCTTCCCATGCTATGTCCCTGCCATAACTGCTGGCAAAAAACATCATTTACCAAATCATCAGGAGTATCTTCATACATATTAATTTCCTCAACAATTACCCCTTTTTCCGTCTTAAAATCTTTAGAGGCAAATAAGGAGTGAAATAGCATATCGAAAATAATGCCCAGGGCAGTATCCAGATGCTCATCAAGGGTACGAGCATAAACACAGGTATGTTCTTTAGCAGTAAATGCATTCAACTGGCCGCCGATACCTTCAAAACTCTCCGCTATTTCCCGGGCACTACGCCTATCCGTACCTTTGAAAAGCATGTGTTCAATAAAATGGCTGGCCCCTGACAGGGGTAAGTATTCATGGCGTGAACCTACCTTAATATATACACCAATAGCAACTGATCTTACATAAGGAATCTCCTCTACTACCAGCTTGGCCTTACTGTCTAATTCCCAGCAATTAATCACATTTCTACCTCCATCTTATACTACGCTATATTAAGTATTCTTAACTGGTGCAGCTAATCCTTTTTGCCGGGTCTAGATTATGCAAAAATTTGGATAGCGAATTTCGTTCCCGATCCACTGGCTGGTGGGATAATAAATCGGTACTTATCACCGGTTTTTGGTCTACATAAATAGTCAGACTACCTAGTTTCTGGCCTGCATATACAGGTGCCTGTACTACATAGTTTACCTTTACCCTTTTTTGAATATCCGGCGTAGATGCCGTTTTCCATAGATAAATATCCTGAGCCGGGTATACCTCTATGCTGGGATGTCTACCGTCGGTGACATGCAATTGTTTAAAGGGCAGGCTCTTATCGATTACTTTGGTCAGCTTGCTATTGGCAAATCCGTATTCGAGCAAAGTGGCGCAATCACCGCGCCGGTCCCCTGATTTTAAGCTAACTGCTATCAGTTGACGTTTATTGCGGGTAGCCGAAGCTACCAGGCACTTGCCAGCAGCATTAGTAGTCCCAGTCTTAATACCGTTAGCCCCAGAATACGTAGTCAGCAAAGTATTGGTATTATTAATAATCATAGGTTTCTGGTAGCCGGGGTGCTTAAATGTAGTCTGCTTGGTGGCAACAATAGACCGAAGGTAATCATCGTTTAAAAGATAACGTCCTATCTGAGCCAAATCGTAAGCTGTACTATAGTGGTCCGTAGCAGGTAAGCCAGAAGCATTACGAAAGTGGGTATTAGCGGCACCAATAGTAAAAGCCTTTTTGCTCATCAGGTGAGCAAAAAACTGCTCATCGCCGGCAACATGCTCCGCCAAAACCACCGAAGCATCATTGGCAGAACGTATTAAGGCTACTTTTAAAAGCTCCGCCACCGATATTTCCTGCCCGTTTCGCAATCCTATGGAATACTGTGGAGTTCGCCCGGCATGTTGACTAACTACAGCTATTTCATCCGGGCTGGCATACTCTACAGTCAAGATAGCAGTCATCATTTTGGTGGTGCTGGCGACCGGCCGCATAACATCAGCCTGGCGGGATGTTATCACCTGCCCGCTTTTTCCATCTACCAGGCAGTAGTATGATGAGCTAATATAAGGTAGTGCTGATACTGGTACCGTAAAAAAGAACAGGCCGAGAATAGTTCCGGCCAAACTTAGCAGAATTTTAATTCCTGGTCTTATCTTTTTCATCCGGCAGCTTACTGTCCTTATTAATAATTATTTTCTCAATAGTGACCATCTTGTAGCCTTCTTCTTTTAGCTGGCTTAGCATTCCGGGAAGGGCCTTAACCGTTGGTTCAGTCGGATGCATCAGAATAATGGCATCATTATGAATACGGTTTACTACCCTTTTTACAATAGTCTCTGGTGCCGGGCGCTGCCAATCGATGGTATCAATGCTCCACATTATCAAATCATAATCAAGTCCTGCTACTACTTGCATTAGTTTTTTACTCTGTTCTCCATAGGGTGAGGCAAAAAACCGGCTCTTTTCCCCGGTTGTTTCCTCTATTATCTTCTCCGCTTTCTTTATCTGTTCTTGGGCCTGGGCCTCAGAAAGCTGATTAAAATGAAGGTGCTTATAGCCATGGTTTTGGATGCTGTGTCCCGCCTTACTCATTTGTTTCAATAGTTCCGGGTTTTTCTCTGCCCACCTACCAGTAACAAAAAACGTTACCTGGGCATTATGTTTTTTGAACTCTTTCAACATTGCGGGGATATATTCTTCTCCCCAGTCCACATTTACAGTCAAGGCTATAGCCTTCTTACCACTGTTACCCTGATATACTGGTTGTCTGGTATTTGATGCTATACCGGTGTTATTAAAGTATAATAGAGAAACTCCCAGAAACCCGCAAAGCATAACAAAAACAATGACAGCCCCAAGTATCGAGTTTTTAGAAAAATAGTAAATCTTCATTGATTCCCCCCCTATATAATTAACTCTTTAATTAGTATTCTGGAATTAGTTAACCTATGCGGATTTCCTACCATAACACGGCCTGACGGTTCTCTTGTGTTACCTTCCCCGGGCTATTCCCGTATTAACCCCAGAAAATGCAAATAAACCGAGACAACTCGGTTTACTTGGAGGTTTGTTATTTCATTTCCAGTTACATTTTAGGGATTTGATTTAACTGTATCCCTTAACACCGCTTTACGGGATAGATTTATCCGTCCCTGTCGGTCTATTTCGGTTACCTTGACTGAAATTTTATCACCTATGTCCACAATGTCCCGTACCTTATTAACTCTTTCCTCAGCTAGCTGGGATATGTGAACAAGACCTTCCTTACCCTGGGTACCTAACACACCCGGGATAATTTCCACAAAAGCACCAAAGTCCATTATACGTTTGACTGTTCCCATGTAGGTCTTTCCTACTTCTACGTCAGCTACAATAGATTCTACCAGGAACTTGGCTTTTTGAGCGGCTTGCTCATCAATCGCCATGATAAAGAGACTACCATCATCCTCAATATCTATCTTGCAACCAGTTTCATCGACAATCTTATGAATAGTCTTACCGCCAGGTCCAATGACTTCCCGGATTTTATCGGGATGAATATGCATTTTGATAAGACGCGGGGCATAAGGTGAGAGTTCAGAATTGGGCTGATTAATTGCTTCCATCATTTTGCCCATAATAAACATGCGACCTTCGCGAGCCTGTTTTAGGGCTGTCTTAACAATATCTTTGTTTACACCCGTTATCTTGATATCCATCTGAACTGCAGTTACGCCTTTTTCAGTACCTGCCAACTTGAAATCCATGTCGCCCAGAGCATCTTCAATTCCCTGGATGTCGCTTAGTATGGCAAAACCATCCTCGTTTTTAACCAGACCCATAGCTATTCCTGCTACCGGAGCTTTGATAGGAACACCAGCATGCATCAGGGATAAAGTGCTTCCGCAAACGCTGCCCATGGAACTGGAGCCATTAGATTCCAGTACCTCAGAGACTATGCGAATAGTATAGGGAAAATCTTCTTCAGATGGGAGTACTGCCAGTAAAGCTCTTTCAGCCAGAGCCCCGTGGCCAATTTCTCTTCTTCCCGGTCCCCGCATGGGTTTGACTTCACCGGTACTATAGGGGGGAAAGTTGTAATGGTGGATGTACCTTTTACGATCAGCATTACCCAGACCATCCAGAATCTGCTCTTCACTGGCCGCCCCCAGAGTCGTAACTGACAGTACCTGAGTCTGTCCCCGGGTAAATAAACCTGAACCATGGGGTCGGGGCAATATGCCTACTTCACAGCTAACTTGCCTGATTTCATCCAGCTTACGCCCGTCAACCCGGTCACCCTGCTCAATAATCATTTTCCTAACCACTTCTTTGAGCAGCTTATCAACCAGTATTTTGATATTCTTTTCTTCTTCCGGGTAAATTTCCAGGAAATGGGCGATAATTTCATCATTTGCTGTATCCATATGGGCTTCCCGGGATTTTTTATCCGGATTCTTGACGGCCTCTTCTAGGAGTGGCAAAGCATATTCACGTACTGCATCAGCCATTTGGGCATCAATTTCTACTTCGGGTACTTCGATTTTGGTCTGCCCCAGTTCGGCAATAATTGGTTCCTGAAATGCTACTATCCTCTTAATTTCTTCATGGGCGAAGAAAATGGCCTCTAGCATAGTCTCCTCCGGCACCTGGTTAGCGTGACCTTCAACCATCATTATGGCCTCTTTGGTTCCTGCAACTGCCACGTGCATATCAGAAGACTCAGACTGCTCCAGGGTAGGATTAATAATAAGCTCTCCATTCACCATACCAACAATAACCGCTCCTATAGGTCCAGCAAAAGGTATATCCGAAACCCCAAGAGCCATTGAAGCACCAATAGTTGCAGTAACATCAGCCGGGCAGTCTTTTTCCACCGACAGAACGGTAGCAACTACGTGAATATCATTTTTAAATCCTTTGGGAAATAGTGGACGAATAGGCCTGTCTAGCTGCCGGGCAGAAAGAGTGGCCAGTTCAGTAGCTCGACCTTCCCTTTTGATAAAGCCACCGGGAATTTTACCTACTGCATATTGTTTTTCCTCGTAGTCAACTGTTAATGGGAAAAAGTCAATTCCTTCCCGGGCGGCTTTGGAGGCGGTTGCTGTAACCAGGACAACGGTATCACCATATCTTACCAATGCTGCCCCGTTAGCCTGCTTGGCCACTTGTCCAATTTCAACAATCAGTGGGCGACCAGCTATTTCCATTTGATATTTGTGGACTATATCCATCTCCTCCTTTCATGTAATTTATGATAAAGATAAAGAGCGGCTTTCCCGCTCCTTTATCTCCTCAAACCAAGTCGGGTAAGAATAGTACGGTAACGATCAAAGTCTTTATCTTTTAGATAATCTAAAAGAGAGCGACGTTGACCAACCATTTTTAAAAGCCCCCGGCGGGAATGATGATCCTTTTTATTGGCCTTGAGATGCTCATTAAGATAATTGATTCTTTCCGTCAGAATAGCTATCTGAACTTCGGGGGAACCAGTGTCATTCTCGTGTATCTGGAAGGATTTAATTAATTCTTCCTTTCTTTCCGGCGACAGTGCCATGCTCTCACCTCCTCTTCCGTTAATCGCCATTAACCAAGATCAGCGCCGGTGAATCGCTAACCCTAGCCAATGGTTCAGGGCAGGATTATTGCATCCTGCCGGATTGAAAATTTATTAAATTAAGCAGGTTTAAACTGCCGCTCTTCTATACTTTGTATATTTTACCAGGTAATCTAGGTTTTTATACTAGAGAAACTCTAAATAACCAAGGTAAATTGTAGCATAGGCCGAAAAAAAAGTAAACTTACTGGCCCGCAGCTATCTGTTTGGCCTTATCTCTATCCCGGCTTATCTGCCCAACTAACTCTTCTACATTATTAAACCGGCGTTCATCCCTAATTTTATCTATAAAGTATAAGCGCATCTTTTCACCATATATATCCTCATGGAAATCGATTAAATGGGCTTCAATAGAAACGGGATATTCCTCATGGAAGGTGGGCTTACTACCAATGTTAACTACAGCCTGAAAAATACGTTCTTGAATCTGGGCACGAGCAGCATAAACACCCTTGCCTGGTACATTCAGTTCACTGCTCACAGCCAGGTTGGCGGTAGGAAAACCAATAGTTCTACCTCTACGTTCTCCTTCGATGACATGTCCTTCTAGCATAGGGTCATAGCCCAGCATAGAACGAGCCTGCTTTATATCCCCGGCCTCAAGAGCTTTACGAATCAGGCTGCTTGATACTACTTTACAATCAACCTCTACCGGTGATATGACCTTTACCCCAAACCCATGGTTTTTGCCTAGTTCCTGTAGTAACTCGGGTGTACCGACTCCCCTGTACCCAAAAGTATAGTTAAATCCTACGAAGGCCTGCTTTATATTAAGTTTCTCAATAAGAATATGCTGTACAAATTCCTCCGGTGAACACTTGGAAATAGCCAGCGTAAAACTGTTATAAATCAAGAGATCCAGGCCCAGTTTTTCCATTAGTTCTGCCTTATGTTGGGCTGTTACTAGTAGTTTAGGGGCACGTTCTGGAAATAATACTTTAATAGGATGGGGCTCGAAGACAAAGGCCGCCGCAATTCCATCACCGTCCCTGGCTGCTGTAACTGCTTCGCTTATTAGTTTTTGGTGACCCTTATGGAGTCCGTCAAAATTACCGAGCGCCAAATAAATAGGCTTTGCCTCTGGCTTAAAGTTTTCAATTTCCCTTACTATTTGCATCTCTTGAACTCCTTATTTTATCAATATTATTTGAAAACCCTTTCCGGTTTAATTACACTTTGCTCGCTACTGCCAGTAGATACAGCCAAAGCCAGCAGCTGGTAATTATTTGCATAAACCCGGACTATTCCATCAGGTAGCTTAGTACTGGTCTTAATCATTCTACCATTTAAAATGGCATCAATATCGTCCGGGGATTCGATACTAAGCGCTGGTATTAAAGTAATGGGGTAATCTATGCCCAGTAGATGTTCTTCAATATTTGTCGTATGTAATAGTTCCTCCAGAGTACAGCTTTGTTCAATAGCAAAATCCCCAGAACGAATCCTTATCAGATTTGATAATATGGCACCAGTTCCTAATCTCTGGCCAATATCATGACATAATGTCCTTACATATGTACCTTTGGAACAATCTATCCTGATTTTGACGGCTGGCAAATCCAGCTTATTATCAATATCTAACAAATCTATAGAATAGATTGCTACCTCCCTTTCTTCCCGACTCACTGTTATTCCTTGTCGGGCCAGTTCGTATAAACGTTGCCCTTGATGGTGAACTGCAGAATACATAGGAGGAATTTGCTTAATGTTTCCGGTAAACTCTTTTAGAATGTCTCTTAAATCTTTTTCCTGATACCTGGTCTGTCCGGTATAGCTGATTTGGCCCCAGGCGTCAAGGGTATCTGAAACTGCTCCCAGAGTCATGGTAGCCAGATAAGTTTTGTCTTCATTTTTTATAAATGGAATAATCCTGGTGGCGTTTCCCAGCGCTAGTGGTAAAACCCCACTTGCCATGGGATCCAGGGTACCCAGATGACCCATTTTGGTCTTGCGGGGTAATAGTGGTTTTAATTTTCTAATTACGTCATAAGAGGTCATTCCCCCAGGTTTATTAATATCTAAAAAACCATGCAAATTAAGAAATCACGTCCTTGACCATTTTAATTACCTGCTCCCTGACTTCTTCCAGTCTGCCTTCCTGTCTGGCTCCAGCGGCCTGGCGGTGACCTCCTCCGTTAAATTCCTGGGCAATAGCAGCTACGTTAATAGGTCCCTTGGAGCGAAAGCCAATTTTTACTACTCCCGGTTCGGTTTCGCGAAAGAGCAGGCCAACTTCAACGCCGGTAATCATACGGGTATAGTTGATTATACCTTCAGGATGAAAATCCAAGGCATTAATCGATTTTACTTCATCATATGGCAGACTCATCCAGGCAATCCTGCCATCTTCGCTAAAATCTATATGTTTTAAAGCTTTACCTAATAATAGTACCTCCAGGTGGGATTTGGACTCAAAAAGATTAACCCGGGCCTGGTTTATGTCAGCCCCAAGGTCAATAAGTTGGGCGGCTATCCGCATAGTTGTGGGGGTGGTATTGTTGTTCATAAATCTACCCGTGTCCATAAGTATGGCAACATAAAGACAATCAGCCATTTGTGGAGTTATTTTTACCTCCATGGCTGTAAGCAGATTAAAAATTATTTCTCCGGTGGCAGCCGCCACCGGAGAAACATAATTATAAGAAGCATATGGTTTATCCTGTAGGTGATGGTCAATGTTGATAAACACGGGGTAGTCCTCTATCCTCTGCAGTATTTTATCACCTACCCGTTCCCGGTCAGCACAGTCTACAAAAATAATGTTTTCTTCACCAGGAACTAATTCCTCAGCAGGCCTGATTTCCTCCCAGCCCGCCAGATAATGATATATAGCTGGTACATCGCCACTGAGGAACATCCGGACCTCTTTTCTATTGGCTTTAAGTCCCCAATATAGCCCTAGCATAGAGCCAATACAATCACCATCGGGAATAGCGTGTCCTATGATAATAAAGTTATCGGTCAGATGAAGTTGTTGAGCAATCTCAGTGATGCTGTTCATACTTCACTATTCCCCTTTGTGCTCTTCTTTTAATTCATCTAATAGAGCTGCAATACGAATACCGTGTTCTATGGAGCGATCCAAGCGAAATTCCAGTTCGGGTGCATGTTTAACCCGTAAATCTTGAACCAGCTCAGTTCTTATATAGCCTTTTGCTTTCTGCAAGGCCTCCATGGTTTCATCCTGTTTCTGGTTATCCCCCAGCACGCTTACATAAACGCGAGCATGACTCAAGTCGTTACTTACGTCAACCCTGGTAATTGATACCGAAGTAAAATCAATTCGCGGGTCTTTTATATCTTCCTGAATTATTTGGGCTATAATTTTTCGTATTTCTATGGACATTCTTTCCTGCCTGCGTCTACTCATATTTCTACCCCCTTACCGGTTGTAAAATATTATAACTCCCGGGGTATTTCTTCCAGGGTATAGGCTTCTATTATATCGCCTTCTTTTATGTCGTTAAAATCCTGAATGCCAATACCGCATTCATAGTTTTCCACTACTTCGCGGACATCATCCTTGAAACGTTTGAGTGATGCCAGTCTACCTTCATAAACAATTACGCCGTCTCGTAAAACCCGCATACTGGCATTTCTTTGAATTTTACCATCAATAACATAAGATCCGGCTATCATACCCACATTGGGCACTTTAAATGTAGCCCTGACTTCAGCCCGACCCAGATATTTTTCCCGGTATTCGGGGTCAAGCAATCCTGCCATAGCCTTTTTTACATCTTCAATGGCTTCATAAATAACTCGGTAGAGACGAACATCAATACCTTCATCTTCCGCATATTTTCTTGCTTTTACATCAGGCCGGACGTTAAATCCGATTATTATTGCCTGAGAAGCTGACGCCAGCATAACATCAGTTTCACTAATAGCACCAACCGCAGAATGGATTACACTTACTTTGACCTCATCGGTCGCCAGGCGTAGTAATGACTGGGCTAATGCTTCAATTGAACCCTGTACGTCTCCTTTTATAATCAGGTTTAACTCCTTAACATCAGCATCTTGCATCTGTTTAAAGAAGTCATCAAGGGATACTTTGCTACTCTGTTTCTGTTCTTCAATTTTCTTTTCACTTAGGCGTAGGTTTACAACTTCCTTGGCCACTTTTTCATCACAGGCCAATACTCTACCACCAGCCTCAGGTACTTCTGACCACCCGGTAATCTCCACCGGCATGGAAGGAAATGCCTGTTCTACTCTTCGCCCTTTATGATCGGTCATAGCTCTAACCTTACAGAAGTTATTACCACAAATTAGACATTCACCAATTTTAAGGGTACCCTTCAAAACCAGGACCGTTCCTACTGGACCGCGCCCTCGGTCAAGCTGTCCTTCTATAACTACTCCCTCTGCCAAGCGATCAGGGTTAGCTTTGATTTCATGCATTTCCGCTACCAACAGAATCATTTCCAGCAGGTTCTCAATACCATCGCCTCTTTTTGCTGATACCGGAACGAATATAGTGTCACCACCCCATTCTTCTGCAACAATACCGTACTCAGTAAGCTGTTGCATAACCCGATCAGGGTTGGCTTCAGGCTTATCTATCTTGTTGACTGCTACTACAAAGGGAACATCGGCAGCCTTGATGTGGTTAATGGCTTCAATGGTCTGAGGCATAACTCCATCATCGGCAGCCACTACCAGTACTACAATATCAGTTAAATTTGCTCCCCGAGCACGCATGGCAGTAAAGGCTTCATGACCAGGCGTGTCAATAAATGTAACCCGGCTATCATTTACGGTAACCTGGTATGCACCTATGTGCTGGGTAATACCACCAGCTTCACCTGAAACTACATCTGCTTTACGAATTCTATCCAGTAATGAGGTTTTACCATGGTCAACGTGACCCATAACCGTAACTACAGGTGGACGTAGTTTAAGGCTGGCTTCCTCGTCATATATTTCTTCCAACAACTTTTCTTCTTCCGATATGACCCGTTCAACCTTAACCTCATAAAGACTAGCAACTATTTCAGCAGTCTCAAAATCTATGCTCTGATTTATAACTGCCATGATACCCAATTCCATTAATTTTTTAACAATCTCAGCTGACCCTCTATGCAGTTTCTCAGCCAGGTCCCTTACTGTGATACTATCTTCTATACTAATTTGGTCCGGTAGTTGAACCATAACTTCCTCTTTTTTGCGTTTATGTCTTTGCTTTCTGCCGGGTCGGCTGTAGTCTCTGTGTATTACAGCGGAACCGGGTTTCTTGGGTCCTTTACTTTTGTCATATTTAGCCGGCTGAGCATTGCGATTATCTTTTCCTTTTACGGTATCAGTATTTCGCTTATCCGCAGGCAAACTCTTATTATCACCCTTGGGCTGTTCTTGCCGCTGTTGCGGCGGTCTCTGTTGTGGCGGTCTCTGCTGTGGTGATCTGTGTTGCGTTGGTGCAGGAGGCCTTTTACCGCCTTCAACCCGCTTTTCACCCTGGGGTCCCTGTTTTTGCTGTCTCTCCACAACCTGTCGGTCATTATTTTTAAAGCGTCCCTGATCACGCTGAGCTGAATCTAACGCTCTATTTCCTGGTTGTTGCATAGTCCTTTCCGATGGACGCCTTTCCTGTCGTGCTTTGTCAGATGCACGTCTATCCTTTTCTGCTCTCCCCAGAGGCCGCCTATCGTCCCCCTGAGTTTTTACAACGGGTTTACCAGGTATTCTTCCATCACCTGCTACTGGACGTTCCGTCCTGGCAGGTTCACCCTTAACCGGGCGTTCTGTCTTCGAGGCGGGCTGTGAAGCGGGCCGGGGTAGTTGCCGACTTTTCACTCCGGTTTCCGGCGTTTTCCTCTCAGGAACACCTGCACTGTCCCTTTTCACGACCTTTTCTCCTTTACCAGGAGACTTTTCTCCCAGTTGTTTCTTAACCCAGTTAGCCTGAGATTCCTCCAGAGTGCTCATATGATTCTTTACATCCAGACCCATATTTAACAATGCATCAACCATATCCTTACTGGTCATTCCCAGGTCTTTAGCTATTTCATGTACTCTTACTTTGGCCATTCAACCACCCCCGTACTATTTAACCCTTCTCCCCTTGACTTTAACAGTTCCATAATCGAATTCGCCATTCCCGGCTCATTTATAGTAACGGCAACCCGGTAAGCTTTTCCCGCGGAAGTGCCGAGTTCAAATTTATTCCCTAGAGTCATCCAGGGTATTTTTTGTTTTTTACAGACGTTAATCAACGATTCTCGAGTATTTTCGGAAATATCGTAGCTCATAATTAACAGATAAGCCCGTCGTCTGAGCAAACTGGATTTCGTAGCTATAGTCCCTGATGACACTTTCCCTGCCTTTTGTGCAAAACCTATCATACTAAAAATCTTTTGCAAAGTATCACGCACCTTGATTATGAAAAAAATTTGGGAACTTGTTTTTTTAGTTTATCTATAACTTCATCAGGAATATCATGTTCCAACGCCTTTTGCAAGCTTTTACCCTTCAGGGCCTGCTGCAGACAATCAAGCTGGGGACAGATATAAGCACCACGACCCGATTTTTTACCACTTTGATCAATCTCAACGTTACCTTCCGGAGTACGCACTATCCTGAGTAGTTCTTTTTTGTTTTTCATTTCTCTGCATCCTACACACATACGCAGGGGGATTTTACGAGTCCTGGCCATCTATGTCGGCCTCCTCCATAAACTGGCTCTCATTTTTAATATCCACTTTCCAGCCGGTAAGTTTAGCTGCCAAACGAGCATTTTGTCCTTCTTTACCAATGGCCAGGGATAGCTGATAATCCGGAACTACAACAGTAGCCATTTTAGCTTCGTCATTAGCATATACCGCCAGTACTTTGGCCGGACTAAGGGCATTGGCTATATATTTTTCTGGATCTTTATCATATTTGATAATATCAATTTTTTCTCCATCCAGCTCAGAAACTATATTCTGAACCCTAAGTCCCCTGGGTCCTACACAGGCTCCAACCGAATCCACTCTTTCATCCAGTGAGTGTACAGAAATCTTAGAACGGGAACCGGCCTCCCGGGCAATAGATTTAATTTCTACCACACCATCGTAAATCTCCGGTACTTCTAATTCAAATAGCCGTCGCAGGAAATAGGAATTAGTTCTGGATACAAATATATTAGGACCTTTGGATGTATTCTTAACTTCGTAAATATAGGCCTTTATCCTCTGCCCTATTTCGTACCTCTCCCCACTGATTTGATCGGGAGGGAGCATAATACCTTCGGTTCTCCCCAATGTAATATAAACCGTTCGCGACTCAATACGCTGAATGGTACCTGTAACTATTTCTCCTTCTCGTTCTAAAAATTCCTCATAAATGAGACTCCGCTCTGCTTCCCGTAGCTTTTGTATAACCACCTGTTTGGCAGTCTGAGCAGCTATACGCCCAAAATTGGCCGGAGTCGCCTCCACATATACCATGTCCTCTACTTTACAATCAGGGTAAAGCTCTTTAGCTTCTGCCATTGCTATCTCCAGGCGATCATCCTGTACTTTATCAACTACTTTTTTCTGTGAAAAGACTCTTACCTCTCCACTTAAATCATTAAATTCTACACTTACACTCTGGGTAGTACTAAAGTTTTTCTTATAGGCAGTATTTAGTGCTGCTTTTATGGCTTCAATGAGAGCAACCTTGGGAATACCACGTTCTTTTTCTATTTCGTGCAATGCCTGTATTAATTCATTAGACATTGTTTTTCCTCCTTAATAATCCGGATGTAGTCTTACCGTAGAAAGTAAATCTCGGGGAAGATCTAAGATGTTGTCGTCCACTTTCACATGAATATATTTATCATTTACCCCAGTAAGAACTCCAGTGATTTTATTGGGCCCGTTATACTCTTTAAGCATTTTTGCTTTTACCATAGATCCCTGAAAACGTAGAAAGTCCTTATCTTTTTTTAAGAGACGGTCCAGACCGGGTGAAGAAACCTCAAGATGGTCGTAATAAAAATCACCTTTATCTACCAGGGGTTTAACTATACGGGTTGCCTGAGTGCAAAGATTCAGGTCAATTCCTGTTTCAGAATCTATATAAATTCGTAGTATTTGTTGCCGGTTTTCTTTACGATACTCAAGTGCAACCAGCTCTATATTATGTTGCTCCAGCTCCCCCGCAATCAAATTTTCGAGGTCCTGTACCTTTCCCAGTAAAATCACCCCCAGTAGTTTTTCATCGCCTAACCTGTCATGTATTCTAGACCCACATAACTTTTTTGACGTACCCGCAGGGCACACGTATGCTCCCTACGGTCGCTATTAAGGGAGCAGATTCACGCAGATCCAATATGATTTAACCAGATATTTTTTTAAGTTTTTGTCAGCATCATTCTCCGCATCAGTGTTTTTCGTAGTATTCATTGTCCTTCAGTGTCTATTTTCTTATTAACGCTGCATTACAATAGAAAAAGTGGGCAGAAACCCACTTGTGTTAACAGATATTAGTAAGCTTAGTATCAGTATAACATAATGCTAATAATTTATACAAGTCAGATAAGACATCACTTACGCAAAAAGATTCATCTGGCTGCTTTCGGGAAGATCATGAAAACAATTATACTGCTTTAATACTTCCATAGCTGTCTTGTTCAGGCGGGTGCGTTGCTGAAAATCTTCAACTGATACAAAACTTCCACCAGTTCTGGCCTCTACAATACTTTGAGCAGCAGTGGAGCCTACATTGGGTAATGCCGAGAAGGGAAATAACAGGCCATCTTTATAAACAGTAAAGCGGTGAGCCTCAGAACCATAAAGGTCAACCGGATAAAACTTAAACCCGCGCAGGTTCATTTCCAGTGCCAGTTCCAGCACCGGTAGTAGTTTCTTTTCTTTCTGGGGAGCTTTGAATCCCATACGGTTAATCTCTTGTATCCGCCGGGCTATACTATCAATACCCCCAAGCATTGTCTCGGCTTCAAAGTCTTCAGCCCGGATACTGAAAAAACTGGCATAAAACTCGCGGGGATAATATACCTTAAAATAGGCAATACGAAAGGCCATCATAACATAAGCTACGGCATGGGCTTTGGGAAACATGTACTTAATTTTTTTACAGGATTCAATATACCAGGATGGTACCTGAGACTCCTGCATTATATCAACCTGGTTACTGTTTAGTCCCTTACCTTTACGGACATTTTCCATGATTTGAAATGCCCGGTTCTTCTCAATCCCCTGCTGAATTAAATAAATCATAATATCGTCCCGGGTACAAATAACCTCGTTAAGGCTGGCTATTTCTCCTTCTATCAAAGTTTGAGCATTGTTAAGCCAAACATCGGTGCCGTGAGAAAGCCCGCTTATTCTTACCAGTTCAGAAAAAGTGGTGGGCCGGGTTGCCTCCAACATTTGCCGGACAAAGCGAGTACCAAATTCCGGTATTCCGTAAGTCCCCACGCTGGTACCAATATCATCCGGTTTAACTCCCAGGGGCTCTACGGAAGAAAAAATTGCCATGGTTTGCTTATCGTTTAAAGGGATGCTAGCCGCTTCTTCACCAGTAAGATCCTCTAACTGCTTTATAACAGTGGGATCATCATGACCCAAAATATCTAGCTTTACCAACTGGTCCCCAATAGCATGATATTCAAAGTGGGTAGTTATTACCCCTGATTCCTTATTGTCTGCTGGGTGCTGTAAAGGAGTAAATTCAAGTATGTCATGATCCTGCGGAACTACAATGAGCCCACCGGGATGCTGCCCGGTAGTTCTTCTTACCCCGGTAATACCTTTAACCAGGCGGTCTATCTCTGAGTTCTTGATAGTGACTTGTTTTTCCTCGGTATACTTTTTGACAAATCCATAAGCAGTTCGCTCAGCTATAGTCGAAATGGTACCGGCCCGGAATACATTCTCGCTGCCAAATAATTCTTCAACATACTGGTGCGCCTTGCTTTGATAATCTCCCGAGAAATTTAAGTCAATATCTGGTACTTTATCACCTTCAAAGCCCAGGAAAGTCTCAAAAGGTATGTCAAACCCATCGTTATGCATACTGTTACCACATAACGGACAATTTTTAGATTCCAAATCTGCTCCGCATCCTACTGAGGGGTCTGAAACCATTTCACAATAGCAACAGGAAGGACAAAGGTGGTGTGGTGGTAGTGGATTGACCTCAGTAATTCCGGTCAGATAAGCCACCATGGAAGAACCTACTGATCCTCTGGAGCCAACAAGATAGCCATCCTGATTGGACTTCTTAACTAGTTTGTGGGCAATTAGATAAAGCACACTAAATCCATGCCGGGTAATTGACTCCAATTCCCGTTTAATCCTGGCTTTTATCTCTTCTGGAATCTTATCACCATAAAGTTTATAAGCCCCTTCCCAGGTTAGTTTTATTATGTCTTCCTCAGCCGAATCGATTTTTGGTGGATAAAAACCATCTGGAACTGGTTGAATCACTTCTACCATTTTGTTAATTAAACTGGGGTTGTCTATAACTACCGCATGGGCTTCTTCCTTTCCCAGGTAAGAAAACTCCTCCAGCATTTCTACAGTAGTTCTAAAGTACAGGGGGGCTTGCACCTCTGCATCTTCATAACCTTGACCCGATTGAATAATTCTGCGGTATACTTCATCCTGAGGCTCTAAAAAATGTACATCGCCGGTAGCTACAACGGGCTTATTAAGCCGATTTCCCAGTTCAACAATCCGCTGATTTAATTGTTGTAAGTATTCTCGATCCTTAGCCCGACCCTCACGGATAAGAAAATCATTATTAGCTAGAGGCTGGATTTCCAAATAGTCGTAGAATGCTGCTATCTTTTCCAGTTTTTGTTCATCGGCACCATTCAACAAAGCCTGGAATAGTTCCCCAGCTTCACAGGCTGAGCCTAATAAAATACCTTCCCGGTACTCCTCCAATTCACGGCGGGGAATCCGGGGTTGGCGGTAAAAATAATTCATATAAGATATGCTAACCAGGTGATACAAGTTTCTTAAACCAGTCTGGTTACAAGCTAATAAAACAATATGGTAGGGAGAGTCCTTTTTATCGTCTTCCACTAGATATCCTTCCACTCCATAAATCACCTTGATTTTATGCTCCCGAGATGCCTGGTGGGCCTCAGGAAAAGCCTGGGTACAGCCGTGATCAGTTATGGTAATAGCGGGATGCTGCCACTCGGCCGCTCTTTTAATTAGAGCAGATATATTACATAAACCATCCATAGCACTCATTTTAGTGTGAGCATGTAGCTCAATCCGTTTTTGACTAGCATCGTCGCTTCTAACCTTTTTCTGTGTTGGAATATAGCACTCCAGAAATAACACCAGTTCACGGGCAATATCATCATAGCGCAGGTTGCCGGTAGCTTTAATCCAGTCGCCCTCTTTGATACGGTCCTCATCCAGGGTATCCAGAAATGTCTTAAGTATAAGGGAGTCGCTGTAGTCAGTTAGATAATAGGTAATAACATATCTATTACCCCGGATTTTGCTTGTTTCTTTCTTCCATACCTCACCTTCCACCACTACCGCTTTTAGGCCTTCCTGTATATCATATAATTTTATAGGTTCCTGCTGCTCGAGTAGTTCCCGGTTACGCTTATCTCTTTTTCCGGTCTGTCTTGAAACCCTTCCATAGTCCTTTATTTCTAAAACTTCTGCTTTATGTCCGGCATTAATAGTCTCACTTGGAACCTCGGGCTCATTAGCAGTACCAAGCACTCTAACCAGTACCCTGAGGCTATACTCCTCTTGAAACCAGTTGGCCAGATAATCACAGACCTGTTTTTCTATTATATAGTTATATGTTTCTTCATCCATCGTAACGAGGTCTAATCTTTCACCTGTACACTTCCATTCTATATGGTCTATAAATTTACCGTCATTAAAAAAAGAGGAGGATAACTCCTCCCTCCTGCTGTTAATGATTTCATTTATCCAACGGGAAGGCTTCGATAATAAGGGGATTATTTCCAGATGCTCCAGGTATGATATATGCTCTAGTATTTCTTTTGTTGTATGGCGAACAATTTTGGCCTGTATAGTATCGTTAACCTGAACATATATAAACCAGGCTTTACTGCAGGAATGAACTTCAATTTTATGTATTCGGGTGTTCTGCCATACTGCTGACACATCTTTCCCGGTAATTTCCTTATAAAATGAGGCAAAATCGCGAGTCACCAAAATACCTCCATTAGTACGGAAATAGGTGTTAATAACAAAGTTGTCTTGTAAATAACATCCAGTTCAAAACTTGATTAATTGTATAGAGTGAGGGGTAAGGAGCTGAAGGAAACAGTTTCCCCTACGACCCTTAATTTTTAATTCTCAATTCTTAATTCAACCGGTCTATACTCTTTAGTTCTTTCATACTGGAAAGTTCCTCAATTACCTCGGATATTTTCATACCGCTGGGGAGTTCTATCAGTAACTCTACTTCTAAATCGTCTTTATTCTCCACGTGATTTAATTGAATATTTTTAATTAAAACACCCATGTCACCAAGAATAGATCCTATATTGCCTACCTGTCCGGGGCGATCCTCTACCACTATAACCAAACCCTTATATTCCCTCATCCCGGTAAAAAATTGTTCAAATTGGATAAAATATATAAGTACAAAAAGAATAAGTATAGTAGTAACAACTGCTGGTATGTAAAGCCCGGCACCTACAGCCAGGCCGATGCAGGCTACCACCCATAAACCTGCTGCCGTAGTTAATCCCCGAACTGAGGCACCTTCCCTCATTATAGTTCCAGCACCTAGAAAACCGATTCCACTGATTACCTGGGCTGCAATTCGACCGGGATCAGCATTAACCGTCTGGTAATACTGCATATAAATATCAATTGATACAATCATAGCTAAGGCTGAGCCTACACAAACTAGTGTATAGGTTCGCAAGCCAGCAGGGCGATTTAAGCTTTCCCTCTCTAGCCCTATCATTGCACCCAATATGCAGGCTAAGGCCAATTTAAATACTATTTCATATACTGACATACTTTACCTTCACACCCACTCTAATATCATCCCCGAATAATATTCAGCACCCTTTCTCCTGCTTTATCTATTTCTACAAGTTCTACTTCTTTTTCCCATCTTTTCTTTACTTCCACCTTGTTTTCCTGCAGGGCTTTTGGCCCAATTGTAATTCTTATCGGTATGCCTATCAAATCAGCATCTTTAAACTTAACCCCGGCCCTTTCATCACGGTCATCAATTAATACTTCCAGGCCTTCTCGCTCTAAAATCTCATAGATGGAGTTAGCCGTTTGCATTTGTTCTTCATTATTGCTATTTACTGGTACTACTATTACATGATAGGGTGCAATGGGAATGGGCCATATTATCCCGTTTTCATCGCTATTTTGCTCCACTGCAGCCGCCATAGTTCTGGAAATGCCTATACCATAACACCCCATAACAAAAGGAAGCGACTGCCCATTCTGGTCACGAAAAGTAGCCCCCATAACATCCGAGTACTTGGTACCCAGTTTAAAAATATGACCCACTTCTATGCCTCGAAGGAGCTTTAATTCCCCCTTGCAGAGGGGACAGGGGTCACCTGCCACAGCATTCCTGATATCCAAAATAGCCTCAGGAACAAAATCACGACCCAGATTTACATTCTTAAAATGATAGTCATCTTCATTAGCTCCACAGGCAAAGTTTTTCATAGCCGCCACTTCCAGGTCGGCATATATCTTCACGTCCATCCCTACCGGTCCCAAGGACCCGAAACCAGCACCACTGGACCTGCGGACATCTTCCTCATTGGCCATAACTAATTCATTGCATCCCAAAGCATTCTTGAGTTTTATTTCGTTTAGCTCCCGGTCCCCCCTAAGTATAGCTGCAATTAATTCACCATCAGCATCATACATCAGGGTTTTTATCTGCTCGTCTTTGCCTATCTTAAGAAAGTCAGTAAGGTCCTGGATAGTACGCTGACCCGGAGTATGAATTTTTTCCAGCGGTAGCAGGTTGATTTCTGTTTCCGCTTTTTCGGATATACAGACCGCTTTTTCCACATTGGCAGCATAATCACAGTTATCACAATATACTATTTCCGCTTCACCACTATCCGCTAAAACCATAAACTCATGGCTTTCATTACCACCAATGGCTCCGCTGTCTGCTTCTACTACCCGATACTTAAGACCAAGCCTGGTAAAGATTTGATTATAAGCATAATACATCTTCTGGTAAGAAACATCTAATCCCTCATCATCTGTATCAAATGAATAGAGGTCTTTCATAATAAATTCCCGTCCCCGCATTAGACCAAATCGAGGCCTAATCTCATCTCGATATTTATTCTGAATTTGATAGAGAAGTAACGGTAAATCCCGGTAAGAATGGACATCCCCATCTACCAGAGTAGTTATAATCTCCTCATGGGTAGGCCCCAGGGCAAAATAGCGTTTATGGCGATCCTGTAGGCGAAACATCTCATCCCCATAAACTTCCCAGCGCCCTGATTTTTGCCATAGTTCAGCCGGTTGCATGATAGGCATTAATACTTCCTGGCCTCCGGCTCGGTCCATTTCTTCCCGTACGATGTTTTCAATCTTTTTGATAACTCTGTAAGCCAGTGGCATATAGGTATATACTCCACCTGATGCTTTACGAATAAACCCGGCCCGCAATAATAATTGGTGACTGATGATTTCGGCTTCGCTGGGAACCTCCCGCAAGGTAGGATAAAACAGTTCTGAAGACCTCAAATAGGCTCCCTCCTTTTTTCAGTAATCTTTTCTATCTCGTCTAAAAGCGTTTTAACCAGTTCTTCTTCCGCTACTTTGCGGATAATTTCGCCATGCTTAAATAATAACCCTACTCCCCTACCACCGGCTATACCCACATCTGCCTCCCGGGCCTCGCCTGGACCATTGACTACACAACCCATTACTGCAACTTTTAATGGTTCTTCTATATGGCGTATCTGCCTGTCCACTTCCTCAGCAGTTTTTATCAGGTCAATTTCACAGCGCCCACAGGTGGGACAGGAAATAAGCTCTATCCCCCGCCGACGCAAACCCAAGCTGCGTAAAATCTCATAGGCCGCCCATACTTCATCCACCGGGTCAGCAGTAAGCGATACCCGTATGGTATCCCCTATGCCCTCGTTAAGTAACATACCAATTCCTAAAGCTGATTTTATTAAAGCCCGCTCGCGGGTACCAGCTTCAGTAATACCTACATGTAGAGGATAATCAACCCTTGCCGCCATCATTCGATAGGCCTGTACCGATAAAATAACTGATGAGGCTTTCAGGGATACTTTTATGAGTTCAAAACCCATATCCTCCAGAATCTTTATATTTTCCAGACCGCTTTCTACCATAGCTTCAGCACATACTCCGTTATAGCGGTCCAGTAATTTCTTGTCCAGGGAACCAGCGTTTACACCTATTCGAATAGGTGTTTTCCTCTCCTGACAGCATTTTACCACTGCCTGTACCTTCCAGGGTTCACCTATGTTACCCGGGTTAATACGCAAACCATCAGCACCCGCCTCCACACTTTTCAGGGCCAGGCGGTAATCAAAATGGATGTCGGCAATCAGAGGAATATTTATCCGCCTTTTAATTTTTCCTATTGACCGGGCGGCTTCCTCATCTACAACAGCAACTCTCACCAGTTCACAGCCAGCTTGCTCCAATCGCTGAATCTGTTCCACGGTGGCGTCAATATCCCTGGTGTCAGTATTAGTCATGGACTGGACCACCACCGGATTATCCCCACCAATTGATACGTTGCCTATTCTTATGACCCGGCTTTTTCTACTCATTCTTGTTAACTCCCTATGTCTGTTAAGCACATACAACCACCGATGAAAATGGTTGTATCGAGTTGGCAGAGTAAAGAATCCTTACTCCTCACCCCTCACTCTAGACAATTGATCAAGTTCTTAATTCGAAGTCATTTACAGGACAACTTTGTATCAGCACCTGGTTTCATATCACCCTTTGATTAATCGTACAATATCATTATAGGTTACCAGAACCATTAACATTATTAAGAATAGAAAACCTAACCAGTGAATAAAACCTTCCTTTTCGGGTTCCAGGGGCTTTTTCCTGATAGCCTCCACCAGGGCAAAAATAATCCGACTTCCATCTAATGCAGGAATAGGAAGCAGGTTTAGTACCCCCAGGTTAATGCTAAGGAAAGCAATAAAACTGAGTAATAGTACCATACCTGCCTGAGCCGCTTCCCCAATCAGTTTTGTAATGCCTACCGGCCCGGCCAAATCATTTACGGAAGCTCCGCCGCTGACTAATATGCCCAAACTGGATAAAAGCAGGACAGTTAACTCATAGGTTTGTTGGCAACCAATTTTTATAGCACTTATTATTCCCTGTTTATCATAAGTAAGGGTACTCATGACCCCGATGCTGGGTTTACCGGTAGTTTCATTTTTCACCGGGGTAATACTAAGGTTTAATGTCTGTTCATCACGTTTCACTTTGAGATTTAAGGGTTGCCCTTCCGGGGTAGAACTTATACCAACAGTTAACTCTTCCCAGGTGTCGATATCTTTATTATTTGCCTGTAGAACCAGGTCATTGGCCTGAAGCCCTCCTTGCTCTGCCGGGGTATTGGCAACTACCTGGCCAATTATGGGCTGATCTGAAACCTGGGGTATGCCAACGACAGAATAAATATAAACGAATATTAAAAGGGCTAAAACAAAATTCATAAATGGCCCGGCAAAAGCTACCCCCATTTTTTCCAGGGGAGTTCGGTTATTAAAACCTTCCGGATCGTTTGCATCACCCGGTTCTTCCCCGGCCATACGTACATAGCCTCCTAATGGTATCAGGCGTAAGGAATATTCCACTCCATCCTTTTTACGGCCATAAATTTTGGGCCCAAATCCGATACTGAATTCCCATACGGGTATGCCTATTTTACGTGCAGTTATAAAATGACCCCACTCGTGTACCAGAATAAGTACCGCAATAATTAGTAGGGTTATTAAAATAGTGGTACCTGTGTTCATACCTTTCCTCCTCGATTAGTAAATAGATACGGAATAGACAATGAATACACTGCTACCTTAATTGTAGCGATAGGTACATCCGTGTCCCCGTAGGGGGAAATATGAAGAACATACCCATAGGGCACAAAGATGCTCCCCGGCACTAAGCAGTAGCAATTTGCCATTAACCTGACCGGAGATTGGGCTGAGTGCTGGGTCGCTATTTAAGGACACTGAATTTTTTATATTTAAATTTTAAATGAATACGAGAGCTATTGTATACCCGTCAGGGCAAAGCTTCCGCTTTCATTAAAGCTATATAAAAAAACCGCGTAAATCCCTGTTAAATCCGCGCGAGCAAAGCGAGCCCGCGTCCATTCCCCGGTCTATTCCCAGTCTTACTAATCCTCGTTTTAGCTTATCATAGCCTGGCAAATTTCCCGGGCCCAATTATCAGCCTCAAAAATTGTCTCCAGATTCGGGTGTTGTACCAGGCTATGTTTGTTCATAGTTTTTTCTACCAGCCGTGGTATATCCGTAAATTTGATTTTACCATTCAGGAAGTTACTTACTGCTATCTCATTGGCTGCGTTTAACACCGCTGGCATGGTACCTCCTACTCTACCCACCTCATAGGCTAGATTCAAACAAGGGAAACGACTATTATCAACCTGTTCAAAGTGTATCTTCGCCAGGCTGGTAAAATCAAGGCTGGGGGCTGGTGACTCTAGCCTGCTAGGCCAAGTTAAAGCATATTGTATAGGGATACGCATATCAGCTACACCTAGATGAGCCAGAAATGAGCCATCCACCAGTTCCACCATGGAATGGATAATACTTTCTCTTTGCACTAAGACCTTAATCCGGTCATAATCAACATTAAATAAATGATGGGCTTCAATTACTTCCAAACCCTTATTCATAAGACTGGCAGAATCAATAGTTATTTTCGGCCCCATGGACCAGTTAGGATGCTTTAGCGCCATATTGATAGTAACCTTTTCTAATTCCTCAAACGTAAAATCCCTAAATGGTCCACCTGAAGCAGTAAGCCAGATCTTACTTAAGTAGCTACTTTCGCCCTGAAGGCATTGGAATACAGCAGAATGCTCACTATCTACAGGGATAATGGTTGCATTTTCTTCATTAACCCTTTTCATAACAATATCTCCAGCCGTAACCAAGGTTTCTTTATTAGCCAGAGCTATTCTCTTATGGGCCCTTATTGCGGCCAAAGTTGGTTTAATACCTACTGCTCCACTAACTGCTACGAGTACCGTATCAGCTTCAGGCAGGGAACTGAGCTCGCACATACCATCAATGCCGGCTAAAATTCTACATTGTCCACCTATCTTCTCTTTTAGTTCGCTATACGCCTTGGGGTCAAAGAGCGCTACTGCTAGAGGATTATATTTTTGCACCTGCTCTTGCAATAGGGAGACTTCATCACGAGCGGCAATGGCAATTACCCGAAAGCGTTGCGGATGTTTGTCTACCACCTCTAAAACTTGCCTACCTATGGATCCGGTAGAACCTAGTAATACAATGTTAATTATACTCCCATTTTCTGTTTTCTCTTTCAATCTTTCTTCCCCCATCCAAACCCTTCAAAAAGGCCAACCCGGTAACAGGCTATGATTATTACTACCAGAACCGGTCCCATTATCATCCCTATTATTCCTCCCAGTTGTAGACCAGCATATAACGATATCAGGGTAGCTAAAGGATGGAGGCCAATATTATCCCCCACAATTTTAGGTTCCAGGAACTGCCGGATTACGGAAATTAGAATATAAACCACCAGCAAACTTACGGCCAGGCTATGGTTTCCACTTATAAAATGCCATAGTATCCAAGGCACAAATATAGTACCAGGCCCTAGAACCGGTAATATATCACAAATACCAACTATAATGCCAATAGTTAATATATAATCCAGCCTTAAGACTTTGAGCGAAACAATAGTTATGATTGCAGTAATGGTAATTAATATACTGTAAGCCTTTAGGAAACCAATTAAAGCCCGAAATAACTCACTAATAATTTTCACCGCCTGGGACTGCGCACTCCCGGGAACAAACCGCATAGTAAATTCCATCAGGGCTTTACGGTCTTTCATTATGAAAAAGGTAGCAACCGTAGCAATCATAAGGAATATTAAGGCACCAGGTAACATGGTGAGGGTTTGCACCAAAACATTGATACTGCCGTCTAGTAATGCCTGGAGTGCTTGCAAACTCTTACCCAAATTATCTTGTATAGTAGCCTCCACCTGTGGAGGCAGATTTAAACGCAAGTAGAAAATCTGGAAATCACTTATAGTATTAATAATCCGGTTTATTATTTGATCAGAATAGTATACCACCTGAGGGTAAAGCCGGGATAGTTCCTTAATTATTACTGAGATAATCGCTGATAATAGGTAGATAAATCCACCAACTACCAAAAGTAGACTGATTGCAACTGCCCAGGATCTGCTAATCCTTAACCTTTTTTGAAAAAATCGAACTACTGGTTCGGTTACCAATGCTAACACTAGAGCTAATATGAAAGGAAGAAAGATTATGGGGAGATAGGATAATATCCCACCTAATATGGGAAATATATAGGTAAATAAAAGATATACGGCTACCAGGGCCATAACCAGTATGGATAATCGGGTTAATAGTTTAACATTCTTCTGTAATTCGGGATCCATATTACTCCCCCTTCTTCAATAGACGTGGAACCTGCGGAAACCCCAAGGAACTACGCGGCAAAAACCGATGAAAATGGCTGCATTGGTATTGCAAATGTTAAGCCTTAATTTATTTTATAAAAAATCAACTTCAGCGCATTAGCGCTGCATCTGTGTGCCCCATGGGTATGTTATCTGTGTCTATTTCCGTATTACATTATTATATAAATGGAAAAATAATAAACCAGGGGAACGAGTAGAAGGAAACTATCAAAACGATCTAATACCCCTCCATGTCCCGGTATAATTTTCCCACTGTCTTTAACTTGAAAGAACCTCTTGGCCCCGGATATAAAAAAGTCTCCCAATTGAGCCAAAACACTTGCACCTATCCCTAATAATAAAGCATATGCAAGACTGAATCCTTCAATATCTATTACCATAAAAAAGATAACTGCAGCAATAGCAGACACTATCAGTCCCCCAGCGGCTCCCTCCCAGGTCTTATTTGGACTTAGAGCAGGAGTCATTTTATGTCTACCCCATAACTTCCCAACAAAATAGGCCCCAGTATCACTACCCCAGGTTAGAACCAGAGCTAGTATGATAATAACAAAAGACTGATGTAAATCAGCAATTTTAATAGTATAACTTAACAAAAACCCTATATAACCAGCACCAAAAAGGCTTATCGCTGTATCTTTAATAGTTAAATCCGGATACTTTAAAACAGATATAGTTACCGCCAGTACTAATATACAGAATATTCCACGATACAGATATGCATCGGGGGCAAATAGGAGTAACAATAGTAATAGCAGTCCCGGTATTAGTAAAGGCCTTAGTTGAATATTAGACATCATGCTGGAAAACTCCATAAAGGCCAGTATTCCCATAAGAGCAAATAGTAGCTTCCAGTACGTCCCCCCCAGATAAAGTACTCCCAACAAAACCGGAATACCAATAACTGCAGTAAGTACCCTGGTTTTAAACACTTTGATCACCTTTCTCCAATGCCTTTAATGCTCCGAATCTTCTGTCTCGCTTCTGGTAGTCCCGAATAGCTGTAAACAAATCCTCCCGGGTAAAATCAGGCCACAAACAGTCTGTCACCCAGAGCTCAGTATAGGCTATTTGCCAAAGAAGAAAGTTGCTCAAACGCAATTCACCAGCTGTTCTTATCAAAAGGTCGGGATCAGGTACTCCTCTAGTGTATAAAAAAGAGGCAACAGTCGCTTCGGAAATATTATCCGGAGATATCTCACCACAAACAACTGCATCTGCTATTTTTTTTATGGCCTCAACTATCTCTGCTCGGGCTCCATAATTTAGAGCTATATTGAATAATAATCCCTTGTTGTTACGGGTAGTTAACAGGGCTTGTCTAATTTCGTCCTGGCACTCCTGATTTAGGACGCCATAATCTCCTATAACATTAATACAAACATTGTTTTCATTAAGCTCATTTAGTTCTTTATGAAGGAATTCTACCAAAAGTTTCATCAAGAACTGTACTTCACTGTCAGGTCTTTTCCAATTCTCGGTAGAAAAAGCATATACGGTTAGCACAGGTATTTTTAATTCATCACAAGCTTTTACCACTTGTTTTAGAGAACCCATACCTGCCCGATGTCCCATAGTACGCGGCATAAGTCGCTTTCTTGCCCACCTGCCATTACCATCCATAATAATAGCTATATGACGAGGTAGGGGACCATTATCTATCAGTTCATTAATATTGGTTATTCTTTTAAGCAAAAGCAGCCCTTCTTTCGCCAAATTACAAAACCCCCCGAGCAGGGGGTATTTTGTAATAATTATAACCATTGACAGTATTTATTTAAACTATAATTCTGCAAAGAAAACTTCTAATTCAACTTAAAGGACCGTTCATGCACGAAAGATACTCCCAAAGGGCAGATACAACCACGAATGAAAATAAGGTAGACAAAGTCAGGAAGTACCCTCACTCTAGACAAATAGTTAAGTTCCCATTTCGAAGTTATATACAAGACAGCTTCTTTAATTAGCGCCTGTGTTCCAATTATACTTCCATAATGTCTTTTTCCTTGGCCGAGGTTATAGTATCAATCTCTTTAATATATTTATCGGTCAGTTTTTGAACTTCATCCATGCCTTTTTTGCTTTCATCCTCGGAAATTAATTTTTCTTTTTCGCTGGATTTAACCATATCATTACCTTCACGACGAATATTTCTTACCGCTACCCGGGTTTCTTCAGCCCTTTTCTTTACTACCTTGGCCAATTCTTTTCGGCGTTCTTCCGTTAACTGGGGAATTGCGATACGCACTACATTTCCGTCATTGTTGGGATTAACCCCCAGGTCTGATTTCATGATGGCTTTTTCAATATCTGCTATACTACCTTTATCCCAGGGTTGAATAACGAGCAGTCTGGCTTCTGGAACTGTAATGGTAGCTAGCTGGTTAAGCGGCGTTGGTTCACCGTAATAATCTACCATTAGTTTTTCTACCATAGCAGGATTGGCTCTACCTGCCCTCAGAGTAGCCAAATCTCCGACAAAATATTCGATAGTTTTTTTCATCCGCTCTTCAGCATCACTTAAAATGTCTTTAATCACTTTCTTACCTCCCCTACATAGGTACCAATATTCTCACCCATAACCGCTCGTAGTATATTGCCATCCTCCATTAAGTTAAATACTATAATGGGTATTTTATTATCCATACACAAAGAAGCAGCTGTAGAGTCCATTACTCCCAGTCCCTGGTTAAGAACATCAATGTACTGCAAATAGCTAAACTTCTTGGCATTAGGATTTTTAAGCGGGTCAGAATCATATACCCCATCTACTTTCTTAGCCATTAAAATAACATCGGCCTCAATTTCCGCCGATCTAAGAGCGGCAGCTGTGTCTGTAGAAAAATAAGGGTTTCCGGTACCAGCGGCAAATATTACTACTCTCCCTTTCTCCAGGTGGCGAATAGCTCTCCTTCTTATGTAAGGTTCGGCTATCTCCTTCATTTCTATTGCTGTCATTACCCGTATTTCCAATCCCTGTTTTTCAAGGGCATCCTGTAAAGCCAGGGCGTTTATTTCTGTTGCCAACATTCCCATGTAATCTGCAGTAGCTCGATCCATACCCTGTGCACTACCGGCTACTCCCCGCCATATGTTACCTCCACCTACAACGATAGCCACTTCTACACCCCTGGTTACAACTTCCTTTACCTGTCCGGCTATCGATACCAGGGTTCTAGGATCTATACCATATCCACTACTTCCAGCCAGTGCTTCCCCACTTAGTTTTAGTATAACCCTCTTATACCTGGATGTTTGCAAGTGATTACCTCCCTGCCGTTGCTATAAAAGCATAGCTATGTTGTCCTAGCCGTCTATCCAATTTACCTAGCCCTTTAATTGAGCCATAACCTCGGCAGCAAAATCATCCTGTTCTTTCTCTATTCCTTGACCTAATTCATAACGTACAAACCTTCTAACATTTATATTCTCACCAATTTTGGCAACATTTTCGTGAATTAATTGCTGTACTGTCTTGTCTGGGTCTTTAATGAATTGTTGGTCCAGCAGACATCGCTCCTTATAGAATTTATCCAAACGACCTTCCACCATCTTGTCAATTACCTTTTCCGGTTTACCTTCTTCCAGAGCCTGGGCCCTTAGAACTTCCTTTTCATGGGTTATTACTTGTTCAGGAACGTCTTCCCGGCTTACATAGTCCGGGTTAGAGGCTGCTATTTGCATAGCAATGTCATAAGCCAACTGTTTAAATTCGGCCGTTTTACCAACAAAATCGGTTTCGCAGTTAACCTCCACTAGAACCCCTATACGACCACCCGCATGAATATAAGAGGTGACCACACCTTCACTGGCAACTCTACCAGATTTTTTGGCTGCGCTGGCAAGTCCTTTGGTACGCAGCTCATCTATTGCCTTTTCAATGTCTCCACCGGTAGCTACCAAGGCCTTTTTGCAATCCATCATCCCTGCACCAGTTTTCTCACGCAGTATTTTTACCATTTCAGCAGTAACCACTGATTTAAACCTCCTAATTAATTTATTTCATAAAAAAGGGGTGCTTTTAAGGAAAACATCCATTACACCCCTGAATTTGTTTATGCTGTAATCTGTTCTCCTTGTTTTCCTTCTAATACGGCATCTGCAATTTTAGATGATATTAACTTAACTGCCCTGATAGCATCATCATTTCCTGGTATAACATAGTCAATTTCATCCGGATCGCAATTAGTATCTACTATCGCTACCACTGGAATATTGAGCTTGCGAGCTTCTGCCACCGCTATTTTTTCCTTGCGCGGATCTACTACAAAAACAGCACCAGGAAGCTTATCCATGTCCTTTATTCCGCCTAAAAACCTCTCTAGGCGTTCCCTTTCATTAAGCAAACGGGCAACCTCTTTTTTGGTGAGTACCTCAAAGGCACCTTCACTTTCCATTTTCTCCAGTTCCCTTAGACGAAATACCCTTTTTCTTATAGTTTTGAAGTTGGTCAGCATACCTCCAAGCCAACGCTGGTTAACAAAATACATACCACATCTTTGCGCTTCGTCTCTTATGGTTTCCTGGGCCTGTTTCTTGGTTCCAACAAAAAGAACACCTTTCCCCTCTGCAACCATCGATTTAATGAATTCGTAGGCTTCATCAAACTTTTTTACCGTCTGCTGCAAATCAATGATATAAATACCGTTTCTCTCCATGTAGATATAAGTGCCCATCTTAGGGTTCCACCTGCGGGTTTGGTGTCCGAAATGCACTCCTGCCTCCAGAAGCTGCTTCATAGTAATTACTGACATGGTTATTCCTCCTTTTAGTTTTAATCCTCCGCACTTTCATTCCTTCTGAAAACTAAAAGTTAGCACCGTTCAGAAAGTCAAGCTGCGTGTGTAATTACCAAATGATAATATAGCACAATATTACGTGCTTTTGCAAGCTAGCTAGCTGTTTTTTACCAAAAATTAAGGCCAATTAAATCAAAAATAAACGGTACTCAAGTAACTGCATATCAGTACTGAGTACCGGTTCCCAATTTCTTAATTCATATCACATACTTACTCTCTTCTTGTTAACCAGGTTAAGTATTAAATTAACCTCACCCTGTCCCCGATCTAATATTTGAGCAATATCCCTAATAGAATAGCCTTTGTCGGCTAAAGCCTTGACTGCCATATACGGATGAGCTTCTTTTAAACCTGTAATCCAAGTTTCTAAATCCTGTGAATCCTCTGTCTCCACTACATTATCAGAGGTAACCTCAATTTGCTGTTTGGCTAAAGGTTGATGTTTTACCTTGGTAAAGCTGTTCTCTTCAGCTTTACCTCCAGAATTTATTGCATCTAAAATAATCCCAGCTGTTACTTCATCAATAGAATTAAGAGGGTTATCATAGAAATATCCCGTCGCTTGCATTTTATAAATTAAATCCCGGCTAGTTATTCCAAGGCCCCGAGCCATTTCATAAATCCTAATCTTCTTCTTTGGCTTTATATCGAAGCTACTATCCTCTGTAGATAGTCCAGGGTCTAATAGTTTATCACCTGGTAGCTGTTTTTCCTCGTCCATCTGGGTTAGTCTGTTGTCAATATTCGTAACAATTTCTTGCGAAATATTTAGGCTTTTCTCTAGTATAGAATTTAAATCATCTTGAACCATACGAGCTTCTAATATGGTGTTTTGTAAGTCAGTAAAGCCACCCGGTAATCCGAAATTTCTCCAGACCAGGTAACAGGCAACAGCTAAAAATATAATTATAATACTCAAAATAATTGCGGCCGTTACTATTCACCTGCCTCCATAAGAAAATAGGCGTTATAACAAAGCTGTCTTGTAAATAGCTATAAATTTAGAACTTTGGGTAATTATCTAGAGTGAGGCGCGAGGAGTGAGGAGACTCCCTGGCACTCAACAAAAATTATAATAAA
>DIRQ01000049.1:0-12687 GCA_002424365.1 Syntrophomonas sp. UBA5432 | reverse complement strand
CCCTTGGGGATGTGCCCTATGGGTACGTTATCGTGTCTATTCCCTGGGTCTATATCCTAAACAATGATGTCCAGTTTGCTTCCACTTTCATTCTTACTATTCGTTTTGTTATCAGTAGATTCCCTATTTTCCCTTTTGTTGCTATCTTTATGTCCTTTTCTAGATTCTTCTTCTTTCTCCTCTTTTTCATTAACTTTTTTATGTTGACTATGCAGGGACTTATTAACCGTTTTAGTGTACCGGTCAGTTTGTTCATTTATGTTTTTGATAAATTCTTCCTGTCGATGATTATGTCCTGTCTGCTGAGCTTGCTGTACCTTCGCCACATCACCAACTTTTTGAACTAAAACCTGCATATCAACGCTTTTAATAGTCATAATGGTCTTCCCTTCATTTTAACGCAACGATGTCAACCTCACTTCTCCCTGATCCAATATAAATTCGGAGTACCTAATTGGATCGTTTACTATATATATGGACTGGCCAATACTAATACGAACTCCGGGATATACTGTCTCCAGTACCCTTACTTTAGCAGCCTGTATCTTTTGAAATTGATTTTCAATAATTATTATTCTTTCCGTTATCTGTTCCAATTCCTGGCGCAAGCTTTTCAGACTATCCAACATCTTAATTAGCTCTATTTTCCTCTTTTCGCTTAGGTTTTCCGGAGATATTCCACTTCTCTGAAACATTTGCAAATTGTGATTAATAATATCCATAGTTTTCTTTTTTTCATCTTTTTCCCTGGTTAACGTGTGGTACTCATCCCTCAAGTGCGGGTTGACCCCTACCTCTACTATAGTCTGAGTAGCCAACCGGGAGCCTATAACTTTGGCCTCTACTTCTCGACCGGCCTGAACGGTTCCACCTACAATTAGAGCTCTGCGGTCACTTACTTTAATGTTACCACCCGCTTTTATAAAGGATTGCATGATAGCTTCTCTAACTATTACATCTCTACCTGCATCTAGCCGGGAATTTTCTACGAAATGAGCATATATACTATCTCTGGCCTTAATTAGCGTTTTCATACAACCGGTAATTCCGCCCCGAACCATGATACTACCAGCAGCCGTAACTTCTGCTCCTTCAATAAATCCCCGTACTTCAACATCGCCACCTGAGTTTACCTTAAATCCGGAATTTATATTTCCGCTTATAGAGACATTACCAACAAAATCTACATCACCAGTTGAATAATCAACATCCCCGGCAATAGTAAGTACAGGGTTTACCATTACCTTGTTATCTACTGTAGTAACATGACCATCTATAGTGGCATACAAATTTAGTTCGTCTTCATCTGCAACAGTATTACTCCCCCTTGGTAACCGGATATCCTTACCTTTTTTGGCCGGGATTTCTGTTCCCAGCACACTAGTACCTGGAATTCCATCATCACCTGGTATTTTCTCTACCAGCAGTTCACCCATTTTTACATTATATATTAGCCCCAGATCATGGTAATTTACTTTACCTGTCTCATCTATTTTGGGACCTATCCGTTCCGAGGGTAACGGAAATTTATAAATGAGTTTAGCATCCCTGCCGTTTACAGGTGCTTTTCCTTCAGCTACTAGAATTTTATAACCCCAGTTCTCTTCTTCCAGAGCTTCCTTGATACTGTCCTCACTAATACCATAGCTGATGTTTTTCTCGGCCAAGGTCTGTTTTACCATTTCCATATTACAGGGATTTCCTCCACCTGCAGGAGGAACAACTTCAAGATAGGCTTTTAACAAATCTCTTTCAACTATAATATTAGCTTTTCCATCAATGCTATACTGGTTTTCTGTCATAAGCTTCCCCCCAACCTATAAAACCAGGTTCTTCTTTTTACTAAGACTTCCCCTTAACCTTAGAATAGCCTTGGTGTGTAATTGAGATATTCTGGATTCGGATAAACCGAGTACCATGCCTATCTCCTTCAAGGTCAATCCTTCATAATAATACAGATAAACTACCGTTTTTTCTTTTTGTGGCAGTCGAGATATGGTTTTTGCCAGTAATTCTTTTACTTCAGAAAGTTCCAGTAATTCCAGAGCATCGCCAGCATTATAGTCTTCAAGAAGATCTACTATGCGCTTCTTTTTATCATTACCATCATCGCCTGGTATAAAATCATCCAATGATATTATCGTGTTTGCCGCAACCTCCTTTAAGAGGTTGGCTAATTCGTTAATAGTAATACCCATTTCTTGGGCTACCTCTATATCAGTAGCAGCACGGCCCAGTTCTCTTTCTAGCTTTGTATATATTCTTTCCAACTCTTTGCTCTTTTGTCGTACTGATACTGGTACCCAATCCATAGATCGCAGTCCATCAATCATAGACCCCCGAACTCTGGTAATAGCATAGGTTTCAAATTTAATATTTCGCTTATGATCATATTTTTCAATTGCATCAATAAGTCCTTCAATTCCATAAGAAATAAGTTCGTCTACCTCCACTACTGAGGAAAGGTTGATAGCAAGTCGGTTAGCAACATATTTTACCAAATGAGCATAGTGGATGATAAGACCATCCCGGGCTTCAATGTCGTTTTTTTCTTTGTATTGAACCCAAGTCATGCTCATATCTGTACTCATTAAATGATTCTCTCCCCATGTCCTATGGTTCTTACTAGTAAATCACCTGTTTCGGGGTCAAAGGTAATAGTACGACCATAATTTCCACCAGTATCTCGAGCTAATAAAGGAATGCGGTACTTATGCAAATTTTCTTCTACGGCTGTAGCATTCCGTTCCCCAATTTTCATAATATCGCTTTCTCCGGAAAATTTAAACATCTGAGCTCCGCCGGCAATCTTAGCTTGCAGACGGTGACGGTTAGCACCATTCTTTAACATCATATCCAGGACTACCTCTATGGCAGTATCAGCAAATTTGGCCTTATTCTCAGAGTTTTTAGCCTGTAAACTGGACGGTAACATTATATGAGCCAGGCTACCCAGCTTTATGGATCGGTCAAAAATACAAATACCGATACATGACCCTAGCCCTGCTGTCATAAGCCGATCCGGCGCTCTGGTTATTTTTAAATCTGCCATCCCAACCTGGATAATTTTCGACATCAATAACTCACCCCAAGTGCGGTTAAAATTGTTTGCAAGGAACCTGGTTCCGGTAATAGAAAAAAATGGCCGACAACTTCATCTTCATCTTTGGTGAAATCAGTTTCCAGCAATAGTACATGATCCGCAATTTCCCCAAATTGAGCCAGTATAGCATCTAAAATTGCTCCTGCCATATCCATACCCAAAGCTGGTACCGAAGGAATAAAAGTTAGTTGAGTAAACTCGGACATAGCATTAAGGTACGTAGCCGATAGTATGTTTCCTAATTCCATCATAGCAGATATTTCCATATCACTAAGGTTATATATATCAGTCTCACCAGTTTTTCTTTGCAGTAGCATATCAACTAATAATCCGGCCTTTTCAGCCGTAAGTATGAATAATATGCCGGTAGGTGCTGGTCCAGTTACAGTAAAATAAATGCCTACTACATGAGCATCAGCTCCACCTAAAATTTCAGGTACGTCAGCAAAGGGAAGAATACTCACGCGGGGTACGGTCATATCAATTTTAGTCTGAACCATCTGCGCCAGCGCCGTTGCCGCATTTCCCGCCCCAATATTCCCAATTTCCTTCAGTGCGTCCAGCTGCAAACCGGATAGCTGTGTGAAATCTTCCACCTTTTTTCACCTGCCTAATATTTTTACTGTTCCATTATTTTTAGTAAATCCAGCAGAATTAGTAACCTGTTGTTCACCTTGGCAATACCTTTTATATGCTCTGCATTTATTGAGCTATAGACTTTTCCTGTTTCTTCTATATCTTCTTTTTTCAGATGTAATACTTCAGAAACTTCATCTACAATAATTCCAACTTTAAGATCATTAAACTGGAAAACAATAATCCGCTTATCCTCTTCATTTCCCTCTGATTGCAAATTAAATCTTTTATGTAGATTTATAATGGGAATGATGTTACCCCTGAGATTTACTATCCCTTCGATATAACTTTCCGACCTGGGTACCCGGGTTATATCTAAAAGCCGGTTTATGTCCTGAACGTTAAGGATATCAACTGCGTATTCTTCTTTTCCCAGGTTAAATGCTACTACCTGAATTTCATTATCCTGGCTATATGAGCCTTGATAGTAAAGGTTTACTGTCTCTTCCATTAATACCCCCCCTTAGAAAAGTGTTGTTATATCAAGTATTAATCTTACGTGGCCGTCACCAGCAACAATAGCACCAGCTAAGCCAGGGATACCCCCAAGTAGTCTGCCCAAAGACTTAATTACGATTTCCTGTTGTCCTATTAAAATATCTACTACTAAACCAATTTGCCTTTCTGCTTTACGAACCACAACCACGTACATGTCATCTACTTGAGATTGTCCTGGTACCGATAGGAGGTCACCCAATCTATACAAAGGTAGTACACTACCCCTTAGCATAATAACCTCCTGATTTTGAACCATTTTAATATCAGAGGTAGTTATCATGGTAGTTTCGTCCACGGAGCTAAGTGGGATAGCATATATTTCATCCTGTACCGATACCATAAGAGCCTGAATAATAGCTAAAGTTAGTGGCAATTTAATTCTAAAACGAGTACCTTGTCCTGGTTTAGAATCCACAAAAATCTCTCCACTGAGTGATTCGATCTTGGTTTTTACAACATCCAACCCAACTCCTCGACCGGAAATATCAGTTATGTTGTTAGCTGTACTAAAGCCTGGGTTAAATAATAATTCAATCGCTTCTTCCCGGCTTAATTGCTCAGCCTCACGAGTAGTTAAAATCCCTTTGTCGACCGCCTTTGTAATTATCTCGTCGGTATCTATGCCTCCTCCATCATCCTCGACTTCAATATAAACGTTGTTTCCTTCATGCCGGGCTCGAAGTATAACCGTCCCTTTCTGCAATTTTCCTTTTCTAAGTCTTTCCTGGGAGGATTCCAAGCCATGATCAATAGCGTTACGAAGTAGATGAACCAGGGGATCACCTATCTCGTCAATAACGGTTCGGTCCAGTTCGGTTTCTCTTCCTTCTATTAGAAATTCAACTTCTTTGTTTAAATCTCGAGCTAAATCACGAACCATACGGGGAAACCGATTAAACACTTGCTCTATAGGAACCATCCGAACCTTCATTACCACAGATTGTAAATCAGTGCTAATACGGTCTATTTGTTCAATTGTTTCATTTAGCTCATCAATATTATTGCTAAAACCAATCTGCTCCAGCCGTCCTTTATGCATTACCAGTTCTCCAACCAGGTTCATCAGATTATCCAAGCGATCAATATCTACCCTAACAGTGTGTTTGACCTTATGGCTACGAGAACTATCGGGATTATTTGAAGAAGGCTTACTAGAATTATCATCACTATTCCTTCTCGAATTTGATTGAGCATTAAGGGATTCAACATTTATCTCCTGTATGTATAAAATACTGGTCTCAGAAATATTACCCAGCCGTTTTTCTAAATCTTGGGCAGTAGCTGTGCTGATTACAAAAATCTCAAAATTACTTTTGAACTTGCCCTCATCAAGGTCCTGGGCTGAAGGCAAAGATTTAATTACTTCACCATCTTCTTCTACAGCTTTAAAAACCATAAAAGCCCGAACTGATTTCATTAAACACCCCTGATCTATAGCTACTTTAATGTTATATATTTTAAAATTTCGGCTTACTGCTTCTTTAAGCACGGTAATATCATATTCGTTAAAAGCAAAAGAATCCTGGTATGAGCTATCGCCCCCGGTCGAAATAGAGGTTAGGGTTGATATTTCTTGTTCAACAGTAGCAGCAGCTTCAAAATTACCAGTTTTAATGTTTTCAAGAATGTTGATAAGATCAGTATTATCCATTGTTCCAGAGCCATTTACTTCAATTTTGTCAATTATCATTTGCAGTCTATCAAAACACTGAAATATTGTATCAATTACAGAGGAATTAACTGGTAAAACACCTTCCTTTAAATCTGATAATACATTCTCCATATGATGAGTGAGATCAGCCACGTCATCGAAACCCATTGTTGAAGACATACCTTTAAGGGTATGGGCAGCTCGAAATATTTCATTCAGAGCATCAATATTACCCGAGTCCTTTTCCAGTTCCAGCAGACACTGGTTTAAACTCCCTAAATGTTCTTTACTCTCCTCTAAAAAAACATCCAGGTATTGAGACATATCCATTTTCATTTGCAAACCACCTCCTAAAATTCCTTAATAGTCAATAATCAAACCTAATTTTTCAGGGTTTTTAAGATTTCCTTGCTTATATCAGGAAGTGGTACGATTTTATCGACCATACCTGTTTCTATAGCAGCTTTAGGCATACCGTAAACTACACATGTGGAGGGATCTTCGGCAATAATGCGAGCACCCCTTTCCTTTAACTTAATAATTCCAGCTGCCCCGTCAGATCCCATTCCGGTCATAATCACACAAAGTATTTGAAGCCAGGAACTTTCCGCTACAGACTCCAACAGTACATCAACTGCCGGACGAAGTCCCCCTCGAGGTGTAGACTTGTCCAGGCGGATATAAAATTCCGTAGCCATGTCCCTACCTTGAACATTAACCCTCATGTGATAATCCCCAGGGGCTATGTAAACACACCCCGGTACTATTCTTTCACCATGTTCTGCCTCTTTCACCCGGATGTCGGATAATGAATCCAGGCGTTCAGCCAGGGACCGGGTAAACCCCGGAGGCATATGTTGAACTACCAAAAAAGCTGCATCAATCTTGGCAGGTAAATCAGGAATAACCTGGTACAAGGCTTTAGGCCCCCCAGTAGATGTACCTATTAAAACTAATTTCCTTAAATCTCCATTTGAATTTACCTTTTTGGTGGGTGTAGTTTTTCTAGGTATTGGTATTTCGGTACTACTATAAAAACTCCTTAACTTCCGCTTAGTACCTGCTACTGCTTTAACTTTATTTATAATATCATCACTTACTTGCTCAATATCGAGTGATATCTGACCTGAGGGTTTAGTTATAAAATCCACAGCTCCTAATTGTAATGCCCGTAACGTCTGTTCAGCACCCTGGCTGGTTAAACTACTGAGCATGATAACCGGTACGGGAGTTTCTTTCATAATGTTTTTAAGAGCAGTTAGTCCGTCCATTTCAGGCATTTCAATGTCCATGGTAATAACATCAGGCTGAAGCTCTTTGGTTTTACTTATGGCATCTTTACCATCTCGAGCCTTAGCAATAACCTCCAGTTCCGGAGAGCTGTTAATAATATCAGATATCATTTTACGCATGAACGCTGAATCATCTACTACCAGAACTTTGATTTTTGCCATTGAATACCCCCTTTGTGCCTAAGTAATTCCCTTTTTAATCCTTTCCCGCTGTTTTTTGAATATAAACTTAAAAATTCTATCCCGATGAGCTTCATCAATACCATCAAATTCTACAGCAACTTGAATGGTGTTTTTCTCCAGTTCGCGTTTTTTAAATACCCTGATAGCATGAGCATAACAAGAAAATGTATTTTTGGGGGAAAGCTGCATTTTAATCTCCATCTTTTGTCCTATGTTTACCTCGGTCTTGGTATAAAATAGTGCTCCCCCGGCACTAATATCTATGGTAATTCCCTCTTTAATCTCAGCATTATCTTTTTCATCAATAATCCTAAACTGAACTGGTAGTGAAATATCTAGCCGAACATATTCTCTTTTCTGATTAACTGGTACAATATGCTCAGGTTTATTAATAATAAGACAGGGGATAGGTTCCCTTCGGCGGCCAACAACCTCTGTAACGAAACCAACTGTAGCTTTTTTATAGCACATTATTATTCTAATTTCTTGCCCTATACGCATAGGTATATAACTTCCTTTACGCATTGGCATGGAAATGTATAAGTACTGCTCCTTGATTTCCTCTATTCTACTAGGTAGATATTCGGCTATATCACCTTCGTTGAGCTCTATTTCTACCAACTGATTTATTTTTAATATGTCAGGTTTCATCTTGACCTCTTACAACTCCTTATTAAGCCATTCCTATGATTTTCTTAAAAAAGCGTTTAATTCCTCCTCCACTGCTATCTCTAGGAAAGCTTTTATCATTACTACTGATAAGATTACTGGCAATATTATTAATGTTTTTAGCTGCCTGGCTACGGGGAAATATATCAATAAATGCACTCTGACGCTTAATACCTTCCCCTATTAATGGTTCATTAACTACGTATCCAAGAATATTAATATGTAGGTTCAAAAATTTTTCACATACCAGCTTAAACTTCTCTGCCACCAGTATGCCTTCTATATTATCAACTACCCTATTTACAATCAGGTAAAAAGTTTTATCCGTTGACTTCCTGGCAATGGTTTTTACCATCCCATAAGCATCAGTCATGGAAGTTGGTTCTGGGGTGGTCACAAATATAATATCATTTGCTGACAACAAAAAGGATATAACATTTTTAGATATACCGGCTCCAGTATCTATCATCATATAGTCATATTCACCATCAAGTTTACCTAGCTCTACCAGCAATTTTTTTAGACTATTATCTCCCAGATTAGCCAACTCAGTAATTCCGGAGCCACCAGCTATAATACTCAGACCTCCCGGGCCAGAGATAATAATATCTTTTAAGTTCTTCTTTCCCTGTATCATATGATGAAGATTATATTTAGGAAGTAAACCCAGCATTATGTCAATATTCGCCAGGCCCAGGTCAGCATCCATAAGTATGACTTTTTTACCCCGGTTGCAAAGACTTAAAGAAATATTCAGAGCCAGGGTGCTTTTACCCACTCCGCCTTTTCCACTGGCAATTACAATTACCCGGGTGTGCTTGAACTCCTGAGCCATCTCTTTTTCGATTTGATTTTTTACATCCAAAGCCATCTGTCTTAGTTTATCAGCCTGATTGTTCATTAGGCTTCATCCCTTCGTAGGAGCATCTGAGCTAAACGCAAAGAATCCGGTACTTCAATATCATCTGGAACATTCTGACCAGTTGTTAAATAAGCAATGGGTTTCTTTATTTCATAAAGAGCGTTTAAAATGCTTCCATAGTTATAAGTCTCATCCAACTTGGTAAAAATAAGTTTATCAACTCCAATAGATTGGAAGCGCTCGTAAATATTAATAAGGTCATTGTTGTCGGTGGTAACACTCATAACCAGAATAATCTCATCGGGCTTGGCTATATCAACAAACTCTCGCAGTTCCTCCATCTGCTCATAGTTATAAGGACTACGCCCTGCAGTATCAACAAATATTAAATCTTTCTGCTGGTACTGCTCTATTGCCAGCATCATATCATTAGGAGTAAATACTACACTTATAGGAATACCAATTATTTCTGCAAAAGTTCTTAGTTGGTCAGCAGCTGATACTCGATAAGTGTCCAAGGTAATTAGGGCCACGTTTTTATTATCCAGAAAAGTAAGATTGGCCGCCAATTTGGCAATAGTAGTGGTTTTCCCAACACCAGTAGGTCCAACCATAAAAACTATCATCCCCTGGCGCTCTGATTTGACTTGGATAGGCTCTACCCTTTGAATTGCCTCCTGCAAAGTATGCAGGCAAACATCCCTGGCCCAGGTATCGTCACTCATTCCATCCTTGGGTAAACGATTTGCAACACTGTTAACTACTTTCAGAGCAATATCCCGGTCTACATTATTACTAATTAGAGTTTCATAGAACTGTTGTACCTGTTCGGGTACGCCTTTAATAACTTCAACTTCATGCATACGAGATTTTATATCTGTTATTAAGTGTTTCATTTTGTGTATTTCCTGGAGAACTGCATCCTCATGGGAAGCTTTTTGACTATTATCAAGTGTAGAAGTAGTATCAAGGCCAGCTGACATCTCAGGTTTAGCCACTGCAGATTCGCTAGTTGTATTCCCTAAACGGCGTCGATCAGTATTAACCTGTAGCTTATCGTCTACAACCACGGTTATTTCTACCCGTGGAGGATAAAGCAAACCAAGAATACCGCCTTTTTTCACCTGTCGGGTATGTAAAATTATAGCATCACGGCCCATTTCTTCTTTGGCCTTTTGTATAGCAGTCTTAAAATCCCGAGCCACATACTTTTTAATTTTCATGGTGACACCATCCCTATGACCTCAACATTAATATTAGAATCAATCTCATTGTAAGAAAGAACAACCAGATTGGATATAAAGCGTTCAACCAATCGTTTAAAATATAACCTGAGTATTGGGGCACAGATGACTATTGGCGTTATTCCCTTCTGGCTTAATTCCTCGTACTGTCTCGATAAGCGGTCAATCATGGGTTGAGCTATATCGGGGTCAAGGGCCAGATAAGAACCAAATTCACTGTGCTGAATGGATTCGCGCAGTTTTTCCTCTAAACTTGGATCCAGGGTTAAAACACTCATAGTTTGCTTATCTCCAGAATACTGTTTGCTGATTTGACGTTTCAAAGCCTGGCGAACGTATTCCGTTAAAACGTCAACGTCTTTAGTAAGTTTAGAGTAATCAGCCAGGGTTTCCATTATGGTAATGATATCTCTAATAGACACCTGTTCTTTAAGCAAGTTGGCCAGAACTCGCTGTAAATCACCCAGCGATAGCAATTCCGGTATTAATTCTTCTACTACGGCCGAGTTTTGTTCCTTAATATAGTTAACAATATTTTGTATCTCCTGCCGGCCTAGGAGTTCATGAGCATGAGACTTGATAAGAGCAGTTAGATGTGTGGCCAGAACTGAAGCAGGATCTACCACGGTATAACCTTTCATTTCCGCCCTATCTTTATCGGCTGTGTCTATCCACCGAGCGGGCAGGTTAAATGCTGGTTCCAGGGTATCTATCCCGATTATATCATTATCATGCTCAATGTCTGGACCAATAGCCAAGTAGTTATCTAGTAGAAGCTCTCCCGAATCAATTTCTATGCCTTTTATTTTTATTAAATAAGAATTAGGTTTCAGCTGCATATTGTCTCTTATGCGCACTGGTGGAACAATAAAACCCATTTCCACCGCACACTGTCTTCTTATCATTATAATACGATCTAGCAGATCTCCCCCCTGTTCGGAGTCTACCAGGGGTATTAGAGCATACCCGAGTTCCATTTCCATTTTCTCCACCTGTAGTAACTCCACTACATTCTCGGGTTTCTTTATCTCTTCTGCTTCATGCACATCTTCCATATCAATTTCTTCAACTGTTTTAGCTGCGGAAGTCCTGAAAGTAAAAAAGAGTAGTCCAAAGAAGGCGGCTAATGAATACATGGGTAGGCGAGGCAAGCCAATGCTCCCTAGTACTAAAAGAATAAGGGCTGCCAGACCTAGGGCTTTGGGGTAATTTAAAAGCTGAGAGGTCAGCTCAGTCCCCAAACTAGCCTTGGATGCACTCCTGGTAACTACTATACCGGTTGCTGTGGAGATAAGCAGAGCAGGGATCTGGGTAACTAGTCCATCACCAACCGTAAGAATGGTATATATCTGCATGGCCTCACCTGCAGTCATGCCTTTCTGAGCCATACCAATAATAAAACCACCCACAATATTAATGATAATAATTATAATACCAGCAATAGCATCTCCTTTAACAAACTTGCTGGCACCATCCATAGCCCCATAAAAGTCAGCTTCCTGCCCAATTTTAGTCCTTCTCTCCCTAGCATCCTGTTCATTTATTAAGCCAGCATTCAGATCTGCGTCTATGGCCATCTGCTTGCCCGGCATTGCATCCAGGGTAAAGCGGGCAGCTACTTCAGAAACCCTTTCCGCTCCCCGGGTAATAACTATAAATTGAATTATTACTATAATTAAAAATATAACCATTCCGACTACGGTATTACCTCCAATTACGAAGGAACCAAAAGAAGCAATAACCTGACCAGCTTCTGCATTTAATAAAATTAACCGGGTAGAGGAAATATTAAGGGAAAGCCTGAAAAGAGTCATTACCAGCAGTAGTGAAGGAAAAACTGAAAAATCCAGGGGATCAGTATTAAACATAGATACCATTAATATAACCAGGGCAAAACTAATATTAAAAGTAAGTAAAATATCCAGTAAAGACGGTTTCAGCGGTATTATCATCATCATGACAATAGCTACCACGAGCAGAGCCACTAATATGTCGCTGCGTTTCATTAATCTGTTTAGCAACCCGACCCTCTCATCCATTGTCTATCCTCCCGCTTTAAATAACTCTCTTTTTTTGTTTATAAACAAAGGCAAGCACTTCTGCCACTGCCTGATATAATTCTTCTGGAATCAAATCCCCAATTTCGGTACTGTAGTAAAGAGTTCGAGCCAATAGTGGGTTTTCTACTACTACTACCCCGTTTTCCCGGGCAATCTCTTTTATTTTAAGGGCTATAAAGTCCTGACCCCGAGCGATAACCACCGGAGCATCCATTTCCTTATACTTGTATCTTAATGCCACCGCAAAATGGGTGGGATTAGTTATTACCACATCAGCCTGAGGTACTTCCGCCATCATCCTACGCATGGCAAACTCCCTTTGAATTTGTCTCTGCCTCGATTTTACTAGAGGGTCTCCCTCTGTCTGCTTATATTCCTGCTTTACATCATATTTTGACATTTTCAGGGACTTCTCATATTCGTACCACTGATAGATATAATCTAATACTCCTATGACTATGAATACTACACCCACTTTTAGAGCCATTT
>DIRQ01000080.1:23451-35621 GCA_002424365.1 Syntrophomonas sp. UBA5432 | reverse complement strand
CCCATATCAAAACCTTCCTCCATAAGGCGAATACTATCCTCTTTAGCCTTTGAATATTGTTCCTCCCTTGCAACCATATCAAGGATGTATGTGCTCAAAAGAGCTGATAAAGACATGTCGCGATCCACAGCCAGGTGTTTGGCTTTCCTTAAAACATCTTCGGGAAGTGATAGCGTAACATTCTGCCGACCCATTTTATCACCTCAATCTTTTATGTGTATCACTTTTCCACTTATTATACTATGCATAGGCTCTGATAAAAAGTCTTATGCAAAAGTAGTACACCATCATTGCAAAAAAATGTGAAAGGGGGGTTATCGGAATTTGTAATAAATCAAGTACTTGGTTACGCCTCCACCTCTATATGCTCTCGCACCAGGAGGCTATAGACTACCGGGATTATAACCATAGTAAGCAGGGTGGCTACCAGTAAACCGAAGATTAGTGCAATGGCCAGGGGGACAAAGAGACTACTGCCGGATAAAGCCAGGGGCACCAGACCTATGGTGGCGGTCACTGCACTGAGGATAATAGGGCGAAATCTTCGTTCTACCGCATCTTCACAAGCCTCTTCAACCGTTAATCCTCGGGCCCGAGCATCATTAATGAAAGCTATAAGTAGAATGGCGTTACGAATTACCAGTCCGGTAAGGCTTACCATACCTATAAATGCCATAAAGGAAAGAGGTTGCCGAAAAACTAGAAGGCCCAGCACCGAACCAACCAGGGCCAGAGGGATAGTTAAAAATATAACCAGTGGTTGAATGAAAGAATGGAATTGCATTACTAACATTAAATAAATCAGGAAAAGGGCAAAAAGCGCACCCCGGGTCAGGATGCCAAAATTATCTTTAATTTGTTTGTACTCACCGTCATAAAGGAGACTAACTCCTAATAAATTGGCGGAGGATAATTTGTCCTTTAATTCTTTTTCGATTTCTACCGCACTATAGCCTGGTCTGATATCACTTCTTACTGTGATAGAGTTTTGACCATCATATTTTTTAATACTGGATAACTGCGGTTTAACCTCGATGCTGGCGATTTCTTTCAAAAGAACACTACGGTTGGAATAAGCGGATTTGATACTCAGGTTCTCTAGCTGCTGACGGGAATCTACATCCGAACGCAACAGAATATTATATTGCTCCCCCTTCTGGCGTAATACTGAAGCCCGTGCACCCTCCAAGGCCAGACTGGTCTGGCGTTGAATGTCATAGTTACTGATTCCTAATCGACTGGCTTTCTCCGCATCCACTTGAACAACTAGTTGCTGTATTTCTTTTTCCGCATCGTCTTCCACGTTACGAGAACCCGGTATTTGTTTCAGTTTGCTCTTAATCAAATCAGCTACCTGGCGCAAGTTTTCCCGCTGTTCCCCACTTATTCTCGCCTGCACCGGGGCTACCGGAAAGGCTTTTTCTAACAATTTCACCTTAATACTACCGGTACTAATCCGGCTATCCAATTTCTCCTGAAGGTAACTGCCCAGTTCCTCGTTGTTTGAGAAACGTTCTCCCCGCTGAGGACGGATGCGCACCATAACCTGGGCAAAATCCGGAGCCTGGGGGGAAACCGGCAGCGTTATATAGAACTTGGGTACACCACTGCCTACTGAACTAGTATAGGCCAACACTTCTCCTTCCCGAGAAAGAATATCTTCCACCTGCACCAACAATTCTTCAGTCTTAGCCCGGGTAGACCCCGCCTGAGCATTAATATCAATATATATTAGGTCCTTGTCCGCCGAAGGGAAGAACTGCAGCCCCATAAAAGTAAGAGCATATATAGCCAGGCCAAAAATAAGCAGGGAAGAAATAATGGCAGTCTTTTTTCTAGCCATGCTTTCGCGTAATAAATAGGCAAAAAAGTTCCGCAGCCACTCACCTTTGTGGTGCTGGCCCGGGCCAAAAAAGTGATAGGCCATAGCCGGGGTAATAAGCATAGCTACCACATATGAAGCAGCCAATGCTATCAAAACAATCTGGGGAAGACTCCTAAGAAATTCCCCCGGTGCTCCGGGAAGCACAAAAATAGGAGAAAAAGCAATAATAATGACCAGAGTGGCGGTAAGAATGGGTATAGCTGCCTGTTTAAGCCCTTGCAAACAGGCTTCCATCCGCTTCAGGCCTTTATCCAGTCCTACCTGGATAGCATCTACCATTACGATAGCATCATCTACCAGTATACCAAGAACAATAATCAAGGCAGCAATCGATATTTCATGCACCTTGATTCCCAACAAATACATAGCCATAAAAGTAAGCATAATAGAGAGTGGAATAGCAGTGGAAGTAACCAGGGCGTTTTTCCATCCCATTCCCAGCAGCACTACAATTATAACCAGAATTATGCCTTCTAATAGATTACGTAAGAAACGGTAGATGTTTTTGTTTACTTCGTCAGGCTGAAATAAAACCTGTTCTACCAGCAGGTCATGAGGAGCTTCACTCTTTAGTTTTTCCAGTTCATCCTGGACCTTTTCCCCTACCAGAATAATGTTCTCTTCGGCTTCAAAATATCCGGTTAACAGAAGAGCCGATTGGCCGTTATGCCTGGTCAGGGGTCGGTCAGGTTCAACTTCCCAGCGGATACTGGCAATATCTTTTAGTCTCTTTACCTTCCCATCGGGGGAAACCCCTATAATACAATTTCCGATATCGTCCAGAGAATTAAACCAGCCTGGAATTCGGACATTAGTCTTAATGCCTTCTTGAACAATGGCTCCTGGTGGAATTACTACATTCTGAGCCTGCAGGATTTTAAATAATTCTTCCAAAGACAGGCCACTCTTGGCCAGGAGAGTATGATCGATTTCCACCCCTATCTGCTTTTTTTCTTCCCCAAAGATTTCAAATCGGGCTATCCCCTCCACCTGCTCCAGCCTTTTTTTGAACTTCTCGGCCATAGCAGCCAGCTCTTCCGGATTATAATGCTGCCCGGATAGGCTTATGATAATACCTGCAGTTTCGGCTAAATCGGTATTAACCTGGATAGGCTGGCACTCGGGAGGCAGTTCTCTTTGGCTATCCGTTAAAATTCGGCGCAGTTCATTCCACGATTTTTCCACCGGGGCATCGTTTTGCAGCTGCAGCACTACCACGGAAACACTATTCTTGCTATAAGACTCACTGAAATCATAGGCAGGAAGCTTACGAATATTGCTTTCAATTACCCGGGTTACTAGCCTTTCCACCTCCTGAGGTGAGGCCCCGGGATAGATGGTGCTAATCATGGCTACTGGAGCAGAAACCTGCGGGCTTTCTTGCTTGGGCAGAAGGTAATAGCTATAAAGGCCCAGAACCAGGCTGACAATAATGAAAACCGTAATAAAGCGGCTGCTGCCAATTATTTTAGATATAATCCCCCGAATCATCTTTCCCCTCAATTCATAAGAGCGCTATTTTCTATTAATATGGCCTTATTTGTTGTAACTGATGCGAGAAGATTAATATTAGTACGTAGCCAGGCATTGTAACAAAGCTGTCTTGAAAACAACTTTGAGTTTAGAACTTGATTAACTGTCTAAAGTGAGGGGTGAGGGGTAACCCCATACACCTATTTTGATAGATAATTGCATGTACTTGCAATTATGGTTTTGGTTAATTTGAATAGGTGGGGAACCTGGCTGGGTGCCAGATATTACCTGAATATGTACTGGGTATGCTGGGACTCTAGAGCCCGGGTGATGTAGCGTATAAAGGGGTAAATGGCTAAAATTAGTACCAATAACGAGGGGAAAATAATTATTAGAAAAGGGTAATTGGAAAAGAAACTACTATTTAGTCCGAAAAGCAAAGGCAAGTGGTATAGTTGGTAAAGCCAGACCTTAATTCCCGCTTCACCTGCAGGGATGGGGTTAGCGACAAAATATAGGTACGATATTATCAGACTTGGAATAATATAGGAGGCGATTACTCCTATACCCTGTCCCAGGCCCCTGGTAAAACCTCGGGTTAATGCTTCATACCAGATAACTACACTTAGTAGAAAGGCTATGGAGTATACTATACCACTGTTCCAATTCCAGTATGTAACCGTAGCATGAGCAGCAGATGCGAGTAATACATATAGTAAAAGTGCTACCATTCCATATTTCAGTTTTCCCATAGTTTCCTCCTATAGCCTAAGATTCCTGTTCTACTGTTAAGATTATAACATTAATTTTGTAAGCTGAGCTGTTTTTTGTTCTAAAACGACAATATTTTACCATAAAAAAAGCTGGCTAGTTGCCAGCTTTTTTTATTTCTAGTTATTACATCATACCCATTCCACCAGCTCCGCCCATACCGGCCATGGCTTTCATCTCATCATTGTTTGGTATTTCCGATACTACGGCTTCAGTGGTAAGAACCATGTATGCAATACTGGCTGCATTCTGCAGGGCTGAGCGAGTAACCTTGGCCGGGTCAATGATTCCGGCTTGTACCAGGTTTTCATAAGCCCCGGTCAATGCATTATACCCTATTCCCTGCGGAGCTTCTTTGACCTTTTCAACTACGACTGAGCCTTCTACTCCGGCATTATTGGCAATCTGACGTAACGGTTCTTCCAGGGCTTTTTTAACCAGATTTACGCCGGTTAGCTCATCACCTTCTGTTTCTACTTTTTCAATTGCAGCTATAGCATTAATCATAGCAACACCGCCGCCAGAGACAATTCCCTCTTCGACTGCGGCCTTGGTAGCAGCTAAAGCATCCTCAATGCGATGTTTTCTTTCTTTCAATTCAGTTTCAGTAGCAGCCCCTACCTGGATGATAGCTACGCCACCAGATAACTTGGCCATTCTTTCCTGTAGTTTTTCTTTATCATATTCAGAATCGGTTTCTTCTAGTTGTCTCTTTATGTTAGCAATGCGGGCTTTTACATCTTCTTCGCCGCCAGCACCGTCAACGATAATGCATTCTTCTTTCTTTATCACTACCTGGCGGGCTCTTCCTAGTGTCTCCAGAGCGATATTTTCCATCTTTACTCCGAGCTCTTCTGAGGCTACCTGACCCTTGGTTAAAATAGCGATATCCTCCAGCATGGCTTTTCTTCTTTCACCAAAAGCAGGAGCCTTAACAGCTACACAGGTGAAAGTCCCTCTTAGTTTATTAACTACCAGAGTGGCCAGGGCTTCTCCCTCAACTTCTTCCGCGATAAGTAGCATGGGTTTCCCAGTTTGAACTACTTTCTCCAATACCGGAAGTACTTCGTTTATAGAGGAAATCTTCTTGTCGCTAATAAGAATATAGGGATCATCCAAAACTGCTTCCATCTTTTCAGTATTTGTTACCATGTAAGGAGAAATATAACCGCGATCAAAGCTCATACCTTCAACCACTTCCAGAGAAGTTCCTACTGATTGGGACTCCTCAACGGTGATAACCCCATCACGGCCAACTTTTTCCATAGCGTCTGCAATCAGAGTTCCGATTTCCGGGTCGTCAGCAGAAATTGCTGCCACCTGAGCGATAGCATCCTTGGAATCTACTTCTTTGCTAATGGCTTTTATCTCATCTACGGCTGCCTTTACCGCTAATTCAATTCCTTTTCTCATAATCATGGGATTAGCACCAGCAGCTACGTTTTTTAGGCCTTCCTTAATCATAGCCTGAGCCAGTACGGTGGCAGTGGTAGTACCATCACCAGCTACGTCATTAGTCTTGATGGCTACTTCTTTAACCAACTGGCAGCCCAGGTTCTCCCAGGGATCTTCTAGATCAATATCTCTGGCAATAGTAACACCGTCATTGGTAATGGTGGGTGAACCGAATTTGCGATCCAGTACAACGTTGCGGCCTTTGGGTCCCAGGGTTACTTTTACAGCATTGGCCAAAGCATCAACGCCTCTTTCCAATGCCCTTCTGGCTTCCTCGCCAAACTTTATTTCCTTGGCAATCATCTATTTAGCCTCCTTCTTCTGTTAATTTAATTTTGCCAGTATGTCGCGTTCGGCCATAATTAAATATTCTTCCCCGTCAAGCTTAATTTCGGTGCCGGCATACTTGGAGAAAATAACCCGATCGCCAATAGCAACAGTCATGGGCAGCCTTTCTCCCTGGTCATTCATTGCTCCGGGGCCTACTGCCAGTACTTCACCTTCCTGAGGTTTTTCTTTGGCTGTGTCGGGAACATACAGCCCACTTTTGGTTTTTTCTTCAGTGACTTCCATAACTTTAACGACTAGCTTGTCCGATAATGGTTGGATCCTCAAAGGTATACCCCCTTCAATTTAGTGGTGTTGTTAGCACTCAACGAGTGTGAGTGCTAATATGTAACTATAATATTAGGCGAGACCATGCAAGTATTCAAATTAGATTACCCCTGAAATCCGCCTAATATTATCGATTTATATTATGCTACTATTGTTTTCTTTTTATACCTCTAAATATCATTGTTTTTTACAGTTTATTAAGTTTTTATTCCTGCCCACATTCGCCAGCGCTACCTGCCAATATCTCCAGTCCGTGCCCTAAAGCCAGTAATATGGCTTCCAGAGATTCACGTACCCCCTTAACGCTTCCAGGCATATTGATTATCAGGGTCTTACCCCGAATTCCGGCGACTGCCCGTGATAACATAGCTTTGGGGGTCTTTTGTAAACCATAATAACGTATAGCTTCAGGTATTCCTGGTGTCAGTTTTTCTATGACTTCCAGGGTAGCATCCGGTGTTACATCTCGATCGGAAAACCCGGTTCCACCAGAAGTAATCAGCAGATCTAAAGCCAGAACATCACAGGCATTACGTAATTTTTCTGCTATAATGTCTTTTTCATCAGGTACTATTTCGTAATATTCAATACTGTAACCAGGACCCAGCATTTCTTCTATCTTTTTTCCGCTTAGATCCTCCCGCTCACCCCGAGCACCTTTATCACTCATAACTAATATCCCGGTACGAAACATTAAATCACCTCTACAGAATCGCCCTTACGTATTTCTCCGCCCTCAATAACCCGGCAAAATAGTCCTTCATAGGGTAAAAGGGTGACACCCAGGGTACGGGTTACTACACTGGGGTGATCCTCTTTGCCAATCTGTGAAACTTCTAAAATTACATCTGAACCTATTTTTAGGCGCCCGCCTTCTCCCACCGCAACCAAATCAATACCATCAATGAGCAGATTCTCAGCATATTCTCCCGGGCCTACATTCATATTTTTTTCTTCATTAACCTTCTTTACACTAGCTAAATTAAGACAGGTCACCTGACGTCCCCAGGGACCCGCATGCCCATCATTTTCTATACCCTGGTCCTTGATAACTCGAGCCTGGTCAACCTCATTTTTAAGCTGTCCCCGCTCCGGGGCAATACAAATTGAGTATAGCGTTCCTGTTGCCATAATATCTCTCCTTTACAGCGGAACGGCACGGGGGCCGTTCCCTACATACCTTAATTCTTAATTTATCGTTTTACATGCCCGCTCTTGCCGCCCCATTTTTCCAGTAGTTTAACCTCGCTAATTTCCATCCAGCGATCTACTGCTTTTGCCATATCGTATATGGTAATGGCCGCAACAGCAGCAGCAGTAATAGCTTCCATTTCTACCCCTGTTTTGCCGGTAGTTTTCACTATAGAAGTAATAATAATACTGGAGTTATTATCGTCCATTTCGAAGTTTATATCCACTGAATTGAGCATTAAAGGATGGCACATGGGTACCAAACCGGAGGTCTGTTTTGCACCCATAATACCTGCTACCTGAGCTACTGCTAGTACATCTCCCTTTTTAATGCCCCCACTTTTTATTAAAGCCAGAGTTTCAGGTTGCATGGAGATTATTGCACAGGCTATAGCTACCCGTTCACTATCATTTTTGCCACTGACATCAACCATACGAGCCCTTCCCTGTTCGTTAACATGGGTGAAATCCATATTAGCCTCCTATTTGATACATTTTACGCTGGTTTTCATTTCCCCATCCGTCATCCATATGATGGCGAGCAGGTTTCATATCTACAGCCTGAATAAATAACTGTCTTAATTCCTCGTCACTGGCTCCAGCCTGTAAAGCTGCTTTCAGGTCGACTTCCCTCTTATCATAGAGACATCCCCTAAGCTTGCCATCAGCAGTCATACGGATACGGTTACACAGTCCACAGAAATGGTTGCTCATAGGAGTGATAAACCCTATAGAGCCCTGCCCTCCTGCCAAATTATAATACTGTGCCGGGCCGTTGCCTTTTATCGTCCGGGCTGCTTCCAGTGTATATTCCGTTTCAATCTGCTTCTTTACTTCATCTACACTAATCATGCGCTGCTCTTTCCAAAAATGCAGGTCTCCTATCGGCATAAATTCAATAAATCTTATGTGCAGAGGATATTCGTAGGCCATACGGGCAAAATCCATAATTTCACTGTCATTAAAACCCCTGATTATTACCGTATTTATCTTAACTGGATGCATGTCCAGCTCCAGGGCAGTAAAAATTGCCTTTAAGGCATCCTTTAACTCACCCCGGCGGGTTATGAACCGATACCTCTCATTCGATAAGGTATCCAGACTTATATTTACCCGATTTAACCCGGCCTCTTTTAAATCCTGAGCAATGGAAGGGTAAAGAATACCATTGGTAGTGATGGCGATATCATCTATTTCTGGTATCTCAGCAATATAATGTATCAATTGTCCAATATTTTTGCGTATCAATGGTTCTCCGCCGGTTAACCTGATTTTACGAATTCCTATGGTAGTTGATATTTTAATTAAACGAGCCAAATCCTCCAGGTTCAAAATAGTATAATGCCCCAGGTTTCCTACCCCTTCTTCGGGCATGCAGTAACGGCAGCGCAGGTTGCAGCGGTCAGTAACCGATACTCGTAAATAGTTAATATCCCTGTTGTATTTATCCAGCATATCGTTCACTCTCCCCGGTATTCCCAGCATTCACCACTAGAAACAACCCAGCTCACAGGCACATATTTTTATTCCAGCCAAATCGCAGAGCTCACCCATATCACCTAATGCAATATTTAACTTTGCAGCTATATCACGTGCTTCAGAACAGGTGATTTTACCCTGGGGGTATAGTTCCTGTAATTTTGCGACCAGTTCTTTATTATCCGCCATAATCTTTAACCTCCCCAAAAAAAAATCAAACTCCCGGAAGGGAGTTTGCATCTTAGTTAATTGGCATACTCCTTTCCCATAGGAGGCATACAGGTTTCCCTCTATACCCTGTCGTTCAGTTACCATAGCCAAATCCTTAGGTAAACTGAATCGGAGTCTCCATCTTGATTTATTATACAATATACAGCATTTTCATTGCTACTACAATTATTGACATAGTATTCGCATATTACAAATCCTTATTGCGGATATACTGTAGAAAAGAGGTAAGGATATGGTATTATTAATCTAGAAAATAAGCACTGTAACAAAGGTTTCTTGTGATAATGCTGTATTTATAACTTAATTGGTTGGCTAGAGTGAGGGGTAAGGCATGAGGAGTGAGGCGTGGAGGACTATTAAAGAAAGATTTAGCAGCACTCAGCAACAGCTTAAATAAAGATTAGGCTGATTGCCAAGTCTGCCTGGGAACAGATAAACCCAGGAGGTGGATGTTTGTTGTGTAGAGACAGACTCCTGTATCTGCTTGGCCAATCAAACTTAGTAAGAACTTTTTCGGCAAATTTGGGGATTCATCCTGAATTAAAGGGGGTTTTTAAGTAAATGACCGCTGTACAGTGGATATTAATAGCAGTAGTATGCGGTGCTATTGAGATTTTCACCCTGGGGCTGTGGTTTCTCTGGTTGGCTATAGCAGCCCTGATTGTAGCCGGTGCAGTCAGTGTAGGTTGGTTATCCTCATTGGAAGTGCAGCTGCTGGTTTTCGCATTTTTAACTCTGCTATTCATCATATTTACCCGCCCCTTAACTTTAAAGCTTTTCCGAACTAATGACACCGTCAGTAATGTTAACGCCTTAATTGGTCAACACGGTGTTGCCACTACTAATATTGAGCCTCTTCACTTTGGGCAGGTTAAGGTAAATGGGGAAATCTGGACCGCTTTTTCGGGAGAAAATATTGAGGAAGGTAGCCGGATTATGGTTACCGGAATAGACGGGGTTAAACTTCAGGTAGTTAAAGCTGTGGAATAAGGAGTAAACCCCTCTTATATTTGAAAGGAGTGTGGATAGCATATGCAGGTACTTCGTATTTTTGTTGACCTGATTATTGTTCTTTTTGTAATAATTATCGCTTTTTCATCTATTAAGATTATTAGACAGGCAACCGTAGGTATTGTGGAGCGACTGGGTAAATTCCACAAGATGGCGGAGCAGGGGATTAATGTGATTATTCCCTTTATTGACTCCTTCCGGGCTGTGGTGGATCTGCGCGAGCAGGTGGTGGATTTTCCTCCCCAGCCGGTAATAACCAAGGATAATGTTACTATGATGATTGATACCGTAGTTTACTACCAGGTTACCGACGCCTTTAAGTACACTTATGAAATTGCCAACCCTATTCTGGCTATAGAGAATTTAACGGCTACTACTCTTAGAAACATCGTGGGTGATTTGGAGCTGGATGAGACTCTTACTTCCAGGGATATAGTCAATACCCGCTTACGCGTTATATTGGATGAAGCTACTGATAAATGGGGTATTAAGGTAAACCGGGTAGAACTAAAAAACATCCTGCCCCCCAAGGATATTCAAACCGCTATGGAAAAACAAATGCGGGCCGAAAGAGAAAAAAGGGAAGCTATCCTGGTAGCAGAAGGGCAAAAAACTGCCGCTATCCTAGAAGCTGAAGGGAGCAAACAAGCTGCTATACTAAGAGCTGAAGCGGTTAAAGAAGCCAACATCCGCGAAGCCGAAGGAACCCGCCAGGCGAAAATCCTGGAAGCCGAAGGTGAATCCCAGGCCGTGCTGCTGGTACAAAGAGCCCTGGCTGACAGCCTGGTTATGCTAAGAGAAGCTTCTGCTGATGAAAAAGTACTGGCCATTAAATCCCTGGAAGCCTTAAAGGTAATTGGAGATGGGCAGGCAACCAAGCTTATTATCCCCGCCGACCTGGCCGGACTAGGCGGAGTATTCGCCGCTCTGAAAGAAGCTACCCTGGATAGTGCCGGCGGTGAACAGGTTAAACCGTAACCATAAATGAATATTGATAATTGAAGAGGAAAATGCTGCAGTTTAGTGCTGCAGCATTTTTATTTCACAAAATTGTATCTTCCACGGCTTAATCAGCCCCCATGTTTAGCATCTCAAGCATTCTTTCCAGAGAAAATCTCTTGTCCGGGGCTGATACCATTAAAGTCTTTCTATATTAGCATCATCGTCTACGGCAACACAGATAAGTTCACCGGTCCCCTTCTCCGTTAAATTCGGTGAAGGTAGTTTACCGTTGGGTGTATAAAAAACCACACTACTTTATCAAAAGAAATCCCAATTTACTGCAACTTCAGAGTGGTCAGTAACAATCCAATGTACCGGCACATCGCCCGGGTGAGGATAAACATTATTAACCACTTGAAATTCATAACAAATCCCACATTTGAAACACTGTTTGTTCAAACGGAGTAGAAAACGGTCATAATAGCCTTTACCGTACCCCAGACGGTAGCCGCTGGCATCAAACACCAGGCCAGGAACTATTACCACATCAATTTTATCTATTGCAAAAGGCTCTCCCAGAGGTTCCCGAATACCGAAAGAACTAAGTTCTATATCGTTTTCATCCCTATATTCAACTGCCAGCAAGTCATCTCCCTCGACTCTTGGAAGCAGAATAGTCCGCCCTTGTTTCTGCAGCTTCTGGAGCAGAGGACTTAAGTTAACCTCATTTTTAATACTACTAAACCCCATGATTACCTCTGCGTGCTGTACTGGTTGAAGTTCTTCCAGGCGACGACATACCTGCTGGCTTAAACTATCCACCTCTAGATAGGATAGTTTATTCCTTCTAATCATTATCTGCTTACGCAGATTATCTCGAAGGGTTATTGGGGAATCTATTTTAACCCCATTCTGACTCTCATTATTTTTCATTCGCTATTTCCTCCCGGTGGCGTGACTTCTGCCAATAATATGCCAGTAATCCTAAAAGCAGTAAACCCAGGGTATATACCTGTCCCAATGACATTACCCCTACAAAAATTTCACTGGAGCGGAAGAACTCTATGATAAACCGGTAAATAGCATAACCAATTAGATAGAGTAGAAATACCTGACC
>DIRQ01000080.1:18873-23180 GCA_002424365.1 Syntrophomonas sp. UBA5432 | reverse complement strand
GATGAGCATCTACTAATGGAAAAACTACACCACAAGCTGAGTCAGTAACATTTCCATAACAGCAGCCATTCAAAAAACATCCTATCCGTACCAGAGCGTAGCCTAGAGCTAGATAGGGAGCAAACATATCAGCTACCGCCCAGAAGGATAATTTTTTACGGTGCAGGTAGATTATAAATGGAACTAGTCCCCCAACTAGAGCACCATACCAGGCTAGCCCTTTAATCCCTCCATCCTGCAGGTTGAGTACGGTCAAAGGATGAGCCACAAAAGCTGCCCACTCATAAGTAAAAACATAGGCCAGGCGAGCCCCTACTATACCAAATATTACACAGAGTATTACCAAATCCAGGACCATATCCCGCTGATAACCCTCTTTATCAAATAGCTTACTGATACCTGCAATAGCAATAATTACTGCTATTGCCAGCATTAGCCCCCATGAGAATATACTTATTTTCCCAATCGTTACTATAACTGGCTGCATAAACGTCACTCCTTGCTTCCTTTGTTATCCACAGGAAGCATTGTTCTATATTTCGGCAACGACATTTTACCCTAGGACTCAAAAAATATTAAAAAAGTTCCAAAATGCAGGTAGACTAATTATCAACAGACTTATCCACATTATCCACAAGTGCTTTTCACAAGGACAATAGGCCAGGATAAGCATTAATATTAAGGGGGGCATAATTCCCCATTATATAGCTAATATTAGCATTACCAGCAATCATAGCGGCATTATCGGTACATAATTCTAAAGAGGGATAGTATACTGACAGTCCTAGTTCCTGACTTTTGTTTTTCATCATATTTCGCAGTTCCTGATTAGCTGCCACACCGCCTGCTATTAAAATAGAGCGAACTTTATATTTGATAGCTGCCTGAATAGTCTTCTCTACCAGTACTTCTACCAGTGCAGCTTGAAATTCTGCTGCCAGATCATTAACATCAGCCAGTCCTTTACGCTTCAGTTTGTTCCACTCGTTCATACTGGCCGTTTTTAAACCGCTGAAACTAAACTCGAAATCATTACGATCCAGAAACACCCGGGGAAGAACCACCCTGCCAGGCTCTCCTTTTTCCGCCGCTTTCTGTATAGCCGGTCCCCCTGGATAGCCAAGTCCCAGAAAACGGGCAACTTTATCAAAGGCTTCGCCGGCAGCGTCATCACGAGTCTGCCCAATAAGCTCGTATTCACCTATAGATGACATATATAAGAGGCTGGTGTGACCTCCTGAGACCACCAGGCAAATAGCCGGAAAATCTATTCCAGAGTGCTCCAAGAAGTTGGCATAAATATGCCCCTCCAGATGGTTTACTGCCAGCAAAGGACGGTCCAGAGCATAAGCAAAGGATTTGGCAAAAGATAATCCCACCAGTAAGGCGCCAATTAGCCCGGGTCGGTTGGTAACCGCTACCGCATCTATATCGCTGTAGGTTAGTCCCGCTTCCAAAAAAGCAGAGTAAACTACCTGCCCAATATTTTCTATATGTTTACGCGAAGCCACTTCGGGCACTACTCCGCCAAACTGGGAGTGAATATTCACTTGGGAATTGATTATATTAGATAATATTTCCCTCCCGTTTTTAACTATAGCCGCAGCCGTTTCGTCACAGGAGGTTTCTATTCCCAAAATCAAAGTATCTTTCAATCTATCTCACCTACTTAATGCAAATCCCTATTCTAGTCATTTTCTTAGTAACCCATGACGGAACGGCACAGGGGCCGTTCCCTACACATGACTGTTCTACGGTTCGCCCTATGGGTACGTAAATCCTGTAATAATCCGCGTCCATTCCCCATATCTATTTCCTGATTAAAAAAGCAATTTCGTCATTATGATGGCATCTTCGCCGTTATCGGAATAATAGCCTCGGCGCAGGCCACTGGGGAAATAGTCCAGTTTACCGTACATGGTTAAGGCCGCCTCGTTGCTGGGTCGGACCTCCAGGAGTATTCGGTTAGCCTTTTTATTCCGAGCAGCCTGCTCCAGTTCCTGCATCAGAGCAGTCCCCATCCCAGATTGTTGGAAATCGGGGTCTACAGCTACATTAGTTATATGAGCCTCTTCAAAAACTACCCAGATACCGCCATACCCCGCTATTTCTCCTTCAAAGTCACAAACCAGATAGATAGCAAAACTATTTTTTAATTCACCTAAATATGACTCCCTAGACCAGGGTAGCGTAAAACATTTTTGTTCAATCTGCATAACTTTATCTATATCCTGCGGAGTCATCCTCCTCAGAATAAAGCTTTGGTTAAGCATTATAATTCTCCTCTTCCTAGACGATATTCCGCTTCTGACAGTCTAATATATACTGGTCGCAGTTTAAAAATATCCTCAAACTCACCCTTGCGAGCTTTCATAAGCCCCAGACTACCCAGTGCTCCAGCTCGTGGTAGCATCAAGTGAGGGGGCGGGATTTGTAAGCTTTTACCCAGTTCTTGCTTAAAAAATTCAGCATAAGGATTATAGCCGTCTCCCAGTACTATGATGTGGTCTTTCTTATTGTCTCTGGCCACATCTTTGGCTCTGGCCGTAAATTCTTCGGGAGAACAAGCCAAATTTTCATTTAATGTATTAGGAATTACACCAGAAGCATCATAAAAACCGCAATAAACTTCTTGCCTGCGGGCATCTAGTAGTGGACAAACCAAGGCATTGCTACCACATAGGTTGTAAGCCAGAGTATCCAGGGTAGACACACCTGTGACTGGTTTTCCCGTAGCCATGCTCAAGCCCTTTACTGCGGCCAGGCCAATTCTCAGGCCGGTAAAAGACCCTGGACCGATAGTTACGGCAAATGCATCCACCTGATGTATAGTACACTCGCACTCTTTTAAAACCCGGTCTACCATTACCATTAAGGTTTCCGAATGAGTCTTTTTATAATTGGAAAACTCCTCTTTAATAAGCTTCTCTCCATCTAGCAAAGCTACACCGGCAACGGGTGTAGCGCTATCTATTGCCAGTATTAGCATGTACTTTTAGTTCCTCCACTTTAGCCTGGTAACGCCCACCTCTTCCACTTAGCGTAACCAAACGTTCTCGCTCATAGTCTTCCTCCACTAATTCGATGTTAACCAGTAGATAACCTGCTTCCAGGGTATACTGGTCATCTGTTATCTGAGGCCATTCAATCAGGCTTAGTCCATCTTTTTCCAGGTATTCCTCCAGACCTAAATCGGCCAGGTCATCACCCTGCAAACGGTAAAAATCAAAATGAAATATCTCTATTTCCGCCGTATAAATGTTCATCAGGGTAAAAGTAGGACTGTTCACCCGGCCTGTATAACCGAAACCACGAGCAATACCTCTAACCAGTGTAGTTTTACCAGCACCCAGTTCACCAGTCAGGTAAACCACATCGTTATTGTCCAGTACACGGGCGAGTAATTTTCCCAAGGATATCATTTCTTCCTCACTATATACTGTTATTAGCAAAACCCCTTACTCCTCACTCTCGACAATTAATCAATATTCGTGCTTATTATTAAACAACCTGGCTATCAGCGCCTATTTTCTTACTAGCCCTGTTTATAGTATTCATCCCGAATTTGTTTAAAATCCTCCCAGGTTGGTCGTTTGTAGGATGGATTACGCAGTAGGGCGGCAGGATGAAATACTGCCATTATCTTAATTCCCTGACGATTAAACCATTTGCCCCGGGTCATGGTTATTCGTGCCCGGGAGTCTATAATCACCTGGGTGGCCAGTGAGCCCATACATACTAATATCTGGGGTTTGATTATTCTAATCTGTGCCTCTAGATAGTTCCTACAGACTCTGACTTCATCAGGATGGGGCAAACGATTTGCCGGGGGACGGCATTTGACCACATTTCCAATAAAAACTTCCTGCCGAGGTAATTCTGCTGCCTCTAAAATCTTGTCCAGCAATTGACCAGCCTTCCCTACAAATGGCCTTCCCTGCAGGTCTTCATCCATACCCGGGCCTTCACCCACCAGCATCAAACGAGTATCGTTCCTGCCTTCGCCAAAAACTACCTGCTGGCAACCCTCCCGTAAACGGCATTGCCGACAGCTTATAGCTCTCTGCTCCAGTTCGTTTAGGGACTGCAGGTCTAGATGAGCCTCCTCCGGCTTTATACCGGGAATAAAGGGTATGTAAGCCGGCCTTTGTTCCCCCTTACTCTCTCCCTGTGACTTTTTTTTTATTTCCGGCTGACCGAATAATCCCGGCTGTTCAATAGACATTTTCTCCCCTCCCACTTAATTCTAATCTTTCTGTCGATAAACTTCCATTTATTTGCCTTAAATTCCCCCGCCACTCAGCCTA
>DIRQ01000080.1:12812-18627 GCA_002424365.1 Syntrophomonas sp. UBA5432 | reverse complement strand
CCCTCACTCTAGACACCAGTCAAGTTTCAACCTCGAATTCATTACTCAACAACCATATCATTAACGCCTTATTTCTTATTAACCACAGATTAACATAGATTTAACTGAATTTCGTTATTAAAAAGCGGGTTAGCTTAATCACCAACCCGCTTCTTTTGGTTTATTTACTGATTCAAGTTTCTTTCCAAAATTCGATAAAGGTCATCGAAACCATTTCCGATACGCCAGAAGGATATTCCTGCCAGATGATTATTTACAGCCACATTCCATTTCTCATTCAGGCTTTGCTGGTTTTCCATCCAGATTTCGTGACGGTCTCCGTTTTCATCATAGTAAATGTAGTAGGGGCTCATACTGGCCTGGTCGAAAAACTTCTTTACGGTATAGCGACTTTCAAGTTCGGCTAGTTTTTTAGCAGTTACCGTAACCGTTTTATTACCTGGTGACCAGTTATAGCCGTAAGTGGGCATTCCCAGCAGGATTTTCTCCCGAGGTATGTTCTTAACCATGTAATCTGTTACTTCTCCTACCCACCACAGGGGAGCTACCGGCCCCGGTTTGGAAGTGGTATAGCTATAATCATAAGCCATTACCACTACCCGGTCAGCTATCTGGCCAATTTCCTTATACTGATAAGGGGTGGGCCAAGTCTCTTTGCCAGTGCGGGCGAAAACTGCTACCGATAAGGTTTTATCTGGCCCCAAGGCAGTTTTTAAGTCCCGTAAGAAAGAAGTAAACTTACTGGCATCCTGGTAGCCCATTAGCTCAAAATCAATGTTAACCCCGTCATAGCCGTTTTTCTTAACTTTATCCAGGAGGTTTCCTATTAGGAGTTTCCTGCTCTGCTGATTGGAAAGCAGCTGATGTAGGGGTTCTTTGCCCATTAGGACCACACTGGCGTGAGTTCTGATACCCTGTTTACGTACCATTTGCAGAGTTTTATCGTAATCATCCTGGTATTCATAGTATAGTTCTCCCTTGGCATTGGTAGCAAACCAGCGAAAGGCGATGTCCGTAAAAAGGTGGAGATTATCCTGTAGTTCGGTACCGCGAGTATAGTAATAATAAGCGAAAACTTCTGAGCGATGATTAAAGTCTATGATAACTTCTCGTTCCTGCGCTTTCCAATCTACTAACGCCCCCAGGTTTTCCGCCAGGAAACGTAACGGGATGTATGTACGATCCCGGTATATGTATGGAGCCGTATCGAAATATCTTACCTGTCCATCTACTCGAGCCTTATTATTACCGATAAAGAACTCTATGTACCGCCCCCGACAATCCATGGCTACTTTACGGAGTTTACCATCCCAGTAAACCTGCCCCTTGAGGGCTTCGTCCTCAATAACGAACCGGATAGGAACCATGGTACGGCCTGCCATAATTTGGGGCGGTGGCTCCACCTGGCGTAAACTGCCATTAATCCTTATTCCGGGCTCATTCTCCGCCAGGCTTGTACTGGTAAGCCCCATGGTTAAGAGCAAGGCTACCAGCAATATTAAAATGTTTCTTAGTCGCAAATAGCATCACCTCGAATTTAATTATTCTTAAATTATTTCTGGTAATGCTCAGCTATTCCCTTGAAGTAAATTATGGGAAATTAGTTTAAAAACCGGCTACGAGGGAAAAGCATTTCCAAATCTTCCAGGGGAACGTAAACCATGTTTTCCTGGTTAACCACAGCAATTATTGCCATCTCTTCCCCGCTATATTCTTCATTATAAAATCCCAGAACACATATAGTCATGAAAATGCCATTAAGATAAACCGTAAAAAGATCGCCCTTGTTCAAGTTTATCCCCCCAGACGTTCCCATCTACCATAACCAGATTTAATCGGGACCTAAAATCAAAAGGATGACCGTCGAAAATGGCCAGGTCTGCCCTTTTACCCGCAGATATGCTCCCTAGTTCTTGGTCAACCCCCAAAATCTCCGCGGGCCATCGGGTAATTGCCTTTAACGCTAGCTCTTCATCCAGTCCTTCCCGAACTGCCAGAGCGGCACAAACCCGCAGGTGTTCAATGGGCACTACCGGGTGGTCAGTAATAAGAGCAAACTTGACCCCCTGTTGGGCCAGCAGGTTGGCATTCTTAAACGATACTTCTTTCATCTCTACCTTGGCCCGGTTTACCAGCAAAGGACCGAGGAATACAGGCACATCACGCTTTATTAATTCATCAGCCACTATAAATGCCTCCGTACCATGCTGGATAATTAAATTTAGGTTGTATTCATCTTTTATGCGTAAAGAGGTAAGTATGTCATCAGCACGGTGAACATGGAGCAAAAGAGGTAATTCCTTTTTTAAAACTTTTATCAAGATATCCTGTTTGGGATAATCTTTAATTTCACTTTCCGGCTTATCAATAGCCTGGAGAGCATTATACAAAGCTTCCCGCATCAGGCTGGCATTGGCCATACGGGTACGCGGGGTTTTTTTCTGGGCCGAGTATACCCGCTTTGGGTTTTCCCCCAGTGCTGCTTTTAAGCCCCAGGGTTGCCGGTAAGCCATTTCACTTAGTGATTCAGCCAGGTGTTTTAGAAATACTGCCTGGCCGCCTATAATATTAGCACTGCCGGGCATACACATAGAACGGGTGACCCCGCCCCGCAGAGCGTCAGCAAAGGCCAAATCGGAGAAATTTATCCCATCTAAAGCTCGTAGGTGTGGTGTAATAGGGTCACTAATTTCATTAACATCATCGCCTTCAAAACGATAGATTTCCTCTTCCAGTCCTATATGGGTATGACCGTCAATAAAGCCGGGACAAATATACTTGCCCCCGACATCAATAGACTGGCATCCTTCCGGGATATCCACCTCTTTACCTACCGCTTTGATAAACTCGCCTTCTACTAATATAATCCCATTCTCTATGGTTCCAGCTTCACTCATAGTAAGTACTTTGCCGCCCCTAATTGCAATCATATGGTAATGACGCCCCTTTATAATTATTTTATGATTAGCACCAAGCTACGGTTCAATCTAAAGCCCGGTATTAACTACCTGTTAAATTAGCGTTTTCCTTCGCTGCTCTTACCAGGGCCGAGAACAGTCGTTCTGAGGATTTATCCGTCATGCATTCGGGGTGCCACTGTACCCCTATTATAAATGGTGCTTCCCTGTTTTCTATTGCTTCTATTATACCATCTGGGGCCAGGGCACTGATGTACATGCCTGCTCCGGGATGTTCGACCGCCTGATGGTGAAAGCTGTTAATCCTGATTTCGTTTTCATTTATTATCTCATAAAGTAAAGTATCCAGTTTAATCACTATATCATGAAAAGGATAATTACGCGGGGCTTTTTGCTGGTGGGCCATTAGGGTATTAATATCCTGGAGCAAGGTGCCCCCGGCGGCTACGTTTAATACCTGGCATCCCCGACAGATTCCCAATGCCGGCAGTTTCCTGGCTATTACTTTCTCAGCCAGTTTTAATTCAAAATAGTCACGCCGAGGGTTAATCTCACCCAGTTCCCAGCGCGGCAGCTCTCCCCAGTAATGAGGATCGACATCTCCTCCTCCGGGAAATACCACCCCCTGGCAGGATTGAAGATATTGCTCAATTATTTCTTCATCATTAACCGGTGGTAGTAGTATCACGCTTGCTCCAGCCTGCAGCAGAGATTCCACGTAATATTCACGTAGGCAAAATTCTTCAGTTTCCAGATTATAATTACTGCAAATTCCTATTAACGGTCGCATTTTATTCCCTCCCCTTTTACAGCAGTTTATGCAATAGCAACACAATAAATTGTGCAAAAAATTAAAGGATTGGGTCTGTCCCAATCCTTTTTGTTCCTCCAACAGCTTATACATCACGCTTTTATGTAACTATATTTCCTCTAACCCCATACTGACCAATAAGGCCTTATCAACCTTTAACATGGTCTCATCTTTTAAAACGGCTATACGCTGTTTTAAACGGGTTTTGTCTATGGTTCTGATTTGCTCTGCCAGTATTACGGAATCTCTTTCCAGTCCATAAGTTACAGCATCAATTTCTACATGGGTGGGCAGCTTGGCCTTGTTAATCTGTGAGGTAATGGCCAGAATAATCGTAGTTGGGCTATACTGATTCCCTATATCATTCTGAACCACCAGAACCGGGCGGATACCTCCCTGTTCTGAGCCTACCACCGGGTTTAGCTGGGCAAAATAAATTTCACCTCGTTTGATCATGCAAACTATCACTCCAACAGTTTTTCTATACAGTTAACTAGGGCTTCTTCCTCTACTCCTGAATTTTCACAGGCAATGTTTAAATTAATTTCGGCCATTTCCATATAGCCTTTTTTCATTTGTTCTATTAGCAATTTTCTTCTCCGCTCCCCAAGGTAAAACCTAATTGCCTCTCTAAATATTTCACTGCGATTTTTACTTTCGCTAAATTTTATATTATCAACTTCACAAAGGAGATTTTCCGGAATGGTAATTATAATTCTTTTCGAGGATGGCAATATTCGAGCACCTCCGATGATAAAAAGTCCCACTGATACATCTATTATATTAGTCAGCAAGGGGGCTCGCAAATCCAATAATTACAATAATGTGCTTTTAAAGCTTGCCATTCTTATAAATTCTAGGTACCCGGGAACCTAATGCTGATACCACTTCATAATTTATGGTTCCTATCGCCTGAGCCAAATCATTAGCTGTTACACCGTCTTCAGGCCGACCAAAAAGAATTACTTCATCTCCTTCTTTAACTTCCCCTACCCCACTGACATCAAACATACACATATCCATACAAACATTACCTACCAGCGGTACCAATTTTCCCTTTATTAATGCCTGCGTTCGATTAGATAGTAGGCGACTATACCCGTCTGCGTAACCAATAGGTACGGTAGCCACCCGGGTATCCCGCTGGCAGTAAAAGGTTCGATTATAGCTGATACTGTGCCCCACAGGTAAAGTTTTAACATAACTAACCCGACTTTTTAAGGTCATGGCGGGAATAACATCTATTTTTCCCAACTTTGTCTGTGGTGATGGAAAAAGTCCGTATAGCAAAATTCCTGCCCTGACCATATCAAAATGAGCCTCAGGAAAATTTATTAGAGCTGCACTGTTAGAACAATGCTTAAGGGGGATATTTATCCCTCGCTCTTCCAATTTTTTAATAAACCTCTTAAAAGTGTTTATTTGTTCTCGGGTAAAACTACTATCCTCTATGTCAGCCTCGGCCAGATGGGTAAATATTCCTTCAATTTTTACTCCTGGTAGAGCAGCTATTTCCTGTAAGAGATTTAGGCTATTATCATCCGGCAAAAACCCTATTCTGCCCATACCAGTATCGAGCTTGATATGCAGGTGAGCCGGTCGATTCAGCTGCACCGCCGCCCGGGACATTACCTGGGCCGATTCCATAGTAAATATACAGGGTCTGATGTCTTCAGCTACTACCGTTATGGCATCAGATAACGGTATATACCCTAGCACCAGTATAGGGATATCGAAGATTTCCTGCTTTAGAGTTAAAGCTTCATCCAGACTAGCAACTCCAAAGAAATCTACCTTTTCCTGATAGCAAATCCTGCTAACTTCCAACATGCCATGACCGTATGCATTAGCCTTTACCATAGCCATAATCCTGGCATGGCCTGCCGCCTGTTTAATCTCAGCCAGGTTGCGTTTAATTGCTGCTAAATCTATTTCTGCCCATGTTGGCCTGTGATTATCCATTACTTTTTACCAAAGCCTTTAAAATATCATTACGAGTGATTATACCCACCAGTTTATCGTTTCTTACTACCGGTACCCGGTTTACGGCCCGTTTCTGCATTATTTCCACAATTTCGTTAATTGG
>DIRQ01000080.1:0-12535 GCA_002424365.1 Syntrophomonas sp. UBA5432 | reverse complement strand
AAAAATAATACTATCAAATAAAGTAATATAAAATGGTACTTTTAACTCACCGGCCCTGACTATTAAATCTTTTTCTGTAATTATACCCACTACATGATTGTTGGCATCCACTACCGGTAGACCACTAATTTTATTTTCGAGTAAAATTCGGGCTGCTTTATCAACCTCTTCTTCCGGACTTACCGTAATAACATCCTGGCTCATAATCTCTCGAGCTAACATATTCTTAACCTCCAATCTATTACGCAAACTTTTTCAGGACTTCAGGGAGACATGAAATTAAGTCACCTGCTATAAGCCCCCGTTCCCCTTTAATTCCGGCAGCCAAATCGCCGGCCAAACCATGCAGGTAAACCCCAGCAAAGGCTGCATCCTGCGGTTTTAGACCCTGAGCAATAAGTCCACTTATTATTCCGGTAAGAACATCTCCACTACCGGCGGTAGCCATTCCCGGGTTACCGCTAATGTTTATATAAACCTCTCCTGAGGGATTGGCGACAATAGTCTTATTCCCCTTTAACACCAAAGTTACTCCCCATTTCTGGGCAAATGTGCGAGTAATATCCAAACGCTGAGATTGAATTTCTTCTATACTTTTCCCAGTTAAACGGGCCATTTCACCAGGATGGGGGGTCAGAACAATAGGAACCTGCCGGTCTTTTAGGATGGCTGCATCATTTTCCAAAGCATTTAAACCATCAGCATCAATTACCAGGGGTACACCTGATCTTTCCATTATATGACGTACTATGGTACCGGCTTCGGAGTAGCGCGACATACCCGGTCCAATTGCACATACAGATACCGTTCCCAGCAGATTCTCAATAGCCGGAAGGGCCTCCAGAGCAATAGCCGATTGCCCGGTCTCGGCCAGAGGAGCAGTCATTACTTCCATCAGGCTGGAATCTACCACTGCAGTCAACGACTCAGGGACTGCAGCTGTAACCAAACCGGCTCCAGTACGTAATGCCGCCTGGGAAGACATCATTATTGCTCCTACCATACCAGGTGAACCGCCAACCAGCAAGGCATGTCCGTATGTACCTTTATGAGAATTGGCCGAACGCGGTTTTATCAGAGCACTGAGCATGGCTTCACTAATTAAATTAGTTTTAATAGTCTTATCTTCAAGTAAAACCGTAGGTATAGAGATATCAGCAACACTAAGGGTGCCTGCATATTCTTTACCTGGTTCCAGAACCAGTCCAATTTTAGGGAGGGCAAAAGTTACTGTATGGTTGGCTCTTATAGCATCACCGTGAACCCTGCCGGTGTCAGCTTCTACGCCGGAAGGAATATCAACAGCTACTACTAGAGCTCGGCACCAGTTCACCATTTTTACCAACCGAGAATCAAACTGATTAAGACTACCCTTAAATCCTATACCGTATAAGGCATCAACTATTAAATCTGCATTCATCAAAGAAAGCATTAATGGATCCAGATCTTTTTCATTGCTTAAGGGAAAGATACGTGCCCCCATTTTCAGTAGTATTTCATAATTAACACGCGAATCGTCAGTCAACTCTTCCGCTTGTCCGGTAAGATAGGTTTCAACAATTGCGCCGGAGTTAATTAAGTGCCGGGCTATAACTAGCCCGTCTCCTCCGTTATTGCCCTTTCCAGCCAGAATAATTATCATCCGATTTTCAGTCTTACCCAGTATCTCTTCTATTACCTCTAGCGTACGCAAACCTGCATTTTCCATAAGTATTAAACTGGGTATACCAAATTCAGTGCTGGCCCGGCGATCGATATTCCTCATTTCATCAGCTTTTAGTAATTTCATTCTTTCACTCCTTTTTTAGCAATTGCAGTGGCTATAGCCTGCTCCCGGGAGTGAGCCAGACTAATAGATATTTTCCCGATACCCTCTAACTGTGAGCGGTACTTAGCCTCACCATGCAGATGGACCTGCGGCCTGCCATCCTTACCCTTGAGTACTTCCAAATCATGAAAACGCACTCCCCCGGCAAGCGCTGGATGCAGTTTGCGTAGTGCTTCTTTAGCAGCAAAACGAACTGCCAAAGAAGGATAGGGATTAGCCTTATCCATACAATAACTCAGTTCACGACTGGTAAATACCCGCTCCAAGAAACGAGGAGTCCTCTCCACCGCTTTTTTAACTCGGTCTATTTCAATTATATCAATACCAATAAGCACTGGAGTCCTCCCTTTCCCTGAATTAAAATTTAATAATTCATAATTCAAAATTATATTAGTATTATACCCTTCAGTTTCTTAACGTAAAATAAAGCCCTGAAACCGAAATGATTTCAGGGCTGGATTACAGTACTTACTCCTCTACGTTGGCTACACCGACCAGGTTGGCTTTTTCTTGGTCAGTCAAAATCTTATTCATGTCCAGTAAAATTAAAAGACGACCTTCAATTTTACCCACACCAGTTAGATATTCCGCAGTAATCCCACCAATTACAGCCGGTGCTGGCTCAATATCACTATTTGCCAGTCGTAAAACCTCACTAACCTCATCAACAATTACTCCTACCGTCTGTCCTTCTACCTCTACTACTACACTACGGGTATCATTGGTAATATCTGAAGTCCCCATGTGAAATCTTTTTTTTAAATCAACTATGGGAATGATTTTTCCCCGTAAATTAATGATACCTTCTACAAAATCCGGGGCTTGTGGTAATTGAGTAGGTCGAGTCATAGTTATTATTTCTTGAACCTGGGTAATAGGCACGCCATATTCACAAACCATATCACCATGCCTCAGCATAAATACCACCAATTGAATTTCTTCGGCCATTTACTTTCCCTCCTATCCCCTTAAACTATTCAATATTAGTCCAGCAAAGAAGTGCACTTTGAAGATATATATTCATTATACGGTTAATTTTCCCTTTATTGTACCAAATAATTTAGTTTAATCGTATACAGTGCAATGGTTTGTATATAATAAAGATAAAATTCCGTCGTTTACCAACTAACCAGATGGAATTTGGGCTGAGTACCGGTATGCCCTCCGGACATGGGCTTAATAAAGAATGGAAGTGATGAAAAAGATGATTAAAAAATTAATGGTTGAAGGTATGAGTTGTCAGCACTGTAAAAATAACATTGAGACGGTTCTCAAACAAATGGATGGCATTAACAAAGTAACTGCCTATTATAATGAAGGTTTTGTTAATGTTGACTTTGACAATAGTCAGGTAAAACTGGAAGATATTGTAGACCAAATCGAGGATTTGGGGTTTGATGTTAAAAAGTAAAAATACTAAGTTTAAAGGCTTATTACCCACCCGGCCTGTAAGAGTCTGCTACTGATAGTATACATACTGGCTTTACTGCCTACTGACAATCTTTCCTGCACACTATAAAAACTTAAACAACTTTCGGAACATAGTATTTCTACTCCTTGTTCCTCCATAATCTTAAAAAAAGGCATCATTTCCGAACCCTCCGTAGCCAGGAAAACAGCACTATTAATCAGAATTAGAGTATTAATAATACCGGTCATGTGGCTGAGGGTACGTGTAAACTCCTCCATTAATATATTTCCCGCCTTATTATCTCCCTGCCCAAAAAGATTGCTGCTTAATAGTATTACAACACGACCTTCTATGGTACAAATTACATCAAGCTCCTGCTGAATCTTTTCCAATAGATTTTCGCTACGATTTACCGCGGGAAATTGAGACCTGGTCCTGGGCTGCAACATTTTCGCCCCCATACATGTTTTTCTATACTATTGTTATATTTTAGCACATTTATAATCCTGGTTAAATTCTTAAAGAACAGTCCTCAGAATACTCTAAAGGAATTTAAGAAAACCTATGCTATATAGTTAATTTATAAACTTGGTACCTCACCCCTTATCTAGACATCAGTCTGGTTTTAACCTCAATTCATTACTCCACAACCATATCATTAACGCCTTATTTTGTACTAATCATCCCCATAGACCGGTAAGTGTCCTCATCCATTTCCCCACTGGACTGCAGATTGTGCCATACCTGATAATACTTTACAGCTAGTTCAGTCATATTACCATAACGCCCATCAGCACGGTCTAACTCAATCCCTAATTCTTTTAAGCGACTCTGCACATAGACTACTCTTTGTCCTGAAGAGCCTTTTTTTAGAGCAACTGGTTTTAAATTATCCGGAAACATTTTGCCATTTTCCACAATTTTAACCGGAGTTCCCAGCGGAATCATAGGATAAAGCTTTTCTACATCACGGTTAAACATACGGATACAACCGTGGGAAGCATAAGTTCCTATAGAGTATGGTTTGTTGGTACCGTGAATACCATATATACCCCAGGGTACATTAAGCCCCATCCAGCGAGTGCCAAAACCACTACCCCAGCCTACCCCTTTGTGTACTACGTTCCATTCACCTAATGGAGTGGGAGTTTCAGATTTACCTACCGCCACCGGATATCGCCTGATTTCTTTATCATTTTGATAAAGTACCAAGGTACGGGTCTTAACATCAATTACAATCAGTAATCTATCCTGAGATTTGCTGTCACTCATACAAGGATAGGCAGGCTCGACTTCCATAAGTGTTTTCCAAACTTCCGGGGTAACCACACCATTATCCTTCATACCATGCGCCAGTTGAAATATTCTTACACATTCACTAGTTGCAACATCGTACCTGCCATCAGGCTGTATATCGTAACCTATTTCTCGCAATCTGGCCTGTACCAACCAGATGGCGTCACCCTCCAGACAGGGCTGCTGTAAATAGAGAATGGGATAATTAAGCTGATCTATACGTGGTGGGGTTACCTTTTCTTCCTTATTAAGGGTTACTAGGGTGGCTCCATAAGAAGGTACACTAGTGATTAAGCCAAGAGCTAATATTATGATTAAAACTACTACCCTACGCAAAATAATAACCTCCTGAATACACATTTTCGCTTAGTTTACCCAGTAGAGGTAATATGCATAAGTAATTCATTAAATAATTTCTTCTTGTAAATAACACCAAATCTAATTTATCAATTAATCATTTTGTTGGGTTATCACCTGTTCGGCATAACGCAGGGCAGTGGGGGTTATGGCACAACCGCCTGCTGCCGTTTCTCGCAAATCAGCTACCATAATTTTACCTATTCGATACATAGCCTCCACTACTTCGTCAAATGGTAGAAAACTTTTTATTCCGGCCAGGGCCATATCCGCACTGGTTAGTGCTATAGCCGCAGTATTTCCATTTCTTTTGGAACAGGGTACTTCCACTAATCCGGCAACCGGGTCGCATACTAGTCCCAAAAGTCCTTTTAAAGCTATAGCCCCGGCATCCAGGCTCATCTGGGGACTACCCCCGGCCAAAAAAACTGCTGCTGCAGCAGCCATAGAAGCAGCCGAACCACATTCAGCCTGGCAGCCTCCCTCGGCTCCGGAAAGAGTGGCATTGGTAGCAATAATCTTCCCTACCGCTGCTGCCACAAAAAGCGATTTAATCAATTCTTCCTGGGAATAACCCTTTTCTTCCGATAAAGCTACCAGAATACCGGGCAGGATACCACTAGCACCAGCCGTTGGTGCAGCTACTATTTTACCCATGGCAGCATTACATTCGCTCACTGCCAGAGCATAAGCGATAACTTTTAGTACGGTTTTTCCGCAGAGGTTATCTTTTTCCATATAAAACTGAACCTTACTGGCGTTACCCCCCACCAATCCACCAGCTGATTTCAAATCCGGGTCCAGTCCCTTGATTATCGAATCATTCATTACCTGCAGGTTATCCTGCATCAATTCCCAGATTTGCTTACGACTTTGCCCACTTTCCTCTATTTCACAGCGCAGCATAATTTCATCAATATTCAGTTCATAACGCTGGCAGAGATTTAGAAGCTCAGTTCCTTTTCTAAACTGATACATACACGTCCTCCTCTAGTTAGCTGGTGTTATACCTGCATTAATAAACATAACTTCCTTTACCACTTGCAGGGCTTTGATTTGCTCCAAAAGATCGGGTTCCGCTTCCTGGTCACACTCAATAACCATTGAAGCATCACTACCCCGCGATGAACGAAAAACTTTTAGAAAAGCAATGTTAATATTATGGTGGGATATTATTTCACTAACCTGTGCTACGGCGCCAGGCTGATCACGATGAAAGGTTATAATAGTTGGGTAATCACCGCTAAACTCAATATCCATACCGTTAAGGGAGGAGATTATTACTTTCCCCCCGCCAACGGAAGAGCCCATCATTTCCCATATACGGCCATCTGCTGTCTGCATCACAATTTTGACACTATTAGGATGTACCTCCCCCAGGTCAGCTGTATGAAAGTTATATTGCAGACCAGCCTCCATTGCGTGGTGAAAAGAATCTGCTATCCGCTCATCGGCGGGGTCCATGCCCATTATGCCGCCCAGTAGTGCTTTACCAGTACCATGCCCTTTCCAGGTCTTGGCAAATGAACCGTGTAGATAAAAATCAACCCGAACCGGCTGTTCACCACATATACGCCGGGCAATATTTCCCAACCTGGCAGCCCCTGCAGTATGGGAACTGGAAGGCCCCACCATTACTGGCCCAATTATTTGAAAAATACTAGTCAAAACCTAATCACCTCTAGATTGCCGTATTCTATTGTACGGAGAACACATAATTTTCTGACGCAGATTATTATGATTTATACAGATTCCTTTTAAATTATTATCAGCGTTAATCACCCTACGGGTACTACTGATGCTCCCCTTGGTCGCTATTAGGGTTGCTGTGCCCGAAGGGTCTGTGTCCTTCTGCGTCAAAAAGATTTATTTTCATATTAAGCCTTTATGTATCTACTTTTTCATAAGCAGGGCCAGAATATACCCAGCTGCTGCCACCAAAATTATAGTGGCTCCGGAAGGAAGGTCAAAAAGATAGGATAAATAAAGACCGGCTGTAGTAAATATAATCCCTAGTACCACCGAAAGCCCCATCATACCTTTTAACCCCCGGCTATATTCCCCGGCTATAGCTGGAGGAATAGTCAAAAGTGCAATAACCAATATGATGCCAACGGCTCTAATCATAACTACTACGGTCAAGGCTACCAAAAGAAGTAGTAAAATATTATAGAACTCCACTTTTAATCCACTTACCCGAGCAAACTCCTCATCAAAAGCTACTGCTTTAAATTCTTCAAAATATCTATAGACAGTAGCTATTATTAGCAAATCGAGTAGTAGTATAAATAGAATATCACGCTCAGGCACAGTAAGTATACTGCCAAAAAGGTAGCTCATTAAATCAGCAGTGTAGCCTGGAGATAACTTAACAAACATTATCCCCAATGCCATCCCTACTGCCCACATGACTCCAATAACCGTATCCTGCCGCTGGCTGCTACGCTGCTGCACCAACCCCATTCCCAGTGCCGAAATAATGGTAAAAAGAGTTGCGCCCAGCATAGGGTTGAAGCCCAGGTAATAGCCCAGGCCAATCCCACCATAGGCAGTATGGGATATACCACCACTGATAAAAACTATCCTCTTTACTACCACATAGGTTCCAATCATACCACAGGCAACACTTACCAGCAGTCCTACCAGCAGGGCATTTCGCATAAAATCAAACTGCAGTATTTCCATTATGAGCCCACCACCCCGTCATGTGGTGGTAATACCCTGTGAGGAATCCCATGAGCTATAAGATCTACCGGGCAGTGATAGGTTTTTTCAATCATTTCCTGACTTAGCTCACGGGAATTTTCATAGAAAAGAGTACGGTTTAAACAAGCCAGGGTTTTAACATAAGTAGAAACTGCGCTGATGTCATGGGAAACCAAAATCAGGGTCATTTCCCGGTTAAGCTCCTGTAAAAGCTCATAGAAACCGGCCGCAAACCGGCTATCTACACTGGCCGTAGGCTCATCCAAAAGTAATATCCGGGGCTGGGCGGCCAAGGCTCGGGCTACCAGAACCCGCTGCCTCTCCCCACCTGACAATTCCCCCATTTGGCGTGAACGCAAAGGTAGTATTTCCATCCGTTCCAGAGCTGCAGCAGCAATTTTATAATCCTCATGGGAAAATCTTCTTCCCTGCTTTCGCGCCAATCGTGCACTCATTACAACTTCTTCGACGCTTATAGGAAAATTGCGGTCAAAAACAGCATACTGTGGTACATATCCCAGCAGGTGGCGGTTTTTCTCCAATGACTCCCCCATGATCCTAATCTTGCCCCTGACTGGTTTAACCAGATCCAGCAGCACCCGCAAAAGGGTAGTTTTACCACCGCCATTGGGCCCAATGATACCCAGAAAATCGTACTCATTAACCGTCAGATTTACATTTTCCAAAACGCTTACCCCATCCAGTTCAACAAATAGATTCTCTATTTTAATTACTGTTTTATCCATTATATCTTTGTTACTCCCTACTCAGTTCAGTGGCCATAGTTTCAGCTACCTTGCGCATATTATCCATATAGTCTGCAGGTAAAGGGTCAAGCAATACCACCCTGGCACCCAGCTCCGCTGCTATAGCATCAGCGCTATGAGTACTATGCTGGGAGGAGTCAAAAACGGTCTTGATTTGATTCTTTTTAGCATAATTGATAACCCGGGACATTTCCCGGGCACCCGGTTCCTTGCCGTGTTCTTCGATAGCAACTTCCTGTAAACCATAATCCCGAGCAAAGTACCCCCAGGCGGGGTGATAAACCAAGAAACTTTTATCCTTCACTCCGCTTAAGGTTGCGGTTATTTCCCGGTCCAATTTATCCAATTCTTTAAGAAAAACCTGTTTTCGCTGCAGGTAGTAATCTTGGTTTTCCGAGTCCAATTGTATTAGAGCAGTACTAATGGTTTCCGCCTGTATTTTTACCAGCCGCGGAGATAACCAGATGTGCGGATTATGATCTATTGTTTCTATTGATTGGGAAGAATCTACCACCAGCATATCCCGGTTGGTTGAGATAAACCGTTTCATCCAGGCATCTTCAAAGGGCAAGTGCCCCACCTTAATATAAAGATCAGCCTGGCTGAGAGCTTTTAATTGACCTGTATCAGGTTCATAATTATGTTCATTGGCTCCGGGCGGCATCATTACACTTACCTCTACCTGGTCTCCTCCCAATTGCCGTACGAAATCAGCCTGGGGTAAAATACTGACAAATACTATAAGCTTATCATTCTTTTTATTATCCGTGACTGGCTGGGCGGTTTCCTTGCCTGCATTACATCCAACCATCAAAACCGCCATTATTAATAGAAGCGCTGTAACAACAGCCGATTTTTTAAAACTCAACATTAACTTTCAACCTGCTTTCTATATTAACTGAATTAAAATTAGTCTAAGTGCCAAGACCCTATTATAATTTCTGCCGAGCCTGACATTTCTGGCAATAACCAGTTATCTCAAAATGGTGGCTATCTACTTCAAAACCGCTTTCTTCTATTATTTTCTTTATTTCCCCCTGCATCGGACAAACCCCCAGCTTAATAGCATTACCACAACCCAGGCAAACCAGGTGATGGTTATGCCCCTGATTTAATTCATAGCGTGCCGGCCCCTCATGTAAATTCAACCTGCTTAGAATACCAATTTCGGCCAGAAGGTTAAGGTTACGGTAGACAGTAGCTACCGATATGCCCGGTTCAATTTGTTTAACCTTATCGGCTATTTCTTCGGCACTTAGATGCTTATCGCTATCACTTAGCACCTGCAAGATAATACGCCGCTGGGGAGTTATTTTATACCCACGGGCAGAAAGCTTATTTAAAAGCCCGGTCATTAATAATGCCTCCTAAATAATAATTATTATCAACTGCTATTATATTGCATTTATTATACTCCAGCAATAAATAATTTATACAAAAAAAGCTCGGTATGAACCGAGCCTTAGATTCCAGAGGATACCTTAACAATTAATCAGTTTCTTAAATTCAAAGTTAGTTACAAGAGAACTTTGTTAACAGCGCCTATTTTCTCAACTATATCCTTAAGAACCTTTATATCAGTAATTGGCTGCTGGCAGCTAAAGTTTTCGCAAATGTAGACAGTTGCCTTGTTTCCTATCATTACCATATCTTTTGTAAAAGGAATTAACTCATCCGGGATTTTCTCACCCGGATCTTTGAAAATGATAAGTGTGTCCGGTAGAAAGCGGTCATTTATGGTTTCCATCATGGCCCGAACATCCTCCTTTTCCCTTTTCCCTACAATAACAATATCTCTTCCCGGTTGCTGATAAAATAGAGCAGCCGTTAAGAAAAACGTATAAGCAGTAGGATGCTGGTTGATTCCTTCGGCAAAGGCTCCAATAGTTTGCTGTGCTTTCTCCTCCAATAAATGATCACCGGTTAATCGTCCCAGGCGTAAAAAATTCAGAGTCGCTAAAGAGTTATCCGCTGGAAGCGCTCCATCATATGCTTCCTTAGGTCGAGTAAGCAATTGTTCGGCATCGCTACCGTAAAGAAATAGGCCGCCTGCGCTTTCATCCCAGAAATACCTAAGCAAATCTTTATTAAGCTCTAACGCTGAACTTAAGTATTTACTATCAAAACAAGCCTGATACAATTCCAAAAGCCCCCATATCATAGCCGCATAATCCAGAGCATAAGCGTTATACATGGCTTCACCATCACGGTAACGAGCCAGCAGACGGCCATCAGAGCGGCGCAGCTTATCCAGGATAAAATCAGCCGCCCGGGAAGCTGCCAGCAGATATTGTGGTTCATCCAACACTCTGCTTCCATAAGCTAGAGCAGCTATCATCATACCGTTCCAGCCACTTAGAATTTTATCATCCCGGTGCGGGTGTACCCTTTTTTCCCGCTCCTGAAAAAGTTTTGCTCGCAATTCATCCAGTTTTGCCCACTGTGATTGTGGTGGTAAACCCTTTATAAGATGAGGAATATTTTTACCCTCGAAATTACCTTTTTCACTAATATCATAGACCTGGTACAGGTATTGAGCATTTTCCTCCCCTACTGCGTTTTTTATTTCTTCCCGGCTCCAAACATAAAATTTCCCCTCTACTCCTTCGGAATCAGCGTCCTGAGCAGAATAGAAACCACCTTCAGGGGAAGTCATATCCCGCAATATATAAGTAAAAACTTCCCTGGCCACCCGGGCATATAGTTCTTTACCGGTAATCTGGTAGGCTTCCAGGTAGGCCAGGGCCAGCAGAGCGTTATCATAGAGCATTTTTTCAAAATGAGGGACCAACCAGAAACGGTCAGTAGAGTAGCGGGCAAAGCCGCCACCTATATGGTCGTATATTCCGCCCCGGTACATAGCTTCCAGGGTCTTTTCCGCCATATCCAGGGCGGTTTTATCCTGAAAGAAATAATAGTAACGCAACAAAAAGTAGATATTGTGAGGGGTTGGGAATTTGGGTGCTGGGCTGAATCCTCCCCATTCCCGATCAAAGGACCGGCTCAGGTGTTCTCGGGCAGTTTTAAAAATATCGGCTGCTAAATCCTGGCTTATGTCTTCTTCAGCTTGCCCCAGCAATTCACTTATTCTGTTACCTGAGTCTTCAATACGCTGACGCTCATTCCTCCACAGCTCAATAATGCGGGGTAATAGTTCGGTCAAACCCAGCATTTGCCCCCGACTATTTTTGGGAATATAAGTAGCGGCAAAAAACGGCTTTTGTTCCGGAGTCATAATAATGGTCAAAGGCCATCCCCCATGTCCGGTTAAAGCCTGGCAAGCCCGCATATAAATGCTGTCAATATCCGGGCGCTCCTCCCGGTCCACTTTGATAGCTATAAAATCGTTATTAAGCATTTCCGCAACCTCGGTATCTTCGAAGGACTCCCTTTCCATGACGTGACACCAGTGGCAAGTTGAATAGCCAATGCTCAAAAAAATCGGTTTATCTTCCCTTTGGGCCACGCTGAACGCTTCTTCGCTCCAGGGGTACCAATCTACTGGATTAAAAGCATGTTGTAATAGGTAAGGAGATTTTTCGTGAATTAGGTGGTTACTATAATTATGGTCAGGCATAACATCAACTCCACTCTTATATGATTGTAGCTTTAGTCTATGGAGTTAGAGGAAGATTATTAGGTACTGGATAAATCTTCTTTACGGTTGACAATTCATTATGGTAAAATATGAGATGTTAAAAGGGAGTAGCTTATTTTGTTAAAGTCAACAATACGACCTGCGGGCCTGGCTTTATATCCCCTAATATGTTATCGGGAGAAGCAAGACTTTTAACATATTCCTCATTATGTGGACATATGTTAAAAGTCTTTTCTTTTGGGCATTATTTATTTTAGATGTGGAGGTAGATCCGGTGATGGAAAAGGAATACCAGGATATTGATTCGGCAGTTTGTTTTCATACCATGCCAACGGAAAAAGTATTGGACAGCCTTAATACTACTAAAGCTGGTTTAACCGAAAGCGAAGCCCTGGTCAGATTGGAGAAGTACGGAAAAAATGAGTTACAGGAACAGGGTCGCAAAACTTTGCTGATGATGTTTTTATTGCAGTTTAAAGATGTCATGATAATCATTTTATTAGTAGCAGCTGCCATTGCCGGATTTTTAGGTGAGCTGGCTGATACAGCCATAATATCTTTTGTCGTATTAT
>DIRQ01000059.1:17377-51287 GCA_002424365.1 Syntrophomonas sp. UBA5432 | reverse complement strand
TGTGGTTACCAGCCTAAGTGAATAGGGCAATATGTCCATGGATGAAAATAGGTGTATCAGGTTGGCAAGCCGGGAAACATCTTAACCTCTTACCCTTCAATCTAGACAATTAATCAAGTTTTAAACTTGAAGTTGTTTGGGGATAGCTTTGTTATCAGTGCCTATTTTCGTATTAATTAATTGACAGTGAGAACTCCAGTGTGATAGAGTATTTTAGGATTTCTGTGCACAGGATGGAGGTGTATTCAAAGTGAGAGTTGGTATAACACTGGCATGTACCGAATGTAAACAACGAAATTATACAACTACCAAGGATAAGAAAAAAACCGCCGAAAAAGTGGAGCTTAAGAAATATTGTAAATTCTGCAATTCGCACACATTGCACAGAGAGACTAAGTAAAGTCAGGGATGTGAATAAAAGTGACCAAGAATGTTCCCGCAAAAAATGAGGCCGGAGGTTTAAAACTTCGCTGGGAAAAGACTAAACAGTATTTTATCAGTGTATATAATGAACTTAAAAAGGTTCACTGGCCTGACCGGCCGCAGCTAGTAGCGTATACCGGAGTGGTACTAGTTGCTGTTACGATTGTTGCTCTGATTATATGGGTATTTGACTCTGGATTATCTTTTTTGATAACAAAACTATTTGAGGCCTTTGCTTAAACATGGAGGAGGTGGTTCCAATTACTAAAACCGAATTGGAACAGGATATTAATAGTGAAATCAATAATAACATCGAAACAGACGTGGAAAGCAAAGCGCCGGGTGATTGGTATGTAGTGCATACCTATTCAGGCTACGAAAATAAAATAAAAGTTGATCTTTCCAAAAGAGTAGAGTCGATGAATATGCAGGACAAAATTTTTGATGTTATCATTCCAGAAGCACAAGAAGTAGAATATAAAGGCGGTAAGAGAAAGGTAACCAGTCGCAGGGTTTTCCCGGGTTACGTTATTGTTAATATGATAATGGATGAAGACTCCTGGTATGTAGTACGTCATACCCCTGGAGTTACCGGGTTTGTAGGTAGTGGTAATAAACCTGTACCCCTGCAAGATTTTGAAATCGAAAAAATACTCCAGCAGATGGGCCTGGTAGAAAGCAAACCTAAGATAATAGACATAGAAGTTGGCGAAAACGTTAGAGTTAAGACAGGACCATTTGCTAATTTCGAAGGTGTAGTCCGGGAATTACTGCCTGATCGCGGGAAAATACGGGTTAATATATCTATGTTTGGCAGGGAAACACCTGTGGAACTGGATTATGAACAAATAGAAAAAGTCTAAGGAGGTGTAAATATGGCCAAAAGAGTAATAGGTAAAGTATCATTGCAAATAGCTGCAGGCAAAGCTACACCAGCACCACCAGTAGGACCTGCCCTGGGTCAGTACAGTGTAAATATAATGGGATTTTGTAAAGAGTATAATGCTAAGACCGCTAGCCAGGCAGGCTCCATTGTTCCAGTAGAGATAAGTATTTACGAAGACCGGTCGTTTACCTTTGTACTTAAATCTCCTCCGGCTTCAGATCTGTTAAAAAAAGCAGCCAGCGTAGCTAAAGGTTCAGGTGAACCTAACAAGAATAAAGTAGGCAAAGTTAGCAGAGCTAAGCTGGTAGAAATTGCGGAAATTAAGAAGGATGACCTGAATGCGGCTGATATAGACGCAGCTGTTAGAATGATTGAAGGTACGGCTCGTAGTATGGGGTTAGAAGTTACCGATTAGTTTAGCACTAATAAAGTGGGAGGATAAAAAATCCGATAAACCACAGGGAGGTTAATAATTATGAAGAGAAGCAAAGCATATCAGGAAGCGTTAAAAAAATTTGACCGTCATCATTTATATGACCCGGCTGAGGCCATACAATTGGTAAAAGAAATGTCCAGTACTCGTTTTGATGAAACGGTAGAAGTTCATGTTAAGCTAGGGGTTGACCCTCGCCATGCTGATCAGCAGGTAAGAGGAACTGTCAGTCTGCCTCATGGAACTGGAAAAACCCGTAAAGTACTGGTGTTTGCCAAGGGAGATAAACAGAAAGAAGCCGAAAATGCTGGAGCCGATTATGTGGGTGCAGAAGAATTGGCTGAGAAAATTCAGGGTGGTTGGTTTGACTTTGATGTAGCCGTAGCTACTCCTGATATGATGTCAGTAGTTGGTAAATTAGGTAAGATACTTGGCCCTCGCGGCCTAATGCCCAACCCCAAAGCGGGTACGGTAACCTTTGATATTGAGCGTACCATAAATGAACTTAAAGCTGGTAGAATAGAATACCGGATAGATAAAACCGCAATAATCCATGCTCCCATTGGTAGAGTATCATTTGAAGTAGAGAAGCTTATGGATAACCTGAATACTTTTGCAGAAGCCTTAATTAAAGCCCGTCCTGCGGCTGCCAAAGGCCAATATATGCGTTCAGTAACCATTTGCTCCACCATGGGACCTGGTATTAAGATTAATCCACTGGTACTAATGGCGGTAAATAAAAAATAACCAGTATTAAAAAAGAATATTTAACTGTAGACAGCTGGTGGCATAGCCTTAAAGAACCAGATATTCGCCTGCCGAGGTTTTAATGATATTAACTGCTTTAAACAGTTATGAAGCCTCTGCAATCGTGTCTGCAGAGGTTTTTTAGTTTGTAAAACATGACGCCAAATGCAATATTTTAGGTTTAAAATAAAGAGAAATACGAGTATTTCAACGGTAATTCTTAATTCAAAACTACTATGTTTGAACACGTATTCACTCGAATAGAGGTTTTTGTAGTAGCATCAAATTATATTAAAGGGGGTGAGAAATTACATGCCCAATATCGAAAAGAAGCAGAAAGTAGTCCAGGAAATACAGCAAAAGATAGAAGATGCGACTCTGGTAGTTTTTACAGATTATAGAGGCCTTAATGTTCAAGAGATGACCAGTCTGAGAGAAAAACTCAGAGTCCCCGGGGTTGAATTTAAGGTACTTAAAAACACCATGATTGAGTTTGCCCTCAAGAATACTAACCATGAAGAGATTATCCCAAGTATTTTTGGCCCTAACGCTGTACTTTTCAGCAGCGAAGATCCAGTTGCCCCGGCAAAAACGATTTATGATTTTATCAAACAGTATAAAAAGCTGGAAGTTAAGGTAGGAATACTGGAAGGTAAGGTACTGGAGCCCGAGAAAATCAAGGCTTTAGCTGATCTGCCGCCTCGAGAAGTATTACTGGGTCAGCTTGCAGGTACTATGCAGGCTCCTATTACCAGCTTGGTATATGTCCTTAATGCCAACCTTACTGGTCTGGTACGTGTTATCGACCAGGTTCGCCAGCAAAAAGAGGCCAGCTAGAACGAAGTCGGAGGTCGGATGTCAGAAGGCGGAAATTGGAAGTCGATGACGGAAGCTAGAAGACGGATAAGAGAGTTAAAATTAAAAAATTAAATAAGCGGGTAAACGCTTAAGGAGGTTATTTTAGTGAGTAAAGTACAGGAAGTTATTGAAATAGTTAAAGGGATGACAGTCCTTGAATTGTCGGAGTTAGTTAAAGCCTTTGAAGAAGAATTTGGTGTTAGTGCGGCCGCTCCGGTAGCAGTAGCAGCAGCACCAGCAGCAGGTGGTGCACCTGCCGAAGCTGCAGAAGAACAGTTTGAATTTGATGTAATACTTACCTCTGCTGGTGAAAAGAAGATAAACGTTATCAAGGTGGTTAGAGAATTGACCAGTCTGGGACTGAAAGAAGCCAAGGCTCTGGTTGATGAAGCTCCCAACCCGGTTAAGGAAAAAGTCTCCAAGGAAGAGGCCAACGAAATCAAAGCCAAGCTCGAAGAAGCAGGAGCCGGCGTAGAAATAAAATAATTAAGTTTAAACCTAAAACAGGCAGTTACCATAAGGTATCTGCCTGTTTTAATTTCAACTATTATTTCCACGAAATATTTCTTATTGAAATAAATGTCTTTCTGTTATAATCTACAATCAGGTGTTTAATTTCTTACAGGGAGGGAATGATGTATATGAAGAAACATTTTCCAGTTGTCATTCTCGTTTTAGGTTTGCTTTTAATCACCTGTTCTTCTTTGCAAGCAAGTGATGAAGCATCCTGGACTATTAAATGGAACAACAATGGTAGCCTGGATGAAAAAGTAATTATCACTAATCTCAATGTTGTTATAAACGACCAGGAATGGGAAAGTTCTCGTTCGGGAAATCAAGTTATCCTTTCACGCCATGTTAAGGATTGGCGGGCTTACGGTCAGCTTAGTGATAGCTTACCTATTACAGTAGTACAGAAAGATTACTTACTAATCAAGTTTGCTAGCCTAACTGTAAAACAAGAAGCAACTCCTGGAAGCCTTTTTGAACAATTTATTGGTCTGCCCGATGCTCATTTAAGCATTGAGGTTCCTGGAGCCGTTCGCAATAGTAATGCAGAAGTAAGTCAAAATTCCATTGCTGTTTGGAATATAGATAACTTGCAGTCATCGCCCGTAAAACTAGATGCAGCTATTTTTGATGGAATATTCCTGGGTATTTCCTTTTTCGTCTTTTGCTTTATTATTATCTTCATCATATATTTGAATCGTATCAGGCGGGTACACCGGTTGATTACCGAGGAATATTCCTTAGAACGGGCGACTCTGGAATTTTTTCAGGGTGAAAATGAAAATAAGGAAGAAGAAAAATAAAAAGCCCAACTATATGCTTGACTGGAATTAATGTATATGCTAACATTAATAATTGCCATTTATACTAATGTGCAATTAAATTCCTGGACGTTCCAATGTCAGGCTTTACTTATGAGAGCGAGGTTTATACCTTGCTTTTCACTCTTTTGGGAAATATAAAAAGGGGTGAATTATTAATGCCTCAAGTAGAAGAATATGGTAAAGTAAAAAGGTTAAGTTACTCCCGGATTGAACAGCCCATCGGATTACCTAATCTCATTCAAGTGCAACTTAGTTCTTATGATTGGTTCTTGCAACATGGTCTTAGAGAGGCTTTGCATGAAGTTTTCCCTATTTCTGACTTTACCGGTAACCTGGAGCTTGATTTTCTCGACTATGGTCTGGGTGAACCCAAGTACCAGGTGCATGAATGCAAGGAGCGTGATGTTAGCTACCAGGCTCCCATGAAACTCAAGGTCAGGTTGACCGATAAGGAGACCGGAGAAATTAAAGAATCAGAAGTATATATGGGGGATCTCCCTTTAATGACTGAAAAAGGAACCTTTATCATCAATGGTGCAGAAAGAGTTGTAGTTAGCCAATTGGTTAAATCCCCAGGAGTTTATTTTAATGAACGGGTCGATGTTTCCGGTAGAAACTTATACGGAGCGACTATTATTCCTAACCGGGGCGCATGGTTCGAATTGGAAATGGATAGCGCCGGGGTTGTTTATACACGTATCGATAAAACCAGAAAAATCCCAGTAACCGTTCTTTTACGTTCTCTGGGCTACGAAACTAGCGAAGCCATTCAGGAACTGTACGGTGATGATGAAAGCATTGAGAAAACCCTGGAGAAAGATAGCAGTAACAACAAAAAAGAAGCCTTAATTGAGTTTTACCGACGGTTAAGACCAGGGGAAATGGCAACTGAAGATGCTGCCGAACAGCTTCTTAACAACCTCTTCTTTGATCCCCGACGTTATGATTTGGCCGTAGTAGGACGTTACAAAATTAACAAAAAACTGGGGCTTGATATCCCTATGGATAACAGGCACCTTACTCACGAAGACATTATAACCACCATAGGCTATCTGCTTAAACTTATTAAGGGTGAAGGAAAAACTGACGTTATTGACCACCTGGGTAACAGAAGGTTGCGTTCCATTGGTGAACTCCTACAAAATCAATTCCGTACTGGCTTGGTACGCATGGAGCGAGTGGTACGGGAGCGGATGAGTATTCATGACGTTGAGACCTTAACGCCCCAGGTTCTAATAAACATAAGACCCATAACTGCAGCAGTTAAGGAATTTTTCGGTAGTTCCCAGTTATCTCAGTTCATGGACCAGACTAATCCCCTGGCGGAGCTAACCCATAAAAGGCGCCTGAGCGCCCTGGGACCAGGTGGATTGACCCGAGAGAGGGCTGGTTTCCAGGTTCGTGACGTTCATCATTCCCATTATGGCAGAATCTGTCCCATAGAGACTCCTGAGGGTCCTAATATTGGGCTAATAGGCTCTCTGGCTACTTTTGGCCGAGTAAACGACTTCGGTTTCATTGAAACTCCTTATCGTAAGGTAGATAAAGAGTCGGGAAGAGTTTTAAACGAAATTCATTACCTTTCTGCCGACGAAGAAGACGAATTTATGGTAGCCCAGGCCAACGCCCCTTTGGATGAAAACGGCTATTTTAAAGAGGATAGGGTTGAAGCCAGGTACTTTGAAGAAATTCTGGAAATTCCGGTTAACAAAGTAGATTATATGGACGTTTCCCCTAAACAGGTGTTTAGTGTAGCTACATCGCTTATTCCTTTTCTGGAAAACGATGACGCTAACCGTGCTCTTATGGGTGCCAACATGCAGCGGCAGGCGGTACCCCTGATAAAAACGGAAGCACCTATTATAGGTACTGGTTTGGAGTATAAGTCGGCTAAGGATTCCGGCGCAGTGGTAGTATGCAAAAAACCTGGAACGGTAAAATGCGTTAGTGCTGATAATATTATTATCGCCAATGATGATGGCGGCACCGATACCTATACCCTGCTAAAATTTATTCGTTCCAACCAGGGTACCTGCTATAACCAGCGGCCTATTGTAGAAGTGGGAGACAGGGTCGAAACTGGGGATGTTATTGCTGATGGTCCCAGCACCTGTCAAGGTGAACTGGCTCTGGGGCGTAATGTCCTTGTAGCTTTCATGCCTTGGGAAGGCTATAACTACGAAGACGCCATACTAATTTCGGAAAAGCTGGTAAAGGATGACGTATTTACATCCATTCATATAGAAGAATATGAGAGCGAAGCTCGCGATACCAAATTAGGTCCGGAAGAAATTACCCGGGATATACCCAACGTTTCTGAAGATATGTTGAAGAACTTGGACGAGCAGGGTGTTATTAGAGTAGGGGCTGACGTGCGCCCTGATGATATTTTAGTAGGCAAAGTTACCCCTAAAGGTGAAACTGAACTAACCCCGGAGGAAAGATTACTCCGAGCTATTTTCGGTGAAAAGGCTCGTGAAGTGAGAGACTCTTCCCTGCGGGTCCCTCATGGTGAAGCCGGTAAAATAGTAGCAGTAAAGCGCTTTACCCGGGAGAAGGGTGATGAACTTTCCCCTGGCGTAAACCAGCTAGTTCGAGTATATATAGCTCAAAAGAGAAAAATCTCTGAAGGTGACAAGATGGCCGGGCGTCATGGTAATAAAGGCGTTATCTCTCGTATTTTACCAGAGGAGGATATGCCTTTCCTCGAGGATGGTACCCCGGTGGAAATTGTTTTAAATCCCTTGGGAGTTCCATCTCGTATGAATATAGGACAAATCCTGGAATGTCACTTGGGATGGGCGGCTAAAAATCTAGGTATGAACATTGCTACCCCAGTTTTTGATGGTGCAAATGAGGAAGATATATTTGCCAAGTTACGCGAGGCCAAACTGCCAGAAAGTGGCAAGGCAAAGTTATATGACGGTCGTACCGGCGAACCTTTTGACCATGATATAACGGTTGGCTATGTTTACATGCTTAAACTGGCCCATCTGGTTGATGACAAAATTCATGCCCGCTCCATTGGGCCGTACTCGTTGGTAACCCAGCAACCCCTGGGTGGGAAAGCCCAGTTTGGTGGCCAGAGATTTGGAGAGATGGAAGTTTGGGCTTTAGAAGCTTATGGGGCGGCTTACACCCTGCAGGAAATATTAACGGTCAAATCCGACGATGTTGTGGGTCGGCTGAAAACCTATGAGTCTATTGTAAAGGGTGACAATATTCCTGAACCCGGAGTTCCTGAGGGCTTTAAGGTACTAATTAAGGAACTTCAGAGTTTGGCTCTGGACGTAAGATTACTCTCCGGTAATGACCAGGAAATTCAGATAAGAGACGTTGACTACGAGCTAAATGAAAAGGAAAAAGCGCGGGAACTAGGGGTGGAAATACCCGAAACCATGGTAGGTGGGCCGGACAGTATTGATGGGGGAGATGACAACCTTGATATAAAAGAAGAAGACCAGGATGATGACTTTAACAGTCTCATGGAGGATGAATAATGTCAGGGCTTATTGAATAGTCGGCGACAGGACGTAGTTTCCTTTGGATATATCGACTGCCGGATAAGCGGCACTAATCATCTGGAAGGGAGAGACTTGTTTGTTAGATGTAAATAATTTCGAAAGAATAAAAATTGCCCTGGCTTCACCGGAACAAATCCGTTCTTGGAGCAGTGGCGAGGTTAAGAAACCGGAAACCATAAATTATCGTACTCTGAGACCGGAAAAAGAAGGACTGTTTTGTGAAAAGATTTTTGGACCAGTTAAGGACTGGGAATGCCATTGTGGTAAATACAAACGAGTTCGGCACAAAGGAATAGTATGTGACCGCTGTGGAGTAGAAGTAACTACCTCCAAGGTAAGAAGAGAAAGAATGGGTCATATTGAACTAGCTGCGCCTGTCTGCCATATCTGGTATCTTAAAGGAATACCTAGCCGGATGGGATTACTGCTGGATATGTCCCCTAAAGTATTAGAAAAAGTAATTTATTTCGTTAATTATATAGTAATTAACCCTGGTGATACTCCGTTATTAAAAAAACAATTACTCAATGAAAGAGAATATCGGGAAGCTCGTGAAAGGTACGGCGAATCCTTTTCGGCAGGTATAGGGGCTGAAGCCATCAAGGTTCTATTGCAAGAAGTGGAACTGGAGAAAATGTCTGCTGATTTAAAAGAAGAAATAGCCACTACTACCGGTCAGAGAAAAGGAAGAGCCATCAAAAGACTGGAAGTAGAAGAATCTTTCCGCCTTTCCGGTAATCATCCAGAATGGATGATACTTGATGTGCTGCCGGTAATACCACCGGAATTAAGGCCTATGGTGCAGTTAGATGGTGGCCGTTTTGCCACTTCTGACTTAAACGACCTTTATCGCCGGGTAATTAATCGTAATAACCGCCTAAAAAGGCTATTAGACCTGGGAGCTCCCGACATAATAGTACGTAATGAAAAGAGAATGCTTCAGGAAGCAGTGGATGCTCTTGTGGATAATGGTAGAAGGGGTAGGCCAGTAACTGGACCAGGCAACCGCCCCCTAAAATCCTTAAGTGATATGCTAAAAGGTAAACAGGGAAGATTCCGTCAGAACTTGCTGGGGAAACGTGTGGACTACTCGGGCAGGTCAGTTATAGTGGTTGGTCCCAACTTGCAGATGCATCAGTGCGGACTTCCTAAAGAAATGGCTCTGGAGCTATTTAAACCCTTTGTAATGAAAAAACTAGTTGACCAGGCCATTGCTTCTAATATAAAGAGTGCTAAAAAGATGGTAGAAAGAGGCCGAGAAGAAGTATGGGATATTCTTGATGACGTTATTAAAGAACATCCGGTACTTTTAAACCGTGCACCCACCCTGCACCGGCTGGGAATCCAAGCATTTGAACCGGTACTGGTTGAGGGCAGAGCCCTGCAGCTTCATCCTTTAGTATGTACAGCTTATAATGCTGATTTTGATGGCGACCAGATGGCAGTGCATGTTCCCCTATCGGCTGAAGCCCAGACTGAAGCTCGTTTATTAATGTTGGCCAGTAACAACATCTTAAATCCTAAAGATGGTAAGCCTGTTGTAACCCCTACCCAGGATATGGTTATAGGCCTTTATTATTTAACCTATATGAGCGAAAAAGATTTGAGAAAACGGAAAGTCAGAGTTTTCCGTGATGCTGATGAAGCCCATACGGCATATGAAATGGGAGTGATTAAGCTTCACGAAAAAGTTAGAGTTAAGATGCAGATACCACAGATTCCATCTAAAGATCTGCTCAAAAAAGGCTGTGAGCAGGAATTCAAAGCAGAGCTGATAGATACCTCAGTAGGTAGACTAATATTCAATGATATTATTCCCCAAAGACTCGGCTTTTTTAATGAGGTAATTGATAAGAAAAAGCTGGGCGAACTGGTTTATGAATGTTATCGCCTGGAAGGCAATGCTAGAACTGCCGAAATGCTAGATGGTCTTAAAAGATTAGGCTATCACTATAGTACTCGAGCAGGAATAAGTGTAGGAGTAACTGACTTTGAAACCCCAGCCGCCAAGGTCGAGCTCCTTAGTGAAGCTGATAAAGCGGTAGACGCTATCCAACAGGACTACTTGGTGGGCCTAATTACTGATAACGAACGCCATGCCCAGGTAGTGGAAATATGGAACCAGGTTACCGAAGATGTAACTGAAGCCTTAAAAGAATCATTATCTGAAGATAACCCGGTATACATGATGGCTATTTCTGGTGCTCGCGGAAACTTCCAGCAGATACGTCAGCTAGCAGGGATGCGTGGGCTTATGGCTGATCCGTCCGGAAAAATTATCGACCTGCCCATCAAGGCTAATTTCCGTGAAGGCCTGACCGTTCTGGAATACTTTATCTCAACTCATGGGGCCAGAAAAGGTTTGGCTGATACAGCTTTACGTACGGCTGACTCTGGTTATCTGACCCGCCGTCTAGTTGATGTTTCACAAGACGTAATAGTAAGAGAAGATGATTGTGAATCAGTTGAAGGCATCTGGTTAGAAAAAATCATGGAAGGCTCGCAGCTAATTGAGCCCCTGCACCAGAGAATAATAGGGCGGGTATCAGTTGATACCATCCTCCATCCCGAAACTGGTGAGGTACTGGTAGAAGAAAATGACATGATAGATGACAATGTAGGCTTGGAAATAGAAAAGGCTGGTATAGAAAGAGTTAAAATCAGAACCGTCCTTACCTGTAAAACTAAACATGGAGTCTGTAAAAAATGTTATGGACGTAATCTAGCCACAGGTTATGAAGTTGAAATTGGCGAAGCAGTTGGAACCCTGGCAGCTCAGTCTATAGGTGAACCCGGTACTCAGCTAACGATGCGTACCTTCCATACCGGAGGAGTAGCAGGTGAAGATATCACCCGGGGTCTACCCAGGGTAGAAGAGCTTTTCGAAGTACGCAAGCCCAAAGGGCAGGCAGTGGTAGCTGAAGTTTCTGGTATAGCGAGGTTTGGCGAAAACAAGGGCCGGCGAGAAGTGGAAGTGTTGGGCGAAAATGACGAGGTCCTGGGCGCTTATCCAGTTCACTATGGTTCTCGTTTAAGGATTAGTGAAGGTGATTATGTTGAAATCGGTGATGCCTTAACTGAAGGACCGCTTAACCCTCATGATATATTGAAGACCAAAGGGCTGCAGGAAGTACAGCGTTACCTATTACAGGAAGTACAAAAGGTTTACCGTTCCCAGGGCGTTGATATTAGTGATAAGCATATTGAAATAATGATACGTCAGATGCTGAAAAAGGTAAGAATAGAAGATTCCGGGGATACTTCCATGCTCCCTGGCTCCTTTGCAGATATCTCGGCCTTTGAGGAAGAAAACCAGTGGGTTATGCAGCACGAGGGCTTACCTGCCGTATGCAGCCCAATGCTCCTTGGCATTACCAAAGCATCTTTGAATACTGATTCCTTCCTTTCAGCGGCTTCCTTCCAGGAAACCACCAAGGTTCTTACTGAAGCTGCTATAAAAGGTAAAGTAGATTATCTGATAGGCCTTAAGGAAAACGTTATTATTGGTAAGCTGATACCAGCAGGTACTGGTTATCCCCAGTACCGTAAAACCGATATCTATGTAAACGAGGAACAAACAGCCGAAGAATAACTGCTGTTATAAAGGAAAAAAAGCAACTCAAGGGAAGGTAACTAGAATAAAATATAAGCTTTAGTTGACTGAGAGGCCTGCAGGTGCTAAAATATCTAAGTGCGCGGTAAATAAGCTGTGGTAATGCTATATTTCCGGGTTTATTTGCTGAAGGAGGGTATCGTTTTGGTACTGGCAGACATAAAAAACAGTCCAAAAGTAATTGGTACCAAGCAAGTCAAAAAGGCAATCAACAAAGGTATAGCCAAAAAAGTATTCATAGCTTTGGATGCTGAACCGCACATTATCCAACCTATAAAAGAGCTATGTCGGCTGAAACAGGTTGAGATTTCTATGGTTGAAAACATGGACTCCCTGGGGAATGCCTGTGGTATAGAGGTAGGTTCAGCAGCAGTAGCGTTGATTAATATTGAACCATAGGGAGAGGGGTACTCCTTTTATCTCTGGTTCCATTAAATGAGAAGGGAGGTGCAGACATGCCGACGATAAACCAACTGGTCAGAAAAGGACGCGAAAAAGGAGAAAAGAAATCAGCCGCACCAGCCCTGAAGAGCTGTCCGCAAAAAAGAGGAGTGTGTACTCGTGTGTATACTACTACCCCCAAGAAGCCTAACTCAGCCCTGCGGAAAATTGCCAGGGTAAGATTAACTAATGGTATTGAGGCAACCGCTTATATTCCTGGTATTGGCCATAACCTTCAGGAACACTCGGTTGTGCTGATAAGAGGGGGCAGGGTAAAAGACCTGCCTGGTGTAAGATATCATATTGTTCGCGGTACTCTAGATGCTGCTGGCGTTCAGGACCGCAATCAAGGCAGATCCAAATATGGAACCAAGAGACCCAAGAAGAAATAGGAGGGAGGAACGATATGCCTAGAAAAGGTCCCGTCCCCAAGCGAGACGTACTACCAGATCCTATTTACAACAGTAAACTATTTACCAAATTGGTAAATCAGGTAATGTGGGATGGCAAGAAGAGCTTGGCAGAGAACATTTGCTATGGTGCATTTGCTATAGTAGAGAAGCGTACCGGCAAAGACGCCATGGAAGTTTTTGAAGAAGCCATGAAAAACATTACCCCGATAGTAGAAGTTAAAGCCCGGCGGGTAGGTGGAGCAAACTACCAGGTTCCGGTCGAAGTAAGACCAGACAGAAGGCAGACATTGGCCGTCAGATGGTTAATTGGATACTCCCGTAAACGGGGAGAGAAAACTATGGCGGAGCGCCTGGCGGGTGAAATAATAGATGCTTATAACAGTACTGGCGGTTCCGTTAAGAAAAAAGAAGATACCCATAAGATGGCTGAAGCCAATAAGGCTTTTGCTCATTACCGCTGGTAGGTAACCTATTGGAGCAAATTCTTGATATTAAATTAAGAATTGAATCCGGAGGAGAATAAATGGCTGATATATCCGATTTAGCAACAATACGAAATATCGGAATAATGGCTCATATAGATGCTGGAAAGACTACCACTACCGAAAGAATACTATACTATTCCGGCAGAGTTCATCGAATTGGCGAAGTTGATAAAGGGACAGCCACGATGGACTGGATGAGTCAGGAACAGGAAAGAGGTATAACTATAACCTCGGCGGCAACTGTATGCCGGTGGCAGGATTATATTATTAACATTATCGATACACCCGGGCATGTGGACTTTACAGTTGAGGTAGAACGGTCACTTCGAGTACTTGATGGAGCTATCGGCATATTTTGCGCAGTTGCTGGAGTACAGCCACAGTCAGAAACTGTCTGGAGACAGGCAGACAGATATGAAGTTCCCCGGATAGCTTATATCAATAAAATGGACCGGATAGGAGCAGACTATTTCCGGGCCGTTAAAATGATAGAGGATAATCTTGGGAGTGAAATTGCTCTAATCCAACTCCCCATTGGGGTAGAGGATAACTTTCGGGGGATTATAGATGTCATCAGGTTAAAAGCCTATGAATACCAGGATGATTTGGGAGAAAAGCTTATTACCAGAGATCTGGTGCAGTCAGAACAAGAACAGGCTAACAAATATAAAACTTTGCTCCTGGAGAAACTATCCGAATATGATGATAGCATTCTGGAAAAGTACCTGGAGGGGCAGGAAATTACCCCGGATGAAATAATCAGTTCTTTGAGAAAATCAACGATTACCAATAAACTGGTACCGGTATTATGCGGTTCGTCCTTTAAAAACAAGGGTGTGCAGATGCTATTGGATGCGGTAGTAAACTACCTGCCTTCTCCGGTAGACATACCACCGGTAAGTGCAACTAATTTATTAGATAACAGCGACACCCTGGTAAAGGCAGACCGGTATGATCCCTTATGTGCTCTGGCTTTCAAAGTTTCTGGTGACCCCTATGTAGGCAAGCTTACTTATTTCCGGATATACGCCGGTAAGATAAAAACCGGTAGCTATGTTCTTAACAGTGGCAAAAATAAGAAGGAACGCATAACCCGTATTTTAAGGATGCATGCTAATCACCGCGAAGAAGTAGAGGAAGCTTTAGCTGGGGACATTGTTGCTGGTGTAGGGTTGAGAGATACGGTAACAGGAGATACCTTATGTAGTGAAGACCGCCCAATTCTACTTGAGCCTATGGATTTTCCCGAGTCAGTTATCGACGTGGCCATTGAGCCGAGAACTAAAGCTGACCAGGATAAAATAGGAGAGAGTCTGGCACGTTTAGCTGAGGAAGATCCCACTTTCCGTACTCGAACTAACCCGGAAACTGGTCAAACCATAATATCCGGTATGGGAGAATTACATCTGGAAATTATTATTGACCGCTTGCTGCGGGAATTCAAAGTTAATGCTAATGTGGGTAAACCGCAGGTGGCCTACAAAGAAAGTATCAAGAAGAAAACCGTTACTGAAACTACCTTTGAAAAACAAACCGGTGGTAGGGGGCAATATGCCCGGATTATTATCGAGGTTGAACCCCTTAAAGAAGGAGAAGGTAAACACTTTTCCAACCGGTCAAACCACGAAAGCGTACCCCGGGAATTTGCAACAGCAGTTGAAATCGGAGTACTTGAAGCCCTACAGGCAGGTGTCCTGGCAGGATACCCGGTGGATGATGTACAAGTGACTTTAACCGGGGGGACTTACCATGAGGTTGATTCCAGTGAACAGGCTTTTAAGATAGCTGGGAGCATGGCGATTAAGCAGGCTTTAGCCGATGCTGATCCGATTCTTCTGGAGCCCATAATGGATATAGAAATTGTATGCCCAGAGGAATATGTGGGTGATGTTATATCCGACCTTAATGCACGTAGAGGCAGAATTTTCGGATTCGAGGAAAACCGGGATAGTAAAATTATTAAAGGAAGTGTACCTTTGGCTGAGACATTTGGTTATGCCACTAGTTTAAGGTCACTTAGCCAGGGAAGAGCCAGTTTTTCGCTGTATATTAAGAATTATGCTGAAGTACCAGGCTCAAAAAGCAGAGAAATTATAGCTAAAAGGTATGGGCTGCCAGTCTAAAGTTACAGTCAGGTGTAAGGGGTGAGGCAACAGGATTAGACTAACAGAAGTAAATAAAAATGTTTTACCTGGATGCTCTTTATTGTATACCCGGTACGAATAGAGCAAACCCTTTTACCCTTTAGAAAATATATTTACCACTAAGATTATTAAAAAGGAAAGGTGAGAGATAGGATGGCAAAGGCAAAATTTGAGAGGACCAAACCTCATCTTAACATTGGCACCATAGGTCACGTAGACCATGGTAAGACTACACTGACAGCGGCAATAACCCTGACCTTATCCAAGGCAGGTGGAGCCCAGGCCACTTCATATGAAGAGATTGACAAAGCGCCGGAAGAAAAAGAAAGAGGCATAACCATAAACACATCCCACGTAGAATACCAGACCGAAACTCGGCATTACGCCCATGTAGACTGCCCGGGACATGCAGACTACATAAAAAACATGATTACCGGAGCAGCCCAGATGGACGGATCCATACTGGTAGTATCAGCAGCAGATGGCCCCATGCCACAGACCAGAGAGCATATACTGTTATCTCGTCAGGTAGGAGTACCGTATATAGTAGTATTCATGAACAAAACAGATATGGTTGATGATGAAGAACTACTAGAACTAGTAGAAATGGAAATCAGAGAACTCCTAAGCGAATACGAATTTCCTGGAGACGATATCCCGGTAATAATGGGATCAGCACTTAAAGCTCTAGAATGCGGATGCGGTACCAGAGAATGCGAATGGTGCGGCAAAATATGGGAGCTAATGGATGCCGTTGACAGCTATGTACCTCTACCAGAGAGAGCAACAGATAAGCCGTTCCTGATGCCCATAGAAGACGTATTCACCATAACCGGAAGAGGCACTGTAACTACGGGAAGAGTAGAAAGAGGACAAGTTAAAGTAGGCGATGAAGTAGCCATAGTAGGCATGCGGGATGAAATCAGAAAGACCGTATGTACCGGAGTAGAAATGTTTAGAAAACTTCTTGACTATGCCGAAGCTGGAGACAACATTGGCACCCTGTTAAGAGGCGTAGACCGTAAAGAAGTAGAGCGGGGCATGGTTTTAGCCAAGCCTGGAAGCATAAACCCCCTGACCAAATTCAATGCCGAAGTATACGTACTGACCAAAGAAGAAGGCGGCAGACATACCCCATTCTTTGGTGGATACCGTCCCCAATTTTACTTTAGGACCACTGACGTAACCGGCATCATCCAGCTGCCAGAAGGCGTAGAAATGGTAATGCCGGGAGATAATGTACAAATGGCCATAGATTTAATAACCCCGATAGCCGTAGAAGAAGGACTACGTTTTGCTATCCGTGAAGGGGGCAGAACCGTAGGTGCTGGTGTGGTTACCAGCCTAAGTGAATAATACTTTATTACCGGGAGGGAGGAACTCTTCCCTTCCCGGATCTGTTCTTAACCGAAACATTTCGGTAGATGTTCTTGTAGATGTTCTTTAAAAACAATAAATTATGAAATCTGTAAATATTGTTATACACCCGGTAGCGTGTACCAATTAAAAGCCGATTTAAGGAGGTTTAACTGCGTGAGTGGCCAGCAAAAGGTTAGAATTAGACTCAAGGCATTTGATCACAAACTATTAGATCAATCCTCGCAAAAGATAGTTGAAACGGCCAGGAAAAATGGGGCCAATGTTTCCGGACCCATTCCTCTGCCGACGGAGAAAAACGTTTTTACCATTTTACGATCTCCTCATGTAAATAAAGATGCCAGAGAGCAATTTGAAATGAGAACCCATAAACGACTGATAGACATACTGGATCCTAACCCCAAGACCATCGATGCTCTGATGCACCTGGACTTACCTTCAGGGGTAGACATAGAGATCAAATTATAGGTGTGAGGACCGGTGCTAAGAGACCAGAGGGCATTAAGGTCTCGATGCGGTAAAAATGTCCGGGTAATTATATAAGTGAAGTTGGATGCCCACTTCCAACCACTCGCTAAGAGAAATCACAACTAGGAGGTAGTTTAGGTGGCTGCTGATATTAACAAAGCAATCATGGGTATAAAGATAGGCATGACCCAAATTTTTGACGAAAACGATAAGGCCGTACCAGTAACTGTGGTTGAGGCTGGTCCATGTACGGTTTTACAGAAGAAAAACAGTGAAACAGATGGTTATAGCGCTATCCAGGTAGGCTTTTACAACCTGAAAGAAAAACAGGTAAACAAGCCGGCCAGGGGACACTTCAAAAAAGCCGATGTAAGCCCCCTGCGTTATATAAAGGAATTCAGGGTCGAAGACATAGATGCCTACGAAATTGGTCAGGAATTAAAGGCTGATCAGTTCAATCCTGGAGATATGGTAGATGTTGTAGGCACATCCAAGGGCAAAGGCTTTGCTGGTGCTGTAAAGAGACACAACTTTTCTCGTGGCTCCATGGGGCATGGTTCCAAATACCATCGTGGTCCCGGTTCACTGGCAGCTAAAGGCCCGGCCCGCGTATTTAAAGGCAGGAAGCTTCCCGGACATATGGGAAGAGAAAGAGTAACTGTGCAGGGCTTGAAGGTAGTAAAAGTCTATCCGGAAAGAAATCTTATCTTGATCAAAGGATCTATTCCAGGGCCCAGGAAAGGTCTGGTTATAATCAAGGATTCAGTTAAGGCATAGTTGACTACGAAGGAGGTAAGAAAAGTGCCTAAAGTAGCATTATATGATATGAGTGGGGCCCAGATTGGAGAACTGGAATTAAACGATAGCGTTTTTGGTATAGAGCCTAACAAGGCAATAATGTATGATTTTGTAAAAATGCAGTTGGCCAATAAAAGAGTTGGGACCTCATCTACCAGGACTAGAGCAGAAGTTAAAGGCAGCGGCAAAAAGCCGTGGCGCCAGAAAGGAACCGGTAGAGCCCGGGTAGGGAGTAGCAGGAATCCAGTCTGGACTGGAGGCGGAATTGCCTTTGGCCCCAAACCACGTGATTACTCCTACCGCCTACCCCGTAAGGCGAGAAGGTTAGCTATGAAATCTGCTCTTTCCAGCAAAGTACTGGATAACAACATAATTGTGGTTGATCAACTTAGCTTTGATGAACCCAGGACCAAACAGATGGTAGCTACACTACATGCGTTAAATAGCGGTAAAAAGACATTGGTGGTAACAGCTGATGGCGACCCCAATGTTAGTAAATCGGCCCGTAACATTCCCGGGGTTAAGCCCTTAAGAGTGGACTTTATCAATGTCTATGATCTGCTAAAGTACGATACTCTACTTATTACCAGGGATGCAGTAACCAGGGTAGAGGAGGTATATGCCTAAAATGAGAGATTACAGGGATATTATTATTAAGCCGATTATAACCGAAAAGTCCATGAACCTTCTGGCTGATAATAAATATACTTTCGTAGTAGACCGCAGAGCCAATAAAACCGAAATTAAAAATGCCATTGAGAATATATTCAGCGTTAAAGTTGATAATGTTCGTACCATTAATGTAAAAGGTAAACCCAAACGAATGGGTAGGTTCGAAGGTCGCACCCCTAACCGCAAAAAGGCTATTGTTACCCTGAAGCCGGGACAGAAAATACGTCTTTTTGAAGGTATGTAAACAAGCTGGTTGGCGCTGTTTAAGGAGGTAAATGTTTAGATGGGCATAAGAAAATATAAGCCTACAACACCGAGCAGAAGGCAAATGACGGTAATGACTTTCGAGGAAATAACTAAGAAAGAACCGGAAAAACAGCTTACTGCACCACTGAAAAAGTCTGGCGGCAGGAACGTCAGGGGGAAATTAACGGTAAGACACCGTGGTGGCGGACATAAGCGGCTTTATCGCATTATTGATTTCAAGCGGCGCAAAGACAATGTTCCCGCCCGGGTAGCAGCAATAGAATACGACCCTAACCGGTCAGCTAACATTGCACTATTACATTATGCTGACGGATTCAAGGCCTATATAATAGCACCGAATAATCTAAAAGTTGGTGATATTGTAGAATCAGGTCCTGACTCTGATATCAAGGTCGGTAATACACTAACCCTAAAAGATATACCAGTGGGCACGCTGATTCATAATATAGAGCTTAGACCTGGTAAAGGTGCCCAGTTAGTTCGTTCTGCTGGAGCTGTAGCTCAGCTTATGGCCAAGGAAGGCTCCTATGCTCATGTTCGTCTTCCTTCCGGAGAAGTTCGCCTGGTTCACGTTAATTGCCGGGCTAGTATCGGGCAGGTAGGTAATGTGGAACATGAGAATCAGACCCTGGGTAAAGCAGGAAGAACCCGCTGGTTGGGAATTAGGCCTACGGTAAGGGGTTCAGTTATGAATCCGGCTGATCACCCTCACGGTGGTGGTGAAGGACGCGCACCAATTGGAAGAAAATATCCGGTTTCACCATGGGGTAAAATAGCCATTGGTGGCAAAACCCGCAAAAAGAAACCGTCTGATAACATGATCGTTCGGAAACGTAAATAAAGGAGGTCTGTAGATGAGTAGGTCGTTGAAAAAAGGACCTTATTGTGAAGAAAAGCTTTTACAAAAAATTGAGCAGATGAACGAAAGCGGCCAGAAAAAAGTCATCAAGACCTGGTCGAGACGTTCCACGATTATGCCCCAAATGATTGGGCATACCCTGGCGGTACATGATGGCCGCAGGCATATCCCGGTATATGTTACCGAGGACATGGTGGGCATGAAACTGGGAGAATTTGCTCCTACCAGAACCTATAGAGGACACGCTGGTAAAAACGAAAAATCCAGCAGAGCCAGGTAGGAAGGAGGAATATTAAAATGGAGGAAGCCAGAGCGGTAGCCCGTTACCTGAGAGTATCTCCCTTTAAAGCTCGCCAGGTGGCTGATTTAGTAAGAGGTAAAAATGTCGATGAAGCCGTCGGTATTCTCAAATACACTAATAAGAAATCTGCGCCCTTGATTAGTAAAATATTAAAATCTGCCATTGCCAATGCAGAGCATAACAATGATATGGATTCCGACGAGTTATACGTATCGGAGATTTATGTGGATGAAGGGCCCACACTCAAAAGGATGAGGCCCAGGGCTTACGGTAGAGCAGACGTGAGACGCCACAGAACCAGCCATATAACCGTGGTGCTCAGGGAAAGGGAGGTTAAATAGTGGGTCAAAAGGTTCATCCAAAAGGTTTTAGGATTGGTATTATCAGAGATTGGGATTCCAACTGGTATGCTGACCGTGATTATACGGATTTACTACATGAAGATTACAAGCTTCGGAATTACATTAAGGAGCATTTCTACACCGCTGGGATATCCAAGGTAGAAATACAAAGAACCGGCAACCGGGTACGGGTAACTATTCATACCGCCAAGCCCGGAATAGTAATAGGCCGGGGTGGTGTGGAAGTAGAAAAACTTAAGGCTGATCTGATAAAGATGACCGGCAAAAACATTAATATTAACATTCAGGAGATTAAAAAGCCAGAACTTGATGCCCAGATTGTAGCCGAGAACATAGCTCAGCAATTGGAAAAAAGAATTTCCTTTCGCCGAGCCATGAAACAGACCGTAGGCAGAACGATGAGGGCAGGAGCTATAGGTATTAAAGTTGCCATTTCAGGTCGCCTGGGCGGGGCTGAAATTGCTCGTAGTGAGTGGTATTCAGAGGGCAAAGTGCCTCTGCATACCTTAAGAGCTGATGTTGACTATGGTTTTGCTGAGGCCAATACTACTTATGGCAAGATTGGCATTAAAGTATGGGTTAATCGTGGTGAAATTATGCCTGAGGCAAAACAGAGACCAAAACAGAAAGCAGTGGAGGAGGCAGAAATATAATGCTTACCCCAAAAAGAATTAAATATAGGAAACAGCATCGCCCTGATTTAAGCGGTAAAGCTAATAAGGGTAACACCGTAACCTACGGAGATTATGGTTTACAGGCTCTGGAGGCGGCCTGGATTACTAACCGCCAGATAGAAGCTGCCCGTATAGCTATCAACCGTTATGTCAAGAGGGGTGGAAAACTGTGGATAAAAATATTTCCCGACCGTCCACTAACCGTCAAACCTGCCGAAACCCGTATGGGTAAAGGTAAAGGTTCCCCGGAACATTGGGTAGCGGTTGTCAAACCAGGCCGGGTCATGTTTGAGCTATCCGGTGTCACTGAAGAAGTTGCTCGTGAGGCTATGCGCCTGGCCGCGCACAAACTGCCAATCAAGTGCAAGTTTGTAAAAAGAGAAGAAATGGGTGGTGAGGTTAGTGAAAGCTAAAAAGGTGAGAGAGCTAACCGACGATGAACTTAACAGAAAAGTTTCTGATTATAAAGAGGAGTTATTCAATCTGAGGTTTCAGCTTGCTACCGGACAATTAGACAATCCGATGAGAATAAGGGATGTTAGGAAGAATATTGCCAGGTGTAAGACAGTTTTAAGACAGAGGGAAATTGCCCGGGGAAACGATTACTAAATCCGTACTGGTGAAAAAGTCAAAACTTATTTAAGGAGGTCTAAGGGTGGCAGAAAATCGTGCAAACAGGAAAGTAAGGATGGGAACGGTTAGCAGCGATAAAATGGAAAAAACAATAACCGTCAGCGTAGAAACCGTTAAACAGCATCCTCTCTATAAAAAGACGATTAGAACCAGCAAAAAGTATACGGCTCATGACGAAAACAATGAAGCCAAGACTGGTGATGTGGTTAAAATCATGGAGACCCGTCCCCTGAGCAAAAACAAAAGATGGCGGCTGGTTGAAATCGTTCGCAAAGCCGAGACTTTAGAGTAAGTCGTTGCAATTTGAAGGGAGGTTAAATCCGTGATCCAACAGGAGACAATGCTTCAGGTCGGAGATAACACCGGGGCCAAAAAAGTATTGTGTATAAAGATACCGGGTGGTTCGAGCAGACGGTATGCCACTGTAGGTGATGTTATTGTCGCCAGTGTAAAAGAAGCAGCCCCAGGCGGAGTTGTTAAAAAAGGTGAAATAGTCAAGGCAGTGGTGGTCAGGACTAAAAAGGAAATCAGGCGGCCTGATGGTTCCTATATAGCCTTTTCGGAAAACGCGGCAGTAATAATTGATGACAATAATAACCCTCGGGGTACCCGTATTTTTGGGCCTGTAGCCAGAGAACTCAGGGAAAAGAACTTTATGAAAATAGTATCGCTGGCTCCAGAAGTCCTGTAGTCGATGGAGGTGTAAATAATGCGAATTAAGAAGGGCGATATTGTCCTGGTAACTACCGGCAAGGACGCTGGCAAAAAGGGTAAAGTACTTAGAGTTTTACCTGGAGCAAATAAAGTTGTAATTGAGGGTATTAACCGGGTTAAGAAACATCAAAAACCTAATCGGGCTATACCTCAGGGAGGTATATTAAGGATAGAAACGCCGATGAACGCCTCCAATGTTATGCTGCTTTGCAACAAATGTGATAAGCCCACTCGCGCAGGCAGCAAGATACTGGATAACCAAGAAAAAGTCAGGATATGCAAAAATTGTGGAGAAATAATAGACTAATCTCCAGGAAAGGAGGCTAACTGGTTAATGGCCAGGTTGTATGAAACATATAAAAGCGAAATAGTTCCAAAACTAATGGAAAAATTTCAATATAAGAATGTCATGCAAGTTCCCCGGGTAGAGCGGGTGGTAATAAACATAGGTGTTGGTGAAGCCATACAAAATCCCAAGGCTTTGGATGGTGCAGTTAACGATCTCACCATCATATCCGGACAGAAACCGGTAGTTACCCGGGCGAAAAAATCTATTGCCGGTTTCAAATTAAGAGAAGGTATGGCAATTGGCTGCAAGGTTACTTTAAGGGGAGAAAGAATGTATAACTTCCTGGACAAGTTAATAAACCTGTGTTTGCCAAGGGTACGTGACTTCAGAGGTGTTTCCCCACAGGCTTTTGATGGCCGCGGAAACTATTCTTTAGGTATCAAGGAACAAACCATTTTTCCGGAAATAGAGTATGACAAAATTGATAAAATTAGGGGCTTGGAAGTTGTTATAGTAACTACTGCTAAAACTGACGAAGAAGCCCGAGAACTTTTAAGACACATGGGAATGCCGTTTAGATAGGGGGTAAGAAGGATGGCCAAAAAGGCAATGATTGTTAGGCAAAAACGTGAACCCAAATATAGTGTGAGAAGCTACAATCGCTGTAGGATATGTGGACGCCCCAGAGCTTATATGCGCAAATTTGGCATGTGCAGAATATGTTTTCGGGAATTAGCCCACAAGGGAGAACTACCCGGTGTTACTAAATCAAGCTGGTAGGTCTATTAAAAGGAGGTATAAAATATGGTCATGACTGATCCCGTAGCCGATTTCTTAACCAGGGTAAGAAACGGTAACATGGTCATGCATGAAACCGTTGAAGTACCCGGTTCCAAGCTTAAATTAGGAATAGCAGGAATCATGAAAGAAGAAGGGTACATCAAGGATTATGAATATATAGAAGATGGTAAACAGGGAATTATCAGGATATACCTCAAATACGGTCCTAACCGGGAGAAGGTTATTACTGGGCTTAAAAGGATAAGCAAACCAGGGCTAAGAGTGTATGTCAAAAAAGATGAGATTCCGAAGGTCCTAGGCGGTCTGGGTACAGCAGTGATTTCCACTTCTCAGGGCCTAATGACCGATAAAAAAGCCCGTAAAAACGGCTTGGGCGGCGAAGTAATATGCTATATATGGTAGCTCAAGGAGGAGTAGACAGTGTCGAGAATCGGTAAAAAACCTATCAGTCTACCCGCAGGCATCAAGGTAACCGTAGATGGCAATACAGTAACGATTCAGGGTTCCAAGGGTACCCTGGTACAGACATTGCCGGAAGGAATTACTACTAGCCAGGAAGATAATCAGATTCTGGTTGAAAGAGCCGATGATAACAAGCAACAGCGTGCATTACATGGGCTTTCCCGGGCTTTGATTGCCAATATGGTTGAAGGAGTCACCAATGGGTTTGAGAAAAAATTGGAACTGGTAGGTGTAGGTTACAGAGCCCAGATGCAGGGTAAAAAACTGGTGATAAGCATCGGGTTTTCGCACCCGGTAGAAATAGATGCTCCCGATGGAATCGAGTTTGAAGTTCCTGCCCCAACTAGGATTACCATAAAGGGTATTGATAAGCAACTGGTTGGAAATACCGCAGCTCACATCCGCGCCATAAGGAAACCTGAACCGTATAAAGGTAAGGGTATTAAGTATGAAAATGAGTATATCAGGCGCAAAGCTGGCAAGGCCGGTGCTAAATAAAGCAGGAAGGGAGTGACCAGACTTGATTAAAAAAACTAGCAGAAATCTGTTAAGACAGGGAAAGCATGCCCGGGTGCGCAGGAAGATGACTGGTACTGCTGAGGCTCCCAGGCTTTGCATATATAAAAGTCTTAACCACATATATGCCCAGTTAATTGATGATGAACAGGGGAGAACCCTGGTAACAGTCTCGACCTTGGATAAAGACCTGCAGGACCTGGCTTCCAAAACTAATATAGAAGCAGCCAAAGCAGTTGGAAGCAGTATTGCAGCCAGGGCTAAAGAGAAGGGTATTAGTACGGTGGTCTTTGACCGGAGTGGATACAAATATCATGGACGTGTTGCGGCTCTGGCAGATGCCGCCAGAGAGAATGGACTTGAATTCTAACATCAATCTCTACATGAGTTAGGAGGGACACGATGATTGAAAAAGAACAGGCCGGCCCGGAACTAATTGAAAAGGTAGTTAACGTACGAAGGGTGGCCAAGGTCGTAAAAGGCGGACGGAGATTTAGTTTTAGCGCTCTGGTCGTAGTTGGTGATGGTGAGGGTAAGGTAGGTACCGGCAAGGGTAAGGCCACTGAAGTACCGGAAGCTATTCGCAAAGCCATAGAAAATGCTAAAAAGAACATGATTGACGTACCGCTAATTGACGAAAGAACTATTCCCCACCTGATTATCGGTAGATTCGGCGCTGGTGAAGTACTCCTAAAACCGGCCTCTGCTGGTACTGGTGTTATCGCTGGTGGGCCAGTCAGAGCGGTTTTAGAGGCTGCTGGGATAAAAGATATACTTACCAAGTCACTTGGTTCCGCCAATGCCAATAATATGGTTCATGCCACTATGGACGGTTTAAGAAACCTGAAAAGAGTGGAAGAGGTGGCCAGAAAAAGGGGTAAAAGTATAGAAGAGATTATGGGCTAGGAGGGTTAGGACTTGGCTAAACAGTTGAAGATAACATGGGTTAAGAGTTTTATTGGCTGTCCCAAAACCCAGAGAGCGACTATCAGGAGCCTGGGATTTAAAAAATTACAGCAAAGTGTAATCAAAGACGATAGCCCGGAGATATGGGGTCAGATCAATAAAGTTAACCACCTGCTAAAAGTTGAAGAATTAGATTAGTGAGAGGGAGGTCCTAAAGTGAAACTAGAGGAATTAAAATCTCCCCCGGGCGCAAATAAACGGGTCAAGAGAGTAGGACGAGGCCCTGGCTCTGGTCATGGAAAGACTTCAACCCGGGGACATAAAGGCCAGAAGGCTCGCTCAGGTGGAGGAGTCAGGCCAGGCTTTGAAGGTGGCCAGATGCCACTACAGAGGCGTATACCCAAACGGGGATTTACTAATATATTTAAAAAAGAGTATGCTATTGTAAATATTAGGGATTTAAATAGCTTTGAAAATGGTAGTGAGATTAACCCCGAGGTACTGCTAAACGCAGGGTTAATTAATTCCACTAAAGACGGAGTTAAAATCCTGGGTGATGGGGAACTGGAGAAAAAGTTGACAGTCAGGGCCCACAAAATTAGCAGGCAGGCAGAAGAAAAAATTACTGCCAGGGGTGGTAGAGTTGAGGTGATTTAATGCTGGGATCCTTTTCACAGGCATTAAAGGTCGGCGATCTGAGGAAAAAGCTACTATTCACCTTGTTCATGCTATTAGTTTTTCGCATAGGTGCTCATGTACCGGTACCGGGGATAAATCCGGACGCCCTGGCTGAACTTCTTAAAGGACAGTTATTCGGGTTTTTTGATATCATTTCCGGAGGAGCTTTCAAGCGTTTTAGTATATTTGCTATGAGCATAACCCCGTATATTAATGCCTCAATTATTATGCAGCTATTAACCGTAGTCGTACCCCGACTGGAAGAACTACAAAAAGAAGGCGAGGAAGGGCGTAAGGTTATTGCCCAGTACACTCGTTATTTTACGGTAGTATTAGCTTTTATCCAAGCGATGGGAATGTCTGCTGCTTTAAGCAAGAGTGGCGCTATAGTTAGCCCAGGTATCGGTTCTTATTTGATAATTGCTATTTCGCTAACTGCAGGCACTGCGTTGCTAATGTGGATTGGCGAAATGATAACCGAAAAAGGAATCGGAAATGGTATTTCCCTAATAATCTTTGCAGGTATAGTATCCAGACTACCCAGTCAGATTAGTGGGGTAGGACAGGAACTATCTGGCGGAATTATTGGTGCCGTTAATATATTCCTGTTTATAGTAATAGCCCTAGCTATTATAGTAGCTATTATTGCGGTTAATGAAGGACAAAGAAGGCTACCGGTACAATATGCCAAAAGAGTAGTGGGACGCAAGCTTTATGGGGGCCAAAGTACGTTTCTACCCCTTAAGGTCAATGCTGCCGGTGTTATACCTATAATATTTGCCATGGCCCTGATGATGTTTCCAGCTACCATCGGTTCATGGATGAGTCCTAATTCAGGTTTTAACCAGTTTTTGAATACCTACTTTAATTTTGGCAGTATACTTTACAATGCGTTTTATGCTGTTTTGATAGTATTTTTTACCTATTTCTATGTAGCTATCATATTTAATCCTATGGATGTAGCTGATAACATTAAAAAATACGGAGGATTTGTTCCTGGAATCAGGCCGGGTCGACCTACGGCAGAGTATATAGACAGAGTATTATCGCGGTTAACCCTGTGTGGAGGAGTATTTTTAGCCTTGATTGCAGTCTTACCTAACTTCGTTATAGGCCTTACCGGTGTAACCAGCATCTGGTTTGGAGGTACTTCACTATTAATCGTAGTTGGAGTTGCATTAGATACCATGAAACAGATTGAATCGCACCTGCTCTTACGCAGTTACGAAGGGTTTGTAAAATAGGAGATGATTTTAGTGAACGTAGTACTTATGGGACCTCCTGGTGCGGGCAAAGGGACTCAGGCCGAGTTTATAAAAAAAGAATACCCCATTCCCCATATATCAACTGGTGATATGTTTCGGGATGCGGTTAGTCGCGAAACCGAACTGGGTAAGGAAGCCAAAAAGTACATGGATGCCGGTAAACTAGTGCCCGATGAAGTAACTATTGGTATAGTAGAAGCGAGACTGGCGGAAGCCGACTGCAAAAATGGTTTTTTGCTGGATGGTTTTCCCCGAACTACAGTTCAAGCTGAAGCTCTTGATAAGGTTCTAAGTAGTAATGGCAGAAAAATTGATGTTGTTATTAATATAGCCGTTCCTAACGATATTCTTATTAGGCGCTTGTCGGGAAGGGTTAGTTGTAAGGAGTGCAAAGTTGTCTATAACTTACAGTCGAATCCTCCCGCTAAAGAAGGAATTTGCGATAACTGTGGGGGACAACTGATACAGCGAAGTGATGACCAGGGTAAAACGGTGGCGAAAAGGTTGGAGGTTTATCTTGAACAAACTAATCCCCTGCTGGCTTACTATTCCCAGCAGAACGTTTTACAAGAGATAGACGGTAATCGTGACAGCAAGACGGTTTTTACCGATATAAAAAACTGCCTGGAGAGCCTTAAATGATAATTTTAAAAACTCCTGAACAGATTACCCGAATGCGAGTAGCCGGGCAAGCTGTAGCAGAGATATTGGAGTTGCTAAGGACAGCTATAGGCCCGGGAATAAAAACCCTTGCTTTAAATGCTATAGCGGAAGAGGAATGTAAGAAGCGCAGAGCTATACCAGTTTTCAAAAACTACCCTCATCCCTGCGCAGGAGGAAAATCTTTTCCGGCAGCCATCTGTGCCTCTATTAATGAAGAGGTGGTCCATGGTATACCGGGAGAAAGGATTCTTCAGGAAGGGGATATTATTAGCATTGACTTCGGTCTTATTTTGAATGGGTATGCTGGTGATGCGGCTATAACCGTACCCGTAGGAGAAGTCAGTGCACAAGCTCTACGATTAATCAAATATACTGAAAAGGCCTTGTTTAAAGGTATTCACGAAGCCAGAATTGGTAATCAATTGGGTCAGGTATCCCATGCTATTCAAAAGTATGCCGAGGAACATGGATTTTCAGTAGTTCGTGAATTCGTTGGTCATGGTATTGGTCGCAAGATGCATGAAGACCCACCGGTACCTAATTATGGTAGAGTTAATCAAGGTCCGAAGTTGAAAGAAGGAATGACCATAGCTATCGAACCTATGCTCAATATAGGAGCAAGTAGTGTATTTACCAAAGCCGATGATTGGACGGTAGTTACCCGGGATGGCAGTCTATCAGCTCATTTTGAACATAGCATAGCTATCACCGATCGTGGTCCTGAGATTCTCACCTTGGTTTAATGGGGGTGACCAGGATTTTAGAAACAATGCTGGGTAAAGTCGTATATTCTAAAAACGGTCGTGATAAGGGAACCATGTTTGTGGTTGTCGGAATTGTAAACAAACGTTTAGTGCTCTTAGCTGATGGTGATCTAAGGAAAATAGAAAATCCTAAGATTAAGAATATAAAACACGTTCAACTAACCAGGATGAAGGCGGATGATGTTCTTGCCTACCTGAGTAGAGGAGAAAAACCCGATAACCATATAATCAGGAAGAACCTGAAGAAATTACAGGAGGCCGCAGAAACAGATGGGAAGGAGGTCTGGTAAATGGCTAGGGATGATGTAATCGAGGTTGAGGGAAGGGTATTGGAACCATTACCGAATGCCATGTTCAAGGTAGAACTGGAAAATGGCCATAAAGTCCTCGCCCATATTTCTGGCAAAATGCGTATGAACTTTATCAGAATATTACCTGGAGACCGTGTTATGGTGGAATTATCACCCTATGACCTGAACCGCGGCAGGATAACATACCGTTTTAAATAAAGATTTTTCAGCGCTATTTAAGGAGGTAAATACGGTGAAAGTAAAACCATCAGTAAAACCTATGTGTGAAAAGTGTAAGGTAATCAAACGCAAAGGAAAAGTAATGGTAATTTGTGAAAATCCCAAACATAAACAGGTACAAGGCTAAGAAAGCGGGAGGTGAAAGAATTTGGCAAGAATAGCGGGAGTTGACTTACCCCGGGATAAAAGGGTAGAAATATCCCTCACCTATATTTTTGGTATAGGCAGGCCTTCTGCCCGGAAAATACTGGCAGAAGCAGGTATAAATCCAGATACCAGAGTGAAAGATTTAACAGAAGATGAAACAGCCAAATTAAGGGAAATAATTGAAAAACAGTATCATGTTGAGGGCGACCTACGCCGTCAAGTTAGTCTAGATATTAAGCGACTGATGGACCTGGGTTGTTATAAAGGTATTCGGCATCGTCGAGGGCTGCCAGTTAGAGGTCAAAAAACTAAGACTAATGCCCGTACCCGTAAAGGGCCGAAACGTACCGTAAGCGGCAAGAAGAAATAGCCGGAAGGGGGATAAATGAGTGGCACGCAGAACAACAACTACCAGGGTTAAAAAACGTGAAAAAAAGAATATTGAACAAGGTATTGCCCATATTAAATCAACTTTTAATAACACCATGATATCGATTACCGATAAGCACGGTAATGCTATATCCTGGGCTAGTGCAGGTACAGTAGGATTTAAGGGCTCACGTAAAAGTACCCCGTTTGCCGCCCAGCAGGCAGCAGAAAATGCCGCCCGGGCAGCTATGGAGCATGGGTTAAAGGAAGTAGAATGTTATGTAAAAGGTCCCGGTGCTGGACGCGAAGCAGCGATTAGATCCCTGCAGGCTACCGGTCTGGAAGTAAGCGCTATTAAGGATGTTACTCCCATACCGCATAATGGCTGCCGGCCACCGAAAAGAAGAAGGGTTTAAGGAGGTAATAGTACAAAGTGGGAAGATATACAGATGCAGTTTGCCGCCAATGCCGCCGGGAAGGAGAAAAGCTTTTTCTTAAAGGAGACAGGTGTTATTCGGAAAAGTGTGCAGTTGAGAGAAAAAACTATGCACCAGGTGCACACGGGCAGGGGCGCAGACAGAAAGTTAGTGAATATGGCCTGCAATTAAGGGAAAAACAGAAAACCAGGAGAACCTATGGTATACTGGAAAAACAGTTTCATAATTATTTTGTAAAGGCAGACCGCCAACAGGGCATTACCGGAACCAACCTGCTAATTTTGTTGGAACGGCGCCTGGATAATGTAGTTTATCGGCTGGGTTTTGCATCTTCCCGCAAAGAAGCCCGGCAGCTGGTTAATCATGGGCATTTCACCATTAACGGCAAGAAGGCCACCATACCTTCTATGCTGGTAAAGGTTGGGGATGTTATTCAGGTAAAGGATTCCAGTAAAGAAATGATTAAATTTCAGGAACTTAAGGAACAGGCAGCCTATAAGACTCCCCCCGAGTGGTTAAGTGTAGACGCTGAAAACTTTACCGGTCGAGTATTAGCATATCCGATAAGAGAGCAAATAGATACACCGGTAAACGAGCAACTAATTGTAGAGCTCTACTCTAGATAAAACACCTCTACTATAGTAAGGAGGGATAAATTAGTGCTAGAGATGGAAAAACCGCGTATTGAGTGTATCGATAAAGACGGCGATACCAATTACGGCAAATTTGTCATAGAGCCCTTGGAGAGAGGATATGGTACTACGTTGGGTAATTCCTTGCGTCGGGTATTATTATCGTCTTTACCTGGGGCAGCAGTAACCTCGGTCAAAATAGACGGGGTATTGCACGAGTTTTCCACTATACCAAATATACTAGAAGATACTACCGAGATAATTCTTAATATTAAGAAACTTATCATTAAGTATGATGGTCATGAACGTAAAATAATTCGCTTAGAGCAACAGGGCAAAAAGAATATATCTGCTGCGGATATAACCCGGGACGCCGAGGTGGAGATATTGAATCCTGATTTGCATATAGCCAGCCTGGATGAAGGTGCCAGCCTAGAAATAGAAATGGCAGTTGAACGGGGTCGCGGTTATGTCAGTGCTGACCAGCAAGCCTATAAAACCGAAGAAATTGTAGGCTTAATACCCATTGATTCAATTTTTACACCGGTAAACCGGGTGAATTATACGGTTGACAATGCCCGGGTAGGAAAAAGAACCGACTATGATAAACTTACCCTGGAAGTATGGACCAATGGCAGTATTAGCCCAGAAGAGGCTATCAGTCTGTCAGCCCAGATAATAATCGAATATCTAAAACTCTTTACCGAGATTGATGATACTTACGCCGAAGTAGAAATACTGGTAGAAAAAGAGGAAGAGAAGAAGGATAAGGTACTCGAAATTTCCATCGAAGAACTGGAGTTATCAGTTCGTGCTTCCAATGGCTTGAAAAGGGCTAATATTAATACCGTGGGTGATTTAATCGAGAAAACGCGGGAAGAAATGAGTAAGATTAGAAATCTCGGTCAGAAATCACTGGAAGAGATCGAAAACAAGCTTAAAGAATTGGACCTTACTTTTAAGAAACCAGAAGATTAGAAAGGAGGATCCCAGGTGGCTTATCGTAAATTAGGCCTTAGAAGTGATCACCGCAGATCAGTGCTGAGAAATTCAGTAACTTCTCTGCTGGATAAAGAAAAAATTGTTACTACCGAAACTAGAGCTAAAGAAATTAAGCGCTTGGCTGATAAAATGATCACCCTGGGTAAGAGAGGGGATTTGCATGCCCGCAGGCAGGCCATGTCCTACCTTACTAGTGAAACGGTGGTATATAAATTATTTAATGATCTGGCTCCTCGTTATGAAGAACGTCAGGGTGGCTATACCCGCATTATTAAGATGGGTAATCGCCGAGGGGATGGCGCACCCATGGCCGTTTTAGAGCTGGTGGAATAGGATTAAATGATTCGGCTCAGTGATGTAACTTATACTTATCCACAGAGCAAAGAGCCTGCAGTTAAGAAAATAAGTCTGACCATCAGGAAAAAAGAATTCATTGCTATAATGGGAAGAAACGGGTCAGGTAAATCAACTCTAGCCCGTTTAATTAATGGTCTTCTTATGCCTGATTTGGGGGAAGTGACGGTGGATGGGTTAAGTAGCCTGAAGCCTGAAAATCTGGTAGAGATAAGAAAAAGAGTAGGGTTGCTTTTCCCAGATCCTGATAGTCAACTACTTTCCAATCTGGTAGAGGAAGAGATAGCTTTTGGGCCGGAGAATCTGGGACTTAATCCCATCGAAATAGGAAAAAGAGTAGATACCGCTCTTAAAATGGTATCAATGGAGGATTATGCGAAATATCCTCCTTATATTTTGTCTGGGGGTCAGAAACAGAAACTTTGTATTGCCAGTCTCCTGGCTATGCAACCGGCTTACCTGGTTTTAGATGAACCCTTTTCCATGTTGGAGCCTAGAGGCAGGAAAGACTTACTCTCCCTGCTACTTACAATACGGCGGGATTTTAATATTACTCTGATTCTGATTACTCATAACCTGGAGGATGCTATTCAGGCAGACCAGATAATTATGATGAATCAGGGGGAAGTAATAAATATGGCTCACCCCCGGGAGATTTTGAAGATGGGTACACAGCTCACCATGCTGGGAATAGAGCCACTGGAACTAACCACTTTCATTGAGTTGTTAAAACATAACGCGGGAATGAGTATAGCCCATGATACTACCGATATTGAAAGCCTGGTGGAAGCTATATGCCATTTATCCTAGAGAATGTTACTTTTACTTACCAAAAAGGTATGGTGTTTGCCCGGGAGGCTATAAAAGGTTTAAATCTTACTATTAACGATGGAGAAATTCTGGGGGTTATGGGGGCTACAGGCTCAGGTAAGTCCACCTTCTTGCAGTTGCTTATTGCTCTTTTAAAGCCGGAGCAGGGTAAAGTATTTTATAACGGGCGTAATCTAGCCCAACTAAAAAGAAAAGAATTAGTGACCCTAAGACAGGAAGTGGGGATGGTTTTTCAATATCCCGAACAACAGATGTTTGCGGACCAAGTTTATGATGAAATTGCTTTTGGTCCTCGTAATATGAAGTTTAGTAATGAGGAAATTAAGCAGAGGGTTAGAGCGGCTATGCAGCAAACCGGCTTGGAGTTTGCACAATATTATAAGCGCCGCACTACTGATTTAAGTAGTGGGGAAAAAAGAAGGGTAGCCATAGCTAGTATTTTGGCTCTTAACCCCCGCTACTTGCTGTTGGATGAACCTACTGCCGGTCTTGATATAGAAGGTCGGAAAGCCATTTTAGGGTATCTGAAAGATATAAACCGGCGGGATAATGTTACCATTGTTATGGTTACTCACCATTTAAGCCACCTGTTAGCTATTTGCCAGCGCCTGGTGGTTTTGGACAAGGGACGGGTGGTTATGGACACACCTATTGGAAAGCTTTTAGAATGTTATGAGGGCTTAAGTGAACTGGGTATAGAATTGCCAGCTCACCTGGAAGTGGCTTATCGTTTGCAGCAGCGGGGTTTTCATTTCAACGGAGAAGACCTTAGTATGGCAGGCGTAGCCAGGCAAATAGCGCAGCAATTGGAAAAATAGATTTATTAGACACTGATTTC
>DIRQ01000059.1:0-17170 GCA_002424365.1 Syntrophomonas sp. UBA5432 | reverse complement strand
CTGATTTCTTATGATTAACACTGATTTTTTATAAAAACATTTAACCCTATCTACTATTTTCATACGTAGTTGCGGCCTTTGGCCATGGACGGTTAATTAGACACTAAGTAATTTCGGGTTTAGAACTTGATTAATTGTCTAGAGTAAGGAGTAAGGGGTAAGAGGTGAGGAGTACGACGGGTTTGCCGCTACAACCCCTCACCCCTTACTCCTCACAAATTTTGGGAGCTTAAACTAATGTTTAGAAATATTAGCCTGGGACAATATATACCGGTTGATTCTTTCCTGCACCAGTTGGATCCGCGAAGTAAAGTTCTGGCTACCTTATTTTTTATTCTGGCTATTTTTACTGCATCGTTTTCTCTAGAATTGGCCCTGGTATATCTGGTAGCTTTTATTCTGCTTATTCTTAGCCGCATGCATATTATTGAATTTTGGCCTACCTTCAAACCATTTCTTATTATCATCCTGATAACTGTCATTTTTCAGTTACTGTTTATTCCCGGTCGACATCTGTTCCAGTTTTATTTAATAAGTATTAGTTACGAAGGTTTAACGGTAGCAGTCTCGTTTACCTTAAGGTTTGTTCTTCTGCTATTTATTGTACGATTGTTGACTGCTACTACTACACCGATAGCTATGATGGATGGAGTGGAGCAAATGCTAAAACCCCTGCGTAAGCTGGGGTTAGCCGTACATGAGTTAGTTATGATTATGACTATTAGCCTGCGTCTTATCCCTTTATTCATTGAAGAAGCACAAAGGATAAGAAATGCCCAGCTTTGTCGGGGAGCAGATTTTCTAGAGGGAAGCTTATCTCAGCGTTTACAGCTTCTTTTTGCCTGGCTCTTGCCCCTTTTACGTGTTTCTATGCAGCGAGCACAGGATTTAAGTCAGGCCATGGAAGCACGGGCCTATCAGGGGGGAGAAGGTAGGACGCGACTACAGATTCTTCAATTAAAAGCTCAAGACTACCTCTATTTTCTGTCCATGATAGCGTTTTTTATAGTAATACAAGTTTGAGGGGTAGAGGAAGCCCCTAACCACATAGCATATGTTTAGGAGCATAAGCTAAGGTAAGCAATAGAGAGGTATAATGAAACTACACCCACAGATCACAAAGGGTTAAGTTGTTTATGCAGGAATGAACCTATCTATTAGCGAAGAATATGCAGTAAAATAAAACATAATATGGTTATGGTACATTATTTTAGGTGGAGGTTTACTAATGGGTGGATCAGTAAATTCCAGGGGGTATTTTGACATACTAAATAATAATAATTATGGAAGGATGGCTTCTTTGGGTCAGGAAGTGGAAAAACAGGCCAGGAACCGGCCTGGGCATCCGGTATTTTTATGGCAGGAACAGGTTATTACCTACGAGGAGTTTAATCGTCGGGCGAATCGTTATGCTAGTTTCTTTAATAATCAAGGTTATAAAAAGGGTGATGTAGTAGCCTTGTTGATGGATAATTGTCCTGAGTACTTAATGGTGGTTACCGGCTTAGCTAAAATAGGGGTTATCACTGCATTAATAAATACTGAAGTACGGGGGGAAGTGTTAGCTCAGGGCATAAACATAGCCGAAGCCCGGTCAATGATTATAGGAAGTAATTTTATCGAACTATACCAGACCATCGCTGAACGTCTACGTTTTCGATCTCCGGGAATAGTCTATGTTGACGGGCCCCAACCGGCCATGGAATTACCGTCCTTCCTACAAAGCCTACCCCTGTGGCTGGGGGACTGCAATGAGGAGAACCCACCTTTAAGAGCTGATATACAAGGCGAGGACGTTTTAGTTTACTTATATACTTCAGGGAGTTATGGCACCCGTAAAGCGGTACCAGTAAGTCACCAGAGGTTTTGGATGGTGGGACAACAACTGAGAAGCTTTGGTTATTTAGACGAGGATAGTATTCAATATATGTGCCTGCCCCTGTACTATAATAGTGGTTTTACAGTTTGCTTTGCCGGTATGATAATGACTGGTAGCAGTATGGTTGTAAAACCGGAATTTTCAGCCACGCACTTTTGGTCTGATATTCGTCACTATCGGGCCAACTATTTTATAGGGGTAGGGGAAATGTTCCGTTATCTATATAGTCAGGAAGAACAAAGGAATGATGCTGATAATCCACTGGAAATAGTAATATGCAATGGTATGTGGGGGAATCTGGTTGAACCATTTAAGCGGCGCTTCGGCATCAAGCACATAATAGAGATTTACGGTACTACGGAAAATGTAGGGAGCTTTTTTAATTATGAAGAAATTCCGGATGTGTGCGGTAACCTATGTATATTAAACCAGCGCCAGGGAGAAGTGGTGAGATTTAATTTTGATAGTAGTGAGTTATTACGTGATGAGAATAGCCGGCTGATTAAGTGTAGTCCGGGCATGGTAGGGGTATTGCTTTGCGAAATCAACGCGATTAATGTTTTTTATGGATATGTAAATGATCCGGAGGCTACTGAGGCCAAAATTATCCGTAACGCTTTTAGTGAAGGTGATACCTACCTCAATACTTATGATCTGATGGAATTACATGAAAATGATTATATATCATTCGTCGACCGTCTGGGGGATACTTATCGCTGGAAGGCTAAGACGGTGTCAGCAGAACAGGTAGCTGATGTAATAATAAAGTTCTTCGGACCGATCGACGATGCCAGCGTCTACGGGGTAAAAATTCCCAAACATGAAGGGCGTTGCGGTATGGCGGCACTGAAATTTATGGAAGGCGAAACTATGGATTGGAAGCGTTTTCTAAACTATCTTAATCGCCGTATGCCCGAACATGCCCGTCCGATATTTATTCGTATTATTAAACATTTGAATCATATTGATAACCTGGAAGAGGTTAAGCAACAACTACAACTGGAAGGTTTCGATATAACCAGGGTAAAAGACCCCATCTTTTTCTATCATCCCCAGAAGGACGCCTACCTGCCTATGACAGTGGATGTTTATAACGATATTATGGCAGGGAAAATGAGTTTTTAGTATGAAAATAGAATGTTAATAGACACAGATAACATACCCACAGGGCACACAGATGCTCCCTAGGGTCGCCATTAATGTAGCTGATTTCCTATGATTTACACTGATTTTTTTAAAATACAACTTAACCCCAGCTGCTATTTTCATCAGTGGTTGCGTGTGCCTAGCAGACATAACGGGTTAATATGAAAATGGACACTGAATACTATGAAGGACACTGAATTTTTAAAATAAAAATTAAATAGACTTTACACCGCAGGTTCTATCTTCATAGATAGTTGTGGGCCTTAAGGTCATGGAAATAACTTGAGTCAAGAATTTGAACTAATTACTTGGAGTGGAAGTCTCCTTTCCAACTTCCCACTTCACAATTAGGAGGACTGTTTATGAATATGCTGGAATACCAGCAGCAGTGCTGGGGCAGGTCTATGGATTACTGGCAGCAAATCAATCCTTATTGGCGTAATGTGTCTCGAACCGTTCGCTACCTGGATATTTTGCACCAGATACGAAATCCAAATCCGGAGTGGTCAACCCTTAATAATATTATTTATGAACATCAGACCCTGTGCCTTCGACATTTCCCAAACCGTTGGCATAGTGATGCTAAACGACCAGTATTAATTTTACCACCTCAGGCCGGCCATCATTCTAATTTGGCCGATTACTCACCAGCTCAGAGCCTGGTCCGGGTTTTCCAGCGTTATGGCTATGACGTCTACGTGGCTCAATGGATTTCAGCCACCCCGGAGTTCAAAGATTTGGGTATGAATGATATAATCCGTTTGACTGATGAGGCAGTTAATGAAATACGTAAGCGTACCGGCATCTATAAAATACACTTGGTAGGGCAATGTCAGGGGGGATGGCAGGCCAGCATTTACACCTCCCTTTTTCAGGATAAAATATCTACTTTGGTTACTGCAGCGGCACCTGTAGATGTCTATGCCGCCCCCTCCGATATAGTAGAGGATGCCCAACTACCGATGAAGTTTTTCGAGTTTCTGGTATCTACTCACCAGGGGCTAATGTCCGGTAATTACATTCTTTGGGGATTTAAGAACATGCAGGTTGAGGAGCACTATGTGCGTAAATACTTTCGCCTGTGGAAGATGATTGAGGACGATGATAACGAAGCAATCAAGCGTTTTGTCCATTTTGAAAATTGGTATGAGTATACCCAGATGCTGCCGGGCAAATTTTATCTGGATATTATTAAAAACATATTCAAAGAGAACAATCTTACAAAACCGGGTAGTTTCAAACTGGACGGACGTCCGGTAGATTTGCGCAATATCACTTGCCCGGTAATAATAATGGCCGGGAAAAAGGATCATATTACTCCTCCGGCTCAAGCTTTTGCTTTAAAAAATTATATCAGTACTTCTCCAGAAGACGTAGTGGAAATTTTGACTGAAGGTGGGCATATTGGCACCCTGATGGGGACAGAAGCACTGCGGGAGGATTGGACCGCTGTAAATGAAGTATTAAAATTAGCTATATAATGATTATATAAGGAGGATACATTTGGTCAGAATAAGAATGACGGTAGAGTATGATGGCAGCAGGTATCACGGTTTTCAGATACAGCATAATGCTAATACGGTACAGGCGGAACTGGAAAAGGGAATACAGCATCTTACCGGTGAGGATGTATCAATTATTTGTGCTGGTCGTACCGACTCAGGGGTTCATGCTCTAGGACAAGTTATTGCTTTTGATACGCTAACCAGCATTCCCGGCGATAAATGGAAATTTGCTCTCAATAGTTTTTTGCCGGCGGATATTCAGATTATTGAAAGTAGTGAGTGCATTCCCCAATTCCATCCGCGTTTCGATGCCCGGAGCAAAACCTATCATTACATAATTTACCGGCAGAACAAGGGGCACATATTTTATCGTAATTATGCTCTACATAATATAGATTTTTTAGATGTAGCAGCTATGCAGGCAGCCTGTCAGTTACTAGAGGGCAGGCATAATTTCAAATCCTTTTGCGCCAGTGGCTCCAGTGTCAAAACATTTGAGCGCAGTATATATCGCTGTAGTCTAGTGGAAGAGGAACCCTTCCTGCGTATGGAAATTCAGGCGGATGGCTTCTTATATAATATGGTACGGATTATCATGGGTACTCTATTAGAAATAGGGAGAGGTAATTACCAACCTGAAACCATGATGTATATTATTGCCGCCCAGGACCGCTCCCAGGCCGGCCCCACCGTCCCTCCCCAGGGGCTTTACCTGATGGAGGTAGAATATTAATAAGAAAATAGAATTTAATAGACACAGATAACACTGATTTTTTATGATTAACACAGATTGTTTTTTAAAATAAACTAACCCCGACCACTATTTTCATAAGTGGTTGTGTGTGCTTGGCGCTCATGGCTGGTTAATTAGAAAATAGGTGCTGATAACTAAGTTGTCTTGTAAATAACTTCGAATTGAGAGCTTGATTAGTTGTTTAGAGTGAGGGGTAAGGAGTGAGGGGTTTATTTAAAAGAAAATTTGAGAAAGTGGCGGGGTTTTATTGACAAGGGCAGGTTAATTTGGCTATTATTAAAAGGCAGTCTTTATATCTATACCTGTTTCCTGCCCCGTTAACAGGTTTGGATTGGGGACAAAAATTGGATTTGTTTAGGTCAGGAGGGAAAGACGTGAAAACGTATATGGCCAAGCCCAACGAAGTAGTACGTTCCTGGTATGTTATAGATGCTACGGACCAGACTCTGGGCAGATTGTCTTCTGAAGTTGCCTCCATTTTGAGGGGAAAACATAAGCCTACTTACACCCCACATGTTGATACAGGTGATTTTGTGGTCGTTATTAATGCAGATAGAATTCAGCTTACCGGCAACAAACTTGATCAGAAGAAGTACCGCCACCACTCCGGCTATCCCGGTGGGTTGAAAGAAATGACCTACCGCTTGCTGATGCAAAAGAAACCGGAGAAAGCGATAGAAATAGCTGTAAAAGGTATGCTACCTAAAAACCGCTTGGGAGCCAGGATGTTGAAGAAGCTTAAGGTTTATCGGGGAGGTACTCATCCCCACCAAGCACAAAAACCGGTAGTTCGTGAATTAAGAGGTTAAGGAGGGTCGTCATGGCAAAGGTACAATACTGGGGAACCGGAAGAAGAAAGGAAGCTGTCGCCAGGGTAAGATTAGTTCCGGGAGATGGCAAGATTACTATAAACAATAGAACTTTTGAAGATTTCTTTCCCAACCAGACCAGCCGCCTGATCGTCCAGCAGCCTCTGGTTGTAAGTGATATGCTGGGGCGGTTTGATGTAATCTGCCGTGTACACGGTGGTGGAGTAACTGGTCAGGCAGGCGCTATCCAGCTGGGTATAGCGCGGGCACTCGTAGAAGCTAGTCCGGATCTCAGACCATTGTTAAGAAGAAATGGTTTTCTTACCCGTGATCAGCGAATGAAGGAAAGAAAGAAATACGGTCTGCATAAGGCTAGAAAAGCTCCACAGTACTCCAAGCGCTAAAACAAACCTCCTCGATTATCGGGGAGGTTTTTTAATTCTAACAAGAAAATAGACCAAGATCTATCAGCTCAATTTTCACAAGTGGCGGGTGAGCGTTAGCGAATACCAGCGCGCCCTGCAGGGTACATTTTAACGATAATTCAAAAATTTAACTCTATCACTGTTACACCATATTCTTAATTCGTATCTCCTGTGCATATATAAGTAAGTAACAAAACAATATGTCAGGGGTAGATAGTAAGAATGAAAATATATTTGATTTCTAAGAGAAAAGCTCGGTTGACTATTGCCGGGGTATTAGCCCTGGCACTGATGTTTATGTTAATACCTGCTCAACCATTACCCGAACAAACAGTATTATCTTACGGGGTGGCTAATAAAGTAATTGTTATTGATCCTGGTCATGGCGGATTGGATCAAGGGGCTACCCGGGGCGAGTATATAGAAAGTGATATTACCCTGCAGATAAGCAAGAAACTAGCCCATAATTTAAGCCAGGCTGGAGCTATGGTAATAATGCTGCGAGAAAATGAAAGCGATTTGGCGGGAGACGAATTTACCGGTACTATAGGCCAGCATAAACGTGAAGATATGAAAAGGCGGGTACAAAAAGCCAACCAGGCCCGGGCTGACTTATATATAAGCATTCATACTAATGCTGTTCCTAATACCGTATGGAGTGGTGCCCAAACCTTTTATAAGCCAAAAGATGAAGCCAGTAAAATAGTTGCTACGGCAGTTCAGAAGGAATTAGTTAAGACTCTGGGGAATACTAAACGTAAAGCGGCACCCGGCGGTTATTTCGTACTGAATCATACTAAGATGCCGGCAATACTTATTGAAACGGGGTTTATATCTAATCCCGGGGAGGCAGCATTACTGGCTGATAGCAGCTATCAATCCAAACTGGCTTTTGCTATCTTTTCTGGAGTTGCCCAATCTCAGCTTATAGAAACTGGCAGTAATAAGGATACTCCGTAAATCTAGGTTATAAGGAGGTAAGATACTTATGATTACCTATGCAGCACTGTCACCCCATCCCCCCTTGCTAATTCCAGAGATTGGTGGCGAGCGTATCCAGGATGTGGCAGCAACTGTTGAGGGGATGCAGCAGATGGCCAGAGAACTGGTTGATAGCTATCCGGAAACGGTTGTTTTTCTAACCCCGCATGGTAATGTATTTTCCGATGCGGTCTCAGCCTTGTCAGAAGTTACGTTAGAAGGTGATTTCAGCGATTTTGGCAACCATAATAAAAGGACGAGCTGTCAAAATGATAATGAATTGCTGCAGGAAATAGCCCACCGGGCCAGTTCGGCAAATATAAATTTCGTGATTCTGGATAAAGAAACTGCTCTTTATAATCAACTTAATCCCGGACTTGATCACGGTATAATGGTACCTTTATATTATTTTCAGGAAGCCGGCCTAAGCAATGTCAATGTAGTTGCTATCAGTGTTGCTTACCTGTCTATACTGGAACTGTTTAGTTTCGGTACCCTTATACGCAATGCCGCTAAGGCTCTAGGAAGGCGGGTAGCAATCGTAGCTTCCGGTGATATGTCACACCGGCTAAAAGATGAGGGCCCCTATGATTATCATCCCGATGGGCAGCAGTTTGATGCCGAGGTTAAAAAGCTCCTGGCGGCAGGTGATGTCCACTCTTTTCTTGATATGCCAGAACAACTTCGCGATAATGCTGGTGAATGCGGTTATCGCTCGTTGGTCATAATGTTTGGGGCTTTAGATGGAAGAAAATTTACCTCCCGGGTTTTTAGCTATGAAGGTCCGTTTGGGGTAGGTTATTTGACGGCAGGATTTCTCCCTGGGGAGGAAAGTAAGAGTTTGATGGAAGAATTGCAGCAAAAGCGGAGAGATAAGATACAGGCAAGCCGGGAAAACGAAAGTATTCCGGTACGCTGGGCCCGCATGATTCTGGAAAACTACACCTATAACCGGAAGATTCTCTCTCTGCCCCCGGAAATGAAAGAGTTGCGCGGGCAGAAAGCAGGGGCTTTTGTGTCACTGAAAAAAAATGGCCAACTACGAGGTTGTATTGGTACCACCTCTGCAGTCTATGGCGATCTGGCTCAGGAAATAGCTCATAATGCCATCAGTGCCGGGAGCAATGACCCGCGTTTTGCGCCGGTTGAAGCTGCGGAGTTAGATGATATAATCTATTCGGTAGATGTACTGGGGGCAGCTGAACCCTGCAGCCGGGAAGATTTAGACCCTAAAAAATATGGGGTAATTGTCAGCAAAGGCAACCGGCGGGGGTTACTGCTGCCGGACCTGGAGGGTGTAGATACGGTGGAGGAACAGCTCTATATCGCCCTTAACAAAGCCGGCATTTCCACCTCCGAGGACTATAAAATCGAACGCTTTGAAGTAATTCGGTATAAGTAAAAGAACCTGCCCTGCCGCCAGGGGAGCAGTGCGCCCTCCTGGTGGCTTATGATATGTGTCACCATGACCTATGGTGAACCACTCACTTTAAGATTTATGTTAATCACAGAGAGAACAGTTATATGAGGATTTTGATTAGTGTTTCTCATAAATTACAGGGTAATTTACGGTTGTCATCCTGAGGCAAAGCCGAAGGATCTAACTCTTAGCTATCGCTCAGAGTGACATATAAGGAATATTGAATTATGCAAAACTCTAATATAAGAATGCAATACTTCATTTAGAATATTATCATTTCTTGACGGACATACACGTGTTGCTAAATCCGTTGTAATCAGCCACCTAATATAGTATTTTTATTATGGATAGTTATGGATTGTAGGGGAAATAATAGGGGGATTGTAAGAGTCCCATCCTTGCAAATCGGGCAGAGAGCAATTTATGCCCTGAGAAATCTGTTCCAATCCAGAAACATATAAATACTATGGAAAGGCGGTGATTTCTTGAATTATTATCCTCACTTAAATGATATCTTCATATCCGAGCGTCTCAAGCGGCGGTTAAACGAAATAAACACTTATCCCATTACCACAGTCATTGCGCCCATGGGCTTTGGAAAAACCACCGCTATGAACTGGTGGTCAAAACGCCAGGTGAAAAGTCAAGCTGATACCGTTATTCTGCGGCAAATGATTGTTACGGACAGTATTACGGATTTTTGGACGGGCTTTTGTCGGGCCTTCAAAGGCTATCCGATACTAGCCGAACAAATGAAAGCCCTCGGGTACCCTCAGGATGCAAGTGCCATATCCATGCTGGCGGAGCTTTTGGATGATGCATTGTCGCCAAGCGCCAACCGAATTTACATGGTCATGGACGATCTCCATATCCTTCAGCAAAAACCATTGACATCGCTGCTGCTTTTCCTTTCCCGCAGCCTGCCGGACAGTGTTCATATCATTCTTCTGTCCCGTAATCAGATTTTTAACGAGGAGGAACGGATGCGCCTCGGTAATCTGCTGGGTGAAATTACTGCAGATGACCTGCGCCTTAGCCAACAAGAGTTAGGAGTCTATGCCAAACGCTGTGGACTGCAACCCACGGCCGAGGAAGTTAATGTTCTTGCTACGCTCACCGAGGGATGGATCTCCATGGTATATCTGAATTTCAAGGCCTATGCCCAGAATGGATGCTGGCTATCCAGTTCAGCAGACATTTTTACGCTGATTGATCAGGTATTATTAAATCCATTACCGGAACGTCAACGGGAGTTCCTTATTCTGATTGGCATGGCCGATGAGTTCACTGCAGATCAGGCAACCTACCTGTGGCAGCACCCGGATGCGGTGGAACTTCTTACTTCCCTTTCAAAAAACAATGCTTTTATTACACGTAATGAAAATGGGATTTATCGCTACCACCATATGTTGCGTCACTGTACCCGGCAGAAATTATCCGAAAAGCCGGAAGTCTATCGTAGGGAAAACTATTCCAGACTGGGCCAGTGGTATTTTGATCACGAAGACTATATTTCGGCCTATTTCGCCTTTGCAGATGCGCAGGACTGGGATAGCCTGCTGGCCACCCTGGAAAAAGACAAGGCGAAAAGCCTGAACGCCGAGCACAGTGAGGCGTTTTTTGGCTGGATAAGCGAATGCCCCGAGGATATCCTTATGGCACACCCCTCGGCCCTGGTAATATGTATGATTACCATGTTTACTATGAACAACATTCCAGAAATCCAACGAATGAAGAGCCTGCTTATTGAGGCAATGGAGCAGGATACGGTCTTGACCTTGCAAGAACGGGATGATCTTTTGGGGGATGCGGAGGTAGCGGAGAGCTTTCTTAGCTACAATAATATATCGGCCATGAGCGCCTATCACCGCAGAGCCTGTGCCTTGCTCAGCCGTACATCTCTCAGCGTGGATCCCAAAGATGCATGGACCTTTTCCGCGCCATCTATTTTCATGATGTACCATAGTAGTGTAGGCGGCGCAGACCGCGAAAATAACGAGATGACAGAGTGTATGCCCTATTATTATCAGATCTCGGACGGACATGGCAACGGTTCGGAACATGGGTTTGCAGCAGACTTATTCTATGAGCGAGGACAGTTGACCGATGCTGATATTTCAAACCGGATGGCACTGTCGGCGGCCAGGCGCAAAAGCCAATTCAGTATTGTGATGTGCTGTGACTTTCTCTCCATGCGCATGGCGCTTTTAAACGGAGATTTCAATGAGATGAATAAGCTGAGTATTGACTGTCGGGAATGGTTGCACAGGGAAAAGCAGTATACACTGCTCAACACGCTGGATATGTGCCAGGGCTTTCTATATGCTCTACTGGGGCATCCCGAAGCCGCCCCCAAATGGCTGGCGGAAGGACGGCTGCAGGAGACCCTGGTCATGTTCCCCGCTACCCCCATGCTGCATACTTTCTATAATCAGCTGCTCCTGGCTCAGGAGCAATGGACGGCGGTAGTGGCAAGGTGCGAAGAATGCCAAAATCTGTATGGTATTTATCATAATGTACTTTGTGAAATCTGGCTCCATATCCAGCTCTCCGCTGCTTTGGATCAGATCGGCAGGCATACGGAAGCACTCGAAGAGCTTCACACCGCACTTTCCATGGCTCTTCCTGATGGCATTGTAATGCCCTTTGCGGAAAGCGAAGCCTACATAACAAACCTGTTGCAGGAGCTGGGACAGCAGGGTGTATATCCCGAGGAGATTGAACGCATACTTACCTTGGCGCAAAGCTTCCACAGCGCAAAACAGAAAATACTCTGGGAGCACTGGAGCGAGCACGAAAACTATGGACTGTCCGAGCGGGAACTGGAAATTGCCCGACTGGCAGCCCAGCGGAAAACTAATCTGGAAATTGCTGCGGAGCTGCATCTGGCCGAGGGAACGGTACGCAATCAGCTCTCACGTATCTTTGATAAACTCAACATCTCCGGAAGCAGCAAAAACAAACGCCTGGAATTGGAGAATTTACTGAAATTAAAAAAATAGTGACAAATGGTCACACTACAAATTAAAAACGCCACTGTACAATGAAACGGTACAGTGGCGTTTTGCTATTTCCTGGGGAGGTGAAGGAATGAAAGGGCAGCCCATTATCCGGGTGGAACCTATGGAAAACGGCGTCCTGCGGGTGACCTTTGACACCGGTAACTCTGTAACAGTGGATATGAAACCGGCATTTGGCGGGTTTCGTTTTGGAGTTTTGCAAAAGCCGGAGGTCTGGCAGACAGCCGATACTGACGGAGCTTTTGTGCACTGGTACAAAAACGGCCTGGCGGTAGCAGAGCTGGCCTACAACGAAATTATGAAAATGACCCTGGGAGAATCTTATTGAGGTTAAAGTAAAAAATAAGGAGGAGAATTAATATTATGCAAACCAAAAGAATCACAAACAAAGTTCTGTCGCTGCTGCTATCAATGTGCATGCTGTTTAGTATGCTGCTGCAGGTAGCATACGCTGCTGAGCATACTATCAATATTACACAGCAGCCTACGTCATCTCTGACGGGGGTTTTTGGAGAAAGTCCCGGCATAATCTCAGTTGAGGCTACCACTACCAACGGTGCACCCATCACTTATCAATGGTGGCGTATAACATCCTCGTCGAGCTATACAGTTGGGACTGATACGAACACCTTCGAAATTCCTTCGGATCTTATGCCCGGAACATGTGAGTATTACTGCAAGTTAACAGCGGAAGGCTGTGATGCGATAGAAAGTGGAAAAACAACAGTAACTGTAAATAAAGCAACATATACAGGAATACAGTCGGATACCTTTTATGTAAAAGCTGATCAGTCAACACTGAACAATGAGTATACCTTGCCTAATGTACCCATGAGCGATATGACGTATACGATAGAAGACAACGGAGGCACTCTGGTTACAGGGACGAGTGAACTCAAGAGGGATGCAGCCACTGATTGGAGATGGATATTGATCTTTAACACAGCTAGCACGCCCACTGGTACTGAGGAAAATATCATACTCAAAATCAATGGAGGCTATTGCTATAATGACAGTTCCTTTACACTTACTGTGAAGGCAGGAAAGCAGCCTGTAAGTATTACCGGAATTGACGGAACTGATGCTGAATACTCAGGCAATCCACAGAAGGGCTATACCGGTGAGCCACAGACCGGCGGATTTACAGGAGCTTTGAACCATCATTATAATGGTAGAAATACTACCGCCTACGATAGTGGAACAGCCCCTATAGATGTTGGGGATTATACTGTCACCTTATCCATACCGGAGGACGCAGATTATAGCGGCTCAAAATCCATTGATTTTTCTATTAAGAAAAAGGAAGTAAGGGTATGGCCCGTTAATTATACAATGCCCCAAGGTGAGACGCTTCCTACATCAGATTCTATCTATGTAAACTATATTGGTTTTGTGGCAGGTGATAATAGTAATAACTCCATATCTACGTGGGCAGTACCTAAGCTGAATGTAAGTGATAGCAATACCCCAGGGGAAAGTGATATCGACTTTGAAACAGAGGCAACATTAGTGACGGAGAAAGAGAAACATTACACTCTCAAGCATGAAAAGAGTAAACTTACCATACAAGCAAGGACTTATTGCGTTATAGTAGAAGGAAGTTATGCACCTACGTCCGGGGTGGGAGATTATTATTCGAATGATACTGTTAATATAGCTGCAGGCACCCGTGACGGCTATACCTTTGTCAACTGGACTTCTCCCGATGGTGTAAGCTTTGCCAACCCAGGCAGTGCTTCAACTACCTTTACCATGCCCGGCAAAGACGTAACCGTAACGGCTAACTGGCAACAGGTAGCACCAACAAAATATACAGTAACCTTTAATGCCAACGGTGGCAGCGTATCGCCTGCAACCATGCAAACCGGCGTAGACGGCAAATTAAACACCCTGCCCATACCGACCAGAAGCGATTATCGTTTTGATGGCTGGTTCACGGCAGTAAGCGGCGGAATGCAAATAACCACGGACTATGTATTTACCGCTAATACAACTATTTATGCCCACTGGACTTATACCGGCGGTAGCGGTGGTAGCGGCGGTTCGTCTTCCGGCAGTACTGCCCAACCTGCTGCCCCGGCGGCAGACGGCGCGGTAAAAGTAAACTACACCTCAGCTAATGGCATGGCAGTCCTTTCCCTGCCTGCGGCTAAAGTCAATGACATCATTGAAAACAGCCAGGGCGGCGCAGCCGACATCGACCTCTCCAAAGTAAGCGGCATTACCGCGACGGAACTTCCCAAAGCGGCTCTGTCAGCCATGAATGAAGCGGATCTGGACATTACGCTTAAGCTTCCCGCCGGAACAATTACCCTGGACGAAGATGCCGCCGCCTCCATTCTGGAGCAGGCGACCGGTAGCAATTTGAGTATTGAACTGCAGCCAGTGGCGACAGGTTCACTCACCCCGGCCCAACAAGAAGCAGTCCAGAGCGGTGACCTGGTGCTGGACATCAATATTCTTTCCGGCACCCAGAAGATCAGCAGCTTTGACGGAACCCTTTCCATCCAGGTAGCTTACAACGGACCCCAGCCTGTGGCCGTGTGGTACTTAAATGATAAAGGCGACCTGGAAAAAGTAAACTGCACCTTCAAAGACGGTATAGTCAGCTTCGACCTTGACCACCTTTCCCTGTATGTAGTGGGTCAGGATACTAAGGAAGTCGCTCAGGAAAATCCCATCACCAACGTTCAGGAAGCCGGCTGGAAAAATCCCTTCAGCGACGTTCTCCCCGGCGCGTGGTACTATGACGCGGTGAGCTACATCGCCGCTAAGGGCATCACCAGCGGCACAACGGCCACCACCTTCAGCCCCGACGCGACACTGACCAGAGGGCAATTCATCACCATGCTCATGCGGGCTTATGGTATGTCCCCGGACGATAACCCGGCAGATAACTTCGTAGATGCGGGCAACACTTACTACACCGGCTATCTGGCCGCAGCCAAACGCCTGGGCATTACTAAAGGAATCGGCGATAACCAATTTGCACCGGAGCAGGCCATAACCCGTCAGGATATGTTCACCCTGTTATATAACGTCTTAAAGGGCATCAATCAATTGCCCGCAGGCAATCTGGGTAAAACCCTAAACGATTTCACCGATAGCGGCAGCATCCCGGCATACGCCCGGGAAGCCATGGCGCATCTGGTTAAAACCGGAATAGTAAGCGGCAGCAGCGGTAAGCTTACCCCTGCGGAAACTACTACCCGTGCCCAGATGATACAGGTGTTGTATAACCTGATCTCTTAGTAGACGGAACAAGTAAAGGCAGCGGAGGCCTATTAATGGTTTCCGCTGCTTTTTGGTTTTCCGTATTCGATTTGTCATGGGTATGGATTAACAATTTATCCTCGGGGAAGCAAACAGAACACCCCTTTGCTTCGCATTTGTAGTAGAACTAAATCTTGATATAATAGTAATCAATAGCCTGAGTTTTATTAAAAATAAGCGACTCAAGAAAGCGGAGCGAAAGTAGCGTTTAATTATGGCCAAAGGGAGCATCAGAAGTACTCGCCGCTTCCCGACGCGTCTATTAATATAGTAAGGAATGATATTGTGCCAGCTAAAGAAGCTATGTTTTATGAGCAAAGTGCCAGGGAAAAGCTGAAATGTTTGCTCTGCCCCCATCACTGCCGCTTGCGGGAAGGACAGGAGGGCTTGTGCCGGGTGCGGGTAAACCGGGAAGGGAGACTTCTAACCCTTAATTATGCTGAGGTTGCCTCCCTGGCCCTGGATCCGATTGAAAAAAAGCCCCTTTATCATTTTTACCCCGGCAGTCTGATTTTTTCTGCCGGTACTTTTGGCTGTAATCTAGCCTGTGCTTTTTGCCAGAATTACTCCCTGGCTCATGATAAACCGGAAACCAGGGTGATTGAAACCTCTATCCTGGTTGAAATAGCCCGGCAGGTGGAAACGGAAGGCTCGGTAGGGGTAGCATTTACCTATAATGAGCCCTCCATCTGGTATGAATATGTGCGGGAAGCGGCCGAAAAGCTGAAAGAACACGGACTACTGGTAGTGCTGGTAACCAACGGCTATATTGAGGCAAAACCCTTACAGGAAATGCTGCCTCTAGTGGACGCTATGAACATAGATGTAAAAGCCTTTAACAATGATTTCTACCGGCAGCACTGTCGTGGTACACTGCAGCCAGTTCTGGATACGGTTGAAAGGGCGGCAGCTGAAACCCATGTGGAAGTTACCACTCTGCTTATCCCCGGGGAAAACGATGCACCCGAAGAAATAAGCAGCTTGGCCCGCTGGCTGGCTTCTCTGAATAAGTCTATTCCCTTGCATTTATCCCGCTACCATCCGGCTTATAAATTTAACCGGGTTGCTACCCCGGCAGAGAGTCTTAAGGTAGCCCGAGAACTGGCTCGGGAACACCTTGATTTCGTATATTTAGGTAACATTTTAGGGGAGGAAAACAATACCCTTTGCCTGAACTGTGGTGAAGTACTGGTTAAACGTAGTGTTTATGAGGTAGAGGTCAAGGGCCTGAAAAATGGTCACTGCCGGCACTGCGGCAGCAAGATAGATTATATTAAATAGGTACTGATAACCTGGTTGTCTTTGTGAATAAAGCTGCATTTAGAACTTGAATAATTGTATAGGGAGTTAGGAGTAAGGGGTTAGGCGTGAGGATTGCAAAGATCGAGAGTATGCTTAGGTGACACTGACATTGAATAGACATAAGGGACGAAAAAAATGGGAAGAGCAAAAGCCCTTCCCATTTGTATATGAAAGCCACCAGAAAAACTGGTAGGCTATTCACTCGTAAACATTTTACCCACAATCTAGAATATGAATACATACTTAATTATGTTACCCCCACAACAACAATTTCCATTTGGAGACAAAGCAGGTATAATTAGAGAAATGATTTGTGTGGAGGTTATAAAAATGGCATACAAATACTTGTTGCTGGAGAAAGAGGACGGCATTGGCATACTCTATATTAACCGACCTGAGGCCATGAATGCACTTAATACCGGGGTTCTGGAGGAAATTATTAAGGCTGTTGATGAAATCAGCAGCGATGATGAAATTCAGGTTTTAATTATTACCGGGGCCGGGGATAAATCCTTTGTAGCCGGGGCGGACATAAAAGAAATGCATGGCCTGACTGCGGTTGAAGGACGTGAATTCGGTTATACCGGCCAGGCTGCCTTCCGTGCCATTGAAAAGCTGGAAAAACCAGTTATCGCAGCCGTAAACGGTTTTGCCCT
>DIRQ01000019.1 GCA_002424365.1 Syntrophomonas sp. UBA5432 | reverse complement strand
GAACATCGTGCGATGTTCCGGCAGCTCTTCGAACAAATACACTTTTTCGGGTCAATACATGATGGATAATTGCATTGCCGTGCAGATCATTCTCCCGGTCAATCATCACGAAATCACCAACTGCCGGGTAATCGGATAATTCATAGGAAGAATAACGAAGCTTTCCGGATATTTCTGCAATTAATTCTGTATTTTCAGTGGCAACTTTATATAAGTCCTTATATTGGGCAATGACTCTTCCCAAAAATAATCCTTCATAGTACGCGGCTTCTCGAATCACTCTTTCAGTAAAACCTAGATTTTTAATTCTTGTATTCAATTCTCCCTCTCCTTCGATAAACCCGGGTTTATACAACAAGCGCCAATATAAAGGGTTGTTGTAAGAAAAATGCTCTATCTCTTGCTTCGCTCCCTCAACACCCTACTTTCTACCGGAGGCTTTGGCCTGGGTAATGTTATCGTAAATGAGCTTCCTTCTCCGGGGGTACTTTCAGCAGTAATCGTACCTCCGTGCCCTTCAAGGATAAGCGCTGTAATAGCCAGTCCCAGCCCGGCTCCCCCATAATGGCGCGAGCGGGAACGTTCAATCCGATAAAACGCTTCAAAAATGTGTGCTAGTTCTTCTTGGGCCATACCTATTCCTGTATCCTTGATAGTTATCAATATGTCGTTTTGGTGCTCATCAAAAGCTATGGCTACTTCGCCGCCGACGCGATTATAGCGAACTGCGTTTTCAATAATATTACTAAAGGCGCGGCTTAGCAATGCTTCCTTGCCGGTACAATAAACATCAGAAACCGGTTCCTGGTGTAGTGTAACCTGATACTGTTCAGCCACCGGCTCCAATGCTGCCATTATTTCAGCGTTCATAACCTTCAGGTTTATTTTTTCCCGGAGTTCAATTGTTCCACTGCCGGACATGGCCAATAGATCATCGATTAGCTGTTTTAAGCGCTCCAGTTGCCGGTTTATTACGCCCAGGCCGTCCCGGTATTCTTCCCGGGTGGTTTCGGGATTGTCCTGGAGCGACTCCACATTAATCTGCATAACTGATAAAGGCGTACGCAGTTCGTGGGCGGCATCAGATATGAAACGACGTTGCAGGCTAATATGCTGCTCCAACTGGCTCAGCATGATATTAAATGAACATGCCAGCTCTTTAATTTCATCTTCAGGACCATCGGTAGGTATCCGCTCAGTCAGGTTGTTGGCGTGAATCCGTTTAACCGTTCGACTTAAAGATTCAACCGGATGCAGAGCTTTTTTAGATAACCAATATGCACCCAGACTTCCTAGTAGTAGTATAACAGCCAGACTCACAAGGGAAATAATTCGCAGATATTTAAGGGCCTTTTGTACAGCTTGATTATATGTAAGTCCTTGCCCTGGTTTTTCTAAAACTACTTTCCCTTCTGTAACCCCAATATTATTGTCCTTAACCGTGGATTGTCCATTTGTTGGGGAAGGTACAATATCAATAACATGAACGCTGGGAACAACATTATTAAGCAGAATTGATGATATAGTATTAATAGTAATAATCAGGCCGGCTCCGGTCAAAAGCACCATTAAGACCAGCCAAAAGGCTAAATATGTACGTAATGACAATCGTTTTTTTTCCATGGAGCCTCCACTTCCTCTCGTTATCTGGATTATGTTCGCGAGTTGGGTTCTTTTAATCTATATCCCATACCTGAAATTGTTTCAATGTAAATGGGGTTTTCCGCATTATCCCCTAATTTGCGCCGCAAGGTATTAATATGTACCCGGACTACATTGGTAAAAGGATTTACCGAATCATCCCAGATATGTTCCAGCAATTCCTCTTGGCTTACTACTTTTCCTGTTTGCAAGAGCAGATATCTTAAAATGGCATACTCTTTACGAGTCAAGTCTAACGGGCGATTTTCACACCAGGCTATATGTTTTACGGTATCCATTTTCAGATGCCCGCACTGCAATACGGTATCCTGTGTAACAAAATCACGGCGTAGCAGTGCCCGTACCCTTGCTTTCAGCTCTTTGAGGTAAAACGGCTTGGTTAAATAATCATGGGCACCCATGTCCAGTCCCCGAACCCGGTCTTCCACTTCAGTGCGTGCGGTTAATATCAGAACTTTGGCAAGCGGATGGTCGGCCCGCAGGCGGTCTAATACCTCCAAACCGTCCAGCTCCGGCAAGTTGAGGTCTAATACCACCAGATCATAGTTGTTAATCTCGATAAAGAACAGGGCTTCTTCCCCGTCCTCTGCCAGGTCTACGGCATAACCATCCCTGGCTAGTTCTTTCCCCAATGCAGTTGCTAAATCGCTCTCATCTTCCACCACCAACAGACGCATAAAATCCCTCCCCAGTCAGCTGCTTTTCGTTGGACTATTAATAACAAATGGTAGTCTGGAGAAAAAAGGTGGTTGTATAATTATAGAATGGAAAAGCAAGTATTACCTAGTAAGTGAATGATCCATTATAACGAATAGTACTGGAACTATCGTTATATATAAACTAGTGATAGTATCCACTTTGGTTAAAAGTAGCTGTCAATGTGCAGTTACCGGTGTAGTGGTTACTCCAAATTACATTACCATTGGCGTCTGCTATGCCAACCATTGCGGATACTGCGGGGCTCCACCCGCACCTCAATACAGATTGCGAACCCGCAGTTCTATAAAACCGGTAGGCATCGCCATCGTTTGGTACCAGAGTTCCACTGATAGGATAAGTTGAGCTTACTGATATTTGATCAACCTGCTCCGCGGTCGCTCCTTCTGAAACAGTTACAATGCCAGATTCTAATACGGGTTTTAGGGGAAACTTTAAATCTGCAAGACTTATCGTTCCTTCACGTATTTGCTCGTCAACCTCAACGACGTCAACAATTCCCAATACGGGCTTTGAGGGAAACTTCAAATCTGCGAGACTTATCTTTTCTTTACGTATTTGCTCGTCAACCTCAACGATGTCAACAATTCCGGATTTAACCTTTTGAACGGGCAAGTTTTTAAGTTTTGAAAGATTAAGAGTTAATCCGCCATCAGATGAAAGTTGTCCATCACCGGATAAATTAATAGTTTTCAATTTAATCAAAGAACCACTGGATACATCTGATGACACAGCCAGCGCAGGTTCTGCGCATATAGCGGGAAAAAGCAATGCTACCGCCAGAACAAAAATAGAAACAAACCTCATTGTCTTTGACATAAATATAATCCCTCCCTGATTAAAATTGTTCTACAACTATACAACCGCTTTTATTCTAGAATTACAGGGATAAAATTTTTGTTAAGTTATTCAGTTTTATTCTCTACATCCAAGAGGTCAGGATATACCAGGGCAACCTGCTCTCGTTCCCTACATTTCTACATTACTGCACAGTTTTAACAGACTGCGCACTACCAAATATGGAGGCATTAGTTCTCCTTTTTTATAACTGCTTGCTGGAAATGTACCGAGAAAGGCCTTAATCTTTTCTTCATTTTCATAAATTATTGTTCTGAGTAAAAATCCCAACATTAAAATAATAGCTATCAGGAAACCTAATCTTACCCCATCAGGTAAGGGAAACAACCTAAGTGCCTGAATAATAAAACGTGTTTCACGATTAAATTATATAAGGACTGCTAATTTGGGCAGCCAATATTTAGCTGTATTGTAAAAGAATTTTTACCAACTAAACGATAATATATCAAAGAGTTTTTTTGGAGGTGAATATTTTGCAGGTAAATGCAAGTAATTATCAACCGAATGCCTGTCTGACCATGCAGAGCAGAGTTCAGGGCAAATCAGACTCTGCTGTTTTTACGGTCGATAATTCTGGTACTGCGTCAAAAGATGCATCTAAAGACATTTGGGCGGAACTGGGCAGTAAATATAACGTCCGCCATGCCACCTTCGATGAATTATGTGAAATAGCACATAAACTATATTCTGCCGGACAGATATCATTTGGTGATATGGCAATAATGACTTTTGATTGGAAAAGAGCAGCAGACGATTTAAGGAAAGGCCACCCGGATGTAGTGGCCGATTTAAATCTAGTCCCTGCAGATTCAAAGGGCCGAAGAGATTGGATTGCCGAGTTTGATGCCCGGGCCAAACGTGCTTTTAACCAAGGAAATGACGGCGGTTATATACGAAACCAGAGAATAGCAGACGTACTCCGGCGGATAAGTCGGGAAAAGTCATAAGGACACAGTCGGCTGTGCAAGACAGTTGAGAAATAGCGTACATGGGCAAATATAAGGTTAAGATATATCCTACTGCCCAAATGGACTTGAATGATATTGTCAGCTACCTGAATACGCTATCGCCGCAGGCCGCAATTGGATACTACGACCTGCTGGTAGAAAAAATCGATAGCCTTGTGGAAATGCCGGAACGGTGTCCCTTCGTACGGAATATCGCATTGAAAGCGAAAGGATACCGGTATCTGATCGTAGAAAACTATTTGGTGTTTTTTGTGGTAAAGGATGATACGATACAGATTCGCCGCATTTTATATAACAAGCACCAATATAAAGGATTGTTGTAAGAAATATGGCTCTATCTCTTACTTTGCTCCCTCAACACCCTACGGGATATGGATCCCCACCATGTTCATTAAATATCTGGCATTAGAGGTGGTACAGCGACCAGAGCGTAGTTTATAATCGAATTCGATTCTGCCCTGTATATATTGTTCTTCAAAATGGTAATTCCTAAAGTTCAATCCCCGGTCTTTTTCCAGATCGCAAAGCTCGAAATCATGGGTAGAGATTAAACCGATAACGTTCTTCTTACTCAATTCTCTTAAAACCACCTGGGCACCGGCAATCCTGTCTAATGAGTTTGTCCCACGAAATATCTCGTCAATTAAATAAAGCATGGGCCGCCCTTTGTCTGCCTCTTTTAATATCATATTTATCCTGGTCAATTCGGCATAAAAAGTAGAAATGCCATTAATCAAATCATCTCTTATCACCATAGATGTAAATACATCCATAATAGAGCACCTAAATTTGCGGGCGCAAACTGCTGTCCCGGCATAGGCCAGGACCAGGTTCATGCCAATAGCTCTCAGGAAGGTGCTTTTCCCTGACATATTGGAACCGGTAATAATACAAGAATAGTTATCAATATCTATATCATTACGAACGCATTTTTTGGGATGGATTAAGGGATGACCAAGATCTCGTGCCACAATCTTCATTCCCTGATTCTGAAGTTCAGGGAAACTCCATTCCGGGTGTATATGGGATATGACGGAAAGGCTGGTTAAAGCCTCAAAGGCCCCAATGGTTTCAAACCAGGCTCTAATTCTATTACCATTTTGAGCTTTCCAGCGTTCTAAATAAACCGCGCAGTGGAAATCCCAAAATAGAAACAGATTAAAAATAAAATAAAAAATAGGATTATAGCGGAGGTCAATGGCATCGGATATTCGTTCCAGGCGTTTCATACCAGCAGAGGCGGGCTCTGCCTGGTTATATAATTCAGATTTCAGAGTGGATAAGTAATCATCTTTAAATTGTTCAGATTCAATTAATAAGAGCATGTTTCGAAAGACACCTAAACTTTTTTGAAATGAATACACGCGGCCTAAATCTGATGCTATTTTTTGATATCCGGCAAAATATAATAGCAACTGAAGGGTAAGAAGTACTATAGGAACCTCAACGGGTAGACCCCAACCTGAAATAGCTAGTACAAAGGCCAGAATGGTAACCAGGGGGAAAAAACGAACGATGCGTATAACTCTGGAGAGCGAACTGGATTCTTCGGCATAGCTAATTAATCCCCCTGTATCCCGCGATACTTCATCTACCAGCAAACCATGGCACTCTAGTTTTTGGCAGAACTCAAGTTTAGTAGTCAGTTCCCTAACTGCATTTTGGCGCATTTTTATGGTATTAAGATTTTTTGTTGGGTCGGCCAGAAGTGTTTTTAAATGGTTTCTGCCCAGAACTGTTTTTGCCACAGATATCCATTGAAATAAAGATTTAGGCCCGAAAATGTCCAGGTCATAGGTGTAGGGATGATTGCCATCTACGAATTCCAGGCCACAATCATTAAATGAAACCCAGGTCCCATCAATTCTGCTCAAATACCTGCGCTGTATTTCCAGCATGGCGCGAACCGTATTCAATTCCTGTTCCACTTTAGAATGCTTATGGACAAGTACAAGAAATACTACCAGGAAGAAAATGAAAACAGATAAGGCTTGTGTCGGGGTTCCCAGGAACGAGCAAAGTATGGTAAGTCCTGCTCCGGTCAGGAATATAAAAAAACGCAGATTGCTTATCCTATCGAAACTCTTTGCATACCGTTTTTCAAGTTTTTGATAGCGGTTATAACGAGTAAGAAATAATTTTTCAGCAGACATTAAAGCCTCCTAACATACAATTTTTCCGAGGTCCTGACTTTTACAGGTTTAGTTAATGATATTCATAAATGACATCTGCCGCAAGGGGGGTTAACAAAAAATGCCCCCTGTTATCTTGGTGTTCTGGCAACAGACGCTAGACAATAACGTACTAACCAATGGGGTGTCAAGAGAACCGTCCGTTCTCCCTGACACCTATGTGCCACTATTGAAATGATGAGGACGGATGGATATTACCCTGTCACACCGTTATTCAGCCAGGTCGATTTCAAACCAGAACTCCACCCCTTGAGCCAAATTATCCACTCCATAGGCATTTTGGCCTAATCCCTGGATGGCTTTGACTATGGATAATCCCAGCCCGGTTCCACCATAAGCTCTGGTTCTGGCCCGGTCAACTTTATAAAAGCTATCGAATACTTTATCCAGTGATTCATCCGGAATGGGTTTGCCGGAATTAAAGACCGACACCCGCACCTTTTTGTCGAACTTCTTACACTTTATTATAAGTACCCTGGAATCGTCCAAGTGATCCAGCGCATTGTTGATATAATTTACCAGAATCTGTTCAACTCGTACGGCATCGGCATGGACCAGTAAATCGAGGTCCTGTTTTTCCATCTGTGGAATGACGTTTTTTTCATTAAAGATAGGTTGGTATTTATTCACCAAGCGTTCCAGTAACTCGGAGAGCTTAAAGTTTCTTTTTTCCAGTTTAAAATATCCTGTTTCCAACTGGGATAAATCCAGCAACTCCTTGACCAGCTTGTTCATTTTGGCCGCTTCATCCATGATGACTTCACAATAAAAATTTTTACTAGCTTCATCTTTATTTACATTTACCTTAAGACCTTCGGCATAGCCCTGAATAAGTGCTAATGGCGTTTTGAGTTCGTGGGAAACACTGTAAACGAATTCCTTGCGCATCTCGTCGATATGCCGTTTCCGTTCGATATCCTCTTTTAACTTGGCATTAGCACCCTGCAAATCAGAAATAGCCTCATTTAACTGATCAGAAAGGGAATTAATGCTTTGTCCCAACTCCTCAAGTTCGTCATTGGTCGTGATCCTGTATTTTTTGGTAAAATCAAGCCGGGCCATACTCTGAGCAATATCGTTTAATTCCAGGATAGGTCGCGTAAACCGACGAGAAAAGGCAAAGGCCAGAATACTAGCCAGGATAATAGTGATCACCCCGGTATAGAGGAAGAAACGGTTAGCAATCCCGGCACTCTGCTCTATAGCTGCCAGGGGCGTGTTAAGTATCAAATAATGACCGTTGTTAAGTAGATAAATGAGATTTAAAAAGTCGGTTTTCAAAAAACGATCCCGGCTAAGTTCAGAGATACTGCCTTTTTGGGCAAGTTCATCTTGTCGAGACATCAGTAGATAAATACCTGTATCAGGTTTTCTCCTTGCCATGGAAAAATACTGTATAACCATGGAACTGTCTAAAATCATAACATGTATCCCTGAATTACGCTCCAGACTTTCAATTTCTAAGTAAGCATCCTCCAGGTGGTCGGGATAAAGACGATCAATGGTTTTGGCATTCCTCATTAATGCATTGTTTTTTTGGGACAGGTAGTATTTTTCTAAATAATTGGTATTTAGAATCCAGGAGAAGAACACAAAAAATGCAATTAGAAGTGTAACCCCGGTAAATAAACGCCAGCGAATGGAACTAGTCATGATTTACCTCAAATCTGTAACCGACACCTCTTACTGTCTGGATGAATTCTCCCTTCACTCCAAGTTTTAAGCGTAGTTTTTTAATATGGGTATCTACCGTCCTAGGATCGCCATAATAGTTGTAGTCCCAGACGACATTAAGGATTTGATCCCTGCTCAGGGCTTTTCCTTCGTTTTCAGCCAGGTAGGCCAGAAGCTCAAATTCTTTGGGGCTAAGCTCCAGTCGTGTCCCGTTGACATTGACGTAGCGGGCTTCTTTATCAATCTCCAGTCCTTCAAAGCGTTCCAGGTGTTTAAGTCCATTACCCACCCGCCGGAGCAAAGCCTGAACTCTGGCTACCAGTACCTGCGGGCTGAACGGTTTACTGATGTACTCATCAGCACCCAGTTCAAAACCGAATAGTTCGTCGTTTTCTTCTCCCCGAGCCGTAAGCATGATGATGGGGACATCCGATTCCTTACGGATTTCCCTACATGTGGCCCATCCGTCGCATTCGGGCATCATAACATCTAAAATGACCAGATTAATAGCCGAATGGAAAAGTATATTCAGGGCTTCCCGCCCGTTGTCAGCTTCCAGTGTCTCGAAACCTTCCTTTTTCAAGAAGTCGCATACTAGTCGTCTGATACGTTCCTCGTCATCAGCGATTAAAATCCGCGTCATATGATCAGGTAACACCTCCACAAGAGAAAACTTATATTTAGCAAAACAGCTCTGGTTAAAAACGCTACCCCTGTTTTAAGATAAGTTTCCCTATCTTCTATTTTAAAACACCTTTGTGTAGTTTTTGTGACCATTGTCAGCATCATCAAGCTCTTGTTTAAGTTAAAAAAAAGCTCTACAGATAAAACTGCAGAGCCTTTCCTTGAATTTAACAGAGAAGAAAAAGAAAAGTATCTATTTATAAGCTCATTTCGGCTTATTTATCTTGAATTGGGCGTTGGTGCAAAGCCTTCATTATTTGATCTGCTTGCTGTTTGGTCAGGGTTCCTGCCTCAACTAGTGATTTTAGAGGATAAATCCTCGATGCTTTTTTGTCTTTCATGAACTCCCGGTGCTCTTCAGGAGACATAGCTTTTATTTTATCCATTTCTATTTGCCGTTCTTTTTGGAAACTGGCATATTCTTTTATAACCGCATTGGCCTGTTCACTGGTGATGCTGCCCTGCTTTACTAATACCTCTAAACGAGCCTGCAGTTGTTCTTGCTGCTGCTTCACCATTTGCTCTCTAACAGCATACTGAATAGCATCAGCCTGAGCCTGAGTGATTATACCGCTGGATACCGCTTTCCCAAAGGGATTGGTTCTATGGTTCCCGGCTTTATCCCGATTGAATTTCATATCCTTGGGGACACCGGATGCCTTTTTTCCCCTCATATATTGATGACGTTTTTCTGGAGTCATCGTTTTTAGTTTTTCCTTTTCTTCGGCAGTCAGTTTTTTGTCCGGGATAGGTTTCTTTTCCTTGTTTTCCTGCATCAGTGTGAGCAGTTTATCGACTTGCTCCTGGGTTAGTACCTGGTCAGACTTAAGCTGTTTCAGGACATCGTTCATTATTTCCGGTTTCATAAATCCCGGATGCATAGCACCATGTACTGATTTGCAAACAGGTGCTTGTTTGTTGGCAGAGTTATCGCCCAGGGCCAGACTGGCAGAGGACAGGAGCAACCCGCCGATAACAAAACTACTCAAAATACCACGTAAGATTCTTTGTTTTGGCAAACGCATCAATCTCCTTTCAAATATTTTTTGAGCACAGGTTTATTGTAGACAAGATCTATGAAGATACTGTGAACAAAGCATGAAACTTTTTTACAAAATCGCCTTTTACCTAAATATTCAGGTTTTCAATAATTCTTCTCATCCATAGGCAGGCTGGTAGAAGGATAAGTAAGTATTAATTACTCTTTATTGAGAAATCTATTTAAAAGTACTTTAATATTTTAACGGGAGGATTTGATGCTTCTATCCGCAATTATTTTAATCAGTCTTGCTTTTGTTTTTTATAGCATTGGTGTCTGGAGTGAAAAAATCCAGGGACAACTCCTAATATGGCACTTAGTTGTGTTCTGGATAGGTTTTACTTTTGATACTGCCGGAACAATAGCAATGAGCAGATTAGAAGTTCAATTCCAATTTAGTTTACACGTAGTTACTGGTTTTTTGGCAGTTTTAATAATGCTTTTTCATGCTATATGGGCAACCATAGTTTTAATAAAAAATGATGAAGCTGCCAGGACAAATTTCCGCAAACTCAGTGTACACGTTTGGGTAATATGGCTTATCCCATATGTATCAGGAATTATTATCGGTACGAAATAACTAGTAATTATTTTCCTTTTATTAAAATAGAAACTTCCTTTTTGCTTTCTTACTTCGTTTTTTGAGACATATACGATTCTCTCTTGAGCGCTAGTAACCGTTTTAGAGCAATCTTATCTCTATAAACACTAGTTATTTCCCAAAAAAAAAATAACCTGTGTCCCCTATGGCATTTCGATATAAAGCCTGATCTGAGTGACAATCCCGTCTTTCACTGTATATTCCATATGTTTAAATTCTTCGTATTTGCCAACTCTATAGGTATAAGTACTCTTATCTATTCTATCTTCCGGAACCACTGCAAGGTTACTGTAGGCCTTTTTAAGTTGTTCAAGAGTGGAGCCGATAGCAATTCCCCTTGGTGTTTGTATATCCGAACCGGTTACATCCATAAGCATAATCCAGTATGCTGACGGGTTGTCTTTAGGGGAAAACAGTTTAATTTCAATGTCTTCATATTTTAGCGTTTTTATACGAGAACCTATAAAAGTATCAGCATTGCTACCTAAAACTTCTTCAGTTTCTGATATCGGTTTCCCCAAGGTTTTATAAATTTGTTGAATATCCTGGCTGTTTAAGGAAATGGTCTGCTTCCCAACAACCAGCGAATAATCGTCATCCCCTAAAGAAGACGTATTACGTTTATATTGACCCATGGTGAGTTCGCTGATTAACCAGTGTCCATCTATTTTCTTCATTACCAGCGTAACCGGTCTTTTAGCGGCTGCCCCTCCGTTTATTATCTCTACGCTGGTTATTTCCACAATATTTCCTTTAACCTCGTATTCATCTTTTGATACTCTATCAACCTTTAAAATCTCTATACGGTCCGGCCAGGGACTGGAACCCACCCTCCCCGGAGCATTTTGGGGGTCATTTGTCCATTTCTCAATGAGTGCTGGCGCAACTAAACCACTGTAGTTCTCTTGTATGCTTTTAGCCACCTCAGCCTCCGGTGCCACAAGAGGAACCATTTGCAGCTTACTGCCAAAAGCTTCAACTACACTTACTATTTCATTTTTAAAACCATTTTTTATTTTAAAAGTCTTAATAACCTGGTCAAATTCTTCTTCCAGAGCTCTATAATTCTCCTTTATTTGATCTGAGGCATTCGGAGGAATTTGAACATCGGTGGCATGAGCCCAACCGAAATAATATTTTTCGTTTTCCCCCAAATATTTTAGGTTGTACATGTCGGCCAACTCTTTTATCTGGTTTTTAGTGGTTTCTTTTTTATCATAGATTTCAATTCTTCCCACTACACCTAATATCCCATCAGAATGCATATCCTGGATTTCTTTATATGTAAAAAATACGAAATTACCTTCTTCACCTACATTAACCTTATCCGCGAAATCCTTGGGCAATATCATTGAAAAACCATATTTGTCATTCTCATAAGTAATACTCCCTACGGGTTTGTTTATTAAACCCGCTGCCACTGCCACCACCGCAACCATAGCCACAATAATTACCCAAAACATTGGCTTTTTATAATTTACTGCATTTCTCCTCTTGGACTGATTTAAACCGCTCATTTCCTTAACCTCCTCCATCCTTCCTCCAGAGGGCCTTTTACTCAGCGTAGATACCCAAAAATTTGCCTTACCCACTATATATCTAATCGTTTATAAAACTTTCACTTTGATGGTTGTAGTTATCCACTCTTTTCTTCATGAGTTCATAAAATCCTATATATTTTATCAATTGTCAAAATATTTCAGTAATTCCATTTGTTTTATGATATATTTAATTATAGTATTATCCATAATTGTTAATTTGTGACTCCCATAATTGTGATATAGGAGGACTAGTATGGCTTATAACACTTTGAAGGCAATCGGCCCGCGGATTAATTACACCGAAAAGTTTAAAAAAGAAAAGGCGAGTTTAGAAAAGGAATTCCACAAGTACCTCGATGAATGGCAACAGACAGCGGTCATGGTTGTTAATTATGCCAAAAAGTACGGAGACAAGGAAGAGCTTCATCACAAGCCGTATGGTCAATGGGAAACCTTCACCTGGACCGAGGTTTCCGAGATAATGTTTGCAGTTGCTTCGGCACTTCTCAGTTTAGACATCAAAGAAGAGGACAAAATTGGGATTTTCTCAGCTAATCGAGCCGAATGGCATCTGTCTGATCTAGGCTCATTACTTATCAGGTGTATTACCGTACCAATTTACGCCACCAATACAGAGGAAGAATGCGCCTACATAATCAATGACTCTGGGATTAAGGTTCTTTTTGTTGGCCGCCAGGTTCATTATGACACAGCCTATCCGCTTTTAGAAAAATGCCCTTCCCTGGACAAAATTATCGTATTCCACCGCGGAACTAAAGTTCATGATGACAAACGTGTTATTATGTGGGATGACTTTCTTAATGACGGCAGAGCCACTCCACGTAAAAGTGAAATCGAAGAAATTATGAAAAGAGCCCATTATGATGATATTTGTACGATTATATATACTTCTGGAACGACCGGCGAGCCAAAAGGCGCCGTGCATACCCACAAAACCTTGCTGCATAATGCCTGGGCCGTTGGACGCTATACTGAGGAAGGCTTTGTTGAAGGGGAATCTTCTCTATGTATGCTCCCTCTAACTCATGTACTGGAAAGATCATGGTCTTACGGTATCTTATCAATGGGTATGCAGCTATGGTATTGCGAGGACCACAATGAGATACTTGAACGCCTGAGCGAAGCAAATACGCACGTTATGAACAGTGCCCCCCGACTTTTTGAAAAGATATATTCCACTCTTTACACAAAAGTTAGAACTGCCTCTCCGATGAAACAGAAAATTTTCCACTGGTCTGTGGAGGTAGGGCGCCAGCACGGGGATTTAGTCCTGGCAGGGATTCAACCCCCAAGTTTTCTCACTCTCAAAAGAAAAATTGCCGATAAACTTGTGCTTCACAAAGTCCGGGCGCTATTTGGTACTAATATGGATCACTTAAACTATGGAGGCGCAGCCCTCAACCCGGAAATCGAGAAGTTTTTCTTCTACTGCGGTGTGCTTATTACGTCAGGCTACGGGCTTACTGAAACGTCACCGGTTCTTACTATGAATAGCCCTCATTACTTCAAATTCGGTTCAGTAGGGCCCGCCGTTCCGCTGGTAGATATCAGAATCGACCCTGATACAAGTGAAATTCAAGCAAGAGGCCCAAACATTATTAAGGAATACTATAACCAGCCGGAGTTGAGCAAGGAGATGTTTACCAAGGACGGATGGTTCAAAACTGGTGACATCGGACGAATTGATGAGGACGGATATCTTTTTATAACTGACCGGCTTAAGGACCTTATCATCACCTCGGGAGGCAAGAATATAGCTCCGCAAATGATTGAACTTATGATGGGAGAAGACCACTTCATTGAATATCTAGCAGTAGTAGGAGACGGTAAAAAATATGTATCTGCTCTTATCGTTCCAAGCTTTGTAAACCTGGAAGACTGGGCTGCCAAAGCAAGTATAACATTTTCCAGCCGGGAGGAATTGATTAAGCATCCTGAAGTAGTTAAGTTCTATGAACAAATTATCAACAAACGGCAAAATAGTCTGGGGCAAGTAGAGCGTATTAAGAAATTTACACTGCTTAAACATGAGTTTTCTCAGGAAGCTGGAGAGATTACTCCTACTATGAAGGTTAAAAGGAAATTCGTGCAGGAAAAATACAAGGATTTAATTGCTGCTATGTATGATGATTAACACGTGGGACAAGGGAACGGGTCCCCCTATCCTCTTAACCTTTGCAGCTACAGTAATTCTCCATCTACTTTAAACAACCCACAAACGAATTTCCAATACCCTACTCTTAAACTTACCTTTGAGCTGGAACAGCAATTAGGATAAACATGTTGTAATCAGCCCCGGCGTCTCCGCCGGTGCCATAGGTAATGCCGATATGCTGGAAGATGATTCGCATCTTGCAGTTGTTATTTTCAACATCCAGGGTCAAATCTTTAGCATCCAGGGCCTCCTTGGGCCGGTTACTGATGCCGGAAATTGAATCAGCAAAATCATATAAACCGGTGGATATCAGCTTTTCATCCGCAGCATTTTGAACTGATACCCGGGTTTCTTTCGCTGACACGGGGTCAAGTATGAGTTTATATGGAACCCCGCGTACCTCAAAGTCATAAGTCATGATTTCTTTAGGGTCCATCCCTTTATAAGTACCGGCCTGGAGCAGAACATCATAGCCCTCAATGTTCAGTGGTTTCTGCATATCCAGATGGGCAAAGAAGTTATTCTGGTTATCCCCCGTATGTTTGTATGCGGGCTCAAATCCCAGGGTCTTTTCCATATCTCGGTTAGTCTCAAAATCAGCCGGGAGCCAGGCAACCTCTTTAAGATAACCTCGCCTTTCCAGATAATTAAAGATGCTGGTGGTTTCCAATCGCAAGGTCATATCAGCATCGCTCTTGGGATTAATCTTTCCATTCACCAATACTCCCTCTGTCTGCAGGTAGCTTTCTAGTCGGGTTATCTGGCTGTTACGTGACACGGTAAAAGCATCCATCGGCGGAAGAATCGAAAGTATAGCAAAACCTGCTGCCAGGATGGCAATGAGACCATTTCTCTTTACCGGCTTAAAGGATAGCACCACACCAATAACTATCGAAAAGATACCGAACAAAGCAATATAGTAGCGGGATTCCGTAATCCCATAAGCACTTAGTCGTATATATACGGAAATAAGCTGCATTACTACAATTGGGATTATCGCCTTAGGAAAAATACGCTGATATAGTATAGCAAAGCGGTTTTCCAGCCCGCTGGCCAAAATATAGATGATCAGTCCGGCAGCAGAATAAGCCAAAATCATGGGTCCCAGCTGACCAGTTGGCCAATTCATGGTAATCCCAATTTTGATGAAATAGGCCAGCAGAACCAGTGTATACGCAGCAACCAATGGAACAGCTATGTAGGAAATAAGTATCTCCAAAATGCGAGGGCACTGGCTCGCCTCTAATGCATAAGTCTGATCCAATTCCGTTTTCGAATTGAAACGGGGCAGAAGTGAGAGATAATAAGTAGTTGCGAAAAGAATCCAGACGATGGCCATCATATATCCATAAGCATCGCTATTGACCTTAAAGAGCAGGATATCAATAGTTCCGATAATGGATGCCAGGCCAACCGCTAGCACTCCGGCGTAAAGAATTGATGTTAAAGCCGATTTAAAATGAATCAGGACTACACTGTTAAAATCAAATTTGCCCCGGAAAGATGGCAGCCAGATGAAAGCGCAAAACATTGAGAATACCGCCACCGATGTCCGGGCACCTACTCCATAATCTATGGCTGGTGCCGGGGAAATGATTAAATAATAGCCCAGAGTGAGCAGAGCAGATAATGCGTAAACAGCCCAACGTAGCCGGGCCAGGCGCGGGAAACGTTCGCAGGCGAACTGAGCAGTTACCCCTATGAAAGAACCCAGCAAACAGACAAACATCAGCTTCTGGATAATTAAATCGGGGCTTTTATGCAGAGAAATCATGTAACAGGTCAAGGTGGTGCAACAAATCAAAAAGAATACGGTTAACGGAAAACGTAATACTGCTTTGGATAGTCCCTGAATCAGCTTGAGGATGGCTTTACTAAAACGTTTCATATTATCTCAGCCTCTCCATTTAAATATAGTATAATTTTACTATACTCTTAAAAAGCAAACCACTGACAATCATTTCTGTTATACGCAAATATACATTCTTAGATATACTTCAATAAGTCAATAACTCCGGTGCCTGGCACCACTTATTTATGCCATCCGGCTACAACCGGGATTACACCAGTTTCATAACGAAATTTTTCTGCAATCAATCGTATATCTTCTTTATTGGAAAGTCCGTGTAAAAGCTTTATATGACGTTCCTTTTCCTCCGTTCCAAAGGTAAGAAACATAGATTCCCGATTAATCTCCACCGCTAACAAGCGTATGCCGTCACAGTTAAATTTGTACACTTCATTACCAGACAAAATGCCAAAACAGGATACAACCATAAGGGTGGACTTTTTACGCTTTGGCAAGGACGAACTATCACTGTTGCTCCAAACTGTTACAACAGGAACGGTTAAAATCGAGTTTTCCATAATCAGGCTTGCTGTACTTAGCCTTTGTAGCTGGCGGTAAAAACACACCGTAGTAGCTGTTATCAAAATCAGTAAAATAGACAGCAAATTTAAACTATGATTATAAACTAAGTAGCAGCATACTCCTAACCCTATAAATGAAGAACTGCCCAGGATAATAGCTTTTTTTCTTAACATCTGCACGGTTTTAATACTCCTTTCTGGTTTGAGCAGAGTTATGCCGCGTAAGCCCCGCAATAGATACAAGGTGAGAGGCCTACGCAGCAAAGCTAACAAGTCATGCTATGCCCTGAGAGCAATATAGGGCGGATCATCTGGTAAAGGTTTGACATTCTGGGCAAAGGGAATATCGGCGAACATCTTTTCGAAAACATAGTCATACAGCTTATCCACTACCTGTGTTTTTAGGTTAATGGAAACTTTGTAGGCTTCGGGCCGAGCATTTTTGTCGCTAGTAATTGTTGTCCAGCTGATAATCGGCCAGGCTGAAACATCGATCGTGCTTTCTATGCTGCTTTGGCTGGTTAATTCATATAATCCTTTGGCAGCAGCCATATCGATTTCCACTACCTTGGCTGCCCCCATGCCGAAGAATTCTTCCAGGTATTTTTGAATTACATCGGACTTGGCGAAATCGGTCATTTGGTATTTCAGCGCTTCTTTGCCTTTTCCCCATTTGACCAGGGTTGTATCAGGAACTACGTCCTGCAGCCATTTAGCCATCGGAGTGCTGAGGTTTTCCTGCACCACTTTGTTTTTCAGGGCTTTCTGGAAAAAGCTACCGGCAATCGATTTCATGCCCATGGCTGTCAAATCGCCAGCGGTGGCGGTAATCGCTGCATACAGGTCCATCTTGCCGTCTCTGTCCAGGCTATCATAAAGGTTTTTAGCGATTTTCCAGACCAAAAAGCCTCCCACGACCACACAGACCTGCTTGAAATCCACTTTTTTGCCCATCTTGTCATCAAAAGCGTTGCCGATCAGGTTGTCAAAGGCGGCGTTAATGTTTTTACCGGTCTCCAGTTGGTCGAAATAAAACTTCTCTCCCAAAACCAGCGTACCGATGACTTCACCCAGGAAGGATGCGAATATATCCTTAGCCGGGGAAAGGATGGCATCGGCTGTGTCACCGTAATAAGTGCTGATCAGATAGGAAAAGGCCTGGTCGCCAAACCATTTGATCCACTCAGCATAGTAGATCATATTATCCAGTTCATCAGCTATTTGGTTGTACTCTGCTGCATCCTTGGTGTAATAGACAATAGCGTCCTGGCAGATGCGCCTGCTGATTAGGCGCAGTTCCGCAGTGGACATCCTCTGGCCATTTTCACGAAGTACGCGAGCAATTTCCGGACTGATACCGCCTACACGGCTGACGATACGCTTCATCTTGGCAAATTCTTCATCCCAGCCGTCCATAGGCCCGGGGCCTCCACCGATCAAACGAACCGGTAGATTCAGCGTATATTCCTTTTCCCCATAGGTACAGGAAACAGGCAGGGTAACATAGTAAGGCTGGCCTTCCTCTTCCACCAGTGCCTCCTGGGGAGCAAACTTATATTCCTTAAGATTGCTGACGGTTTCTTCAATGTTATACTTAAACCTTTCCACCAGGTTTGTGGTACGCTCATCGGTTCCTTTGATCTTGTCAAACACCGGGGTGAATTCATCTGGTTCCAAAACCCGGACCTTACGCTGGTCATGTTCGTCCAGCTCCGGCACGGCGAAATCCATCACGAAACTGGTGGGCAACACATCACCAAACTCGTCCGTAGACTCATTATCAAAGGTTCCCACCAGAGCATAGCCATTTTCATCAAACTCTATGTCGCGAACGGAGAGCCCCTCGGGATAAAGCTCAATTTTGACGCTATTTTCCGCCAGTTCTTGCTCGTTTTCTGCCCGTATTCCGATAAACGCTGTCTGCTTGACAGCTTTATGGGCTTCAGGTGCTGCGCTGTTATTTTGCACCTTGAGAATATACTGATTTTCTTCGATTTCCTCTATCGCACAGCTGAAAGGGGAACCTTCATCAGGCTTAATATTTATTGAGGTTGGCTTTTCCAGAAAATCATTTAGAATAAACGGTGTTTCATAACTGTCCTCATCACCAAACAGCATCGGTATAGTCATGGTAAGATAATTACCCTGCTCAGGGAAGGAAATATAGGGCTTGCCTATTAGACGGAAAGTAACATTGTTTTGGAAGGAGCCGCCTTCCCCGGTGAATTTAATACTGACTACACCTTCGGTAGGGTTAACTGACCCTGGCTGAGATTGGACAGAAACTAGTGCCCCCATATAATTATCCACCATGCTACAGCTGTCCACTGATAAATTCTCTCCGGAAAATATCTGTATGGAACTGGTCAGGTCAGGGCGGTCAATTTCCTCCCCTTCAGGTGTTATTTCTACCATACGGGCATAGACGGGTACCGGTTCACGGTCATAGCGAATAGCATCCCCAAAATCCTTGCGCAAACACATCTTGTAGCGGCTTTTCTTGCCGCCCTTATCACTGCCGCTACCACTTCCGGCACCGGCAATAGCCGCACCAATGCCCAGAATGGAAATAGCCAGTGCTTCGGGGATGGGCACCGAAGTCTCACCCTTCTCTTTATCCGCCCGGGTATCCACCTGACCCTGCACCGCTCCCGCAGCTCCGTCAATTTTGCCCAGTTTTACACTGGTTACCTTGAACCACACATTGGCCTGGTTATTGGCATTCTCTTTCTCAGATATCTCTGGTGCGTCCTGGTTGGCCCTTTCCAGTTTTTCCTTATAACTCCCCCTGGGATTCAGGTAAATCCGCAAAAAGCCATCATCACCCACATACCAGTTAATTCTGCCATCCACACTGTCCTGCAGAGTATATTCACCTGTAAAAGTCATGTTGTTTGAAACACTACCTGGTTCCAAGAATTCCTGTGATCCCCGGCCAGCGGCAGTACCTTCTGCTTCATAGGCCAGATCAAAGCGGACTCCTCCCCTGCTGATTTTTTCGATAGAATAAACCACATTGTGGAAACTTAAATTTATTGAAGCATTCCATTCCCAAAGGTTTTCGTCCTTGCTTCCCGGCAGATAATGCCCGCTGCTGCCGCCGCTGTGGGTGATGCTATAGTTGCTCTTTTCGCCCGCTTTTAAGATCCACTGGTTTCCGTTAAAAGGGTAGGTGTCCTGACCGGAAGAGGGGTCGGAATTGCCGGCGGCCATTCTGATGGCTGCATAATCCAGGACCAAAGGTTCCAGCACCAATTCCACCGGCAGGAAATCCTTTTCCTGAATGGCCTTGCTGATATCGCCTTTGGCAGTCAGTTGCATCCCCGCAAACCGCTGCAGATCGTAATATTCCACCGGGTCTACATAATCTCCCTCCTTGGGGCTTGCTGCATATGTAGTTGTTGGCAAAATAGACAGGAACATAAATGCAAGTATAAGAGACAGAGATAATATTCGTTTTTTCATTGAACAGTCACCTCCTCGCTTTTACCGCCTATAAGTTTAGCGATACCTGCAGCGATGAATAAAATACCGCCCAAGATATACCCATTAATACCCCCCGGTAACACAGAGACCACTAACGCCAGAGCGAAACCAGCCGCCCATCCCGCCATAAACCGTTGAATTCCGGTTGTGCTGGCCGATTTTTTGTATAATAGAGAGGTAAAAAACTGCCGGGCAAAACCGCCGCCATTGGCCAGGCCGCGAAGAGAAAGACCCAGGCAAGCAATAGCCGCCATACTGTTTTGTAATGAGGTGCTGCCCACCATGAGATTGTAAAGTATGAGTGCCAGGGCCATACCTAATAACCAGCTGGCCAGAGTGGCTTTGTCTCCTTTTGAACCACCTGTCAAGGCAGATATACCAACTTTTATCTGCCCCAATGTGCTTTTATCAATGATTAATGAAGTAAACAAAGCTGCCAGCAAGCCTTTACCTAGAATCCCGCCGATTTGACTTATGAGGCCGCCATTTAGTCCCCCCTGCACAAATGTCAGCCAGGACAGGAACTTTACCGGTGCAGAATCAATGCCTACTATTGGCAGAAAGATAAGTAGTGCCCACAACGCCCCTAGAACCAGGGCCGGTATCAATTGCTTTTTATCCCGGAAGGCTGCTCTAAAGCATCCGAGCATCCGTTTTATTCCATTGCCTATAACCCCGAAAACATTTGCAATCTCCGGCATAGACAAAGGAAATAGCTCCTGGGTCAAAGTTGTCTCTCCGGCAGTTACCGGTGCAAAGCTGGTGTTCAGCATTTGCTTTACTGTTTTAGTTGTTTGCTGGCTAATCGCAGTGGAAACTTTTTCGCTTATATCGTTTTTCACCGTATTCTGCTTTGTTACTGCCGCTCCACATCCGGTACAAAATTTTGCACCGTCTTTTAGCTGTATACCACAGGCAACACAAAATTTGCTCATGCAATCAACTCCTTATTTATTGCTAAATAAATAATCCATATAAGAGCTGGAATTGTCATCACTAAAAGGAATGATTTGCCACAAAAAAGCCCCTCACCCAAACGGGTGAGGGGCGATAAAAGTGCCTATTTAAAGGCTTTAATCGTGGATTTGGTTTTTCAGCAATGTACTAATAATTTCAGCTCGGGAGGAAACGTTATATTTAGAGTAGATATTTTTTACATGGGTTTTCACAGTGTTTTCACTTATAAAAAGCTCTGCAGCAATAGCCTTATTTGTTTTACCACCAAGAATCAATTGCAAGACCTCGTGCTCACGCTCAGTGAGAAAATCAGAATCAAGCACCTTTGTATTACTTATAATTTTATCTTGCTCTTTTTCTCCCATTATGGAATATACCATAAGATAAGTGTGGTTTTTTAACAGCAGTACAAGCTGGCGGTTTAGCTGAGGTAAAATGGCCAGTGTAAGGCAAATCACGGTAAGAGCAATAACTGCCACATGGGCACTGGGCAGATTTATTGAGGTGATGGAGCTGCCAATCAAACCACCAATCAGCACACCAAACACATTGGCCGATATACCAATACCAAATATTTTTACCGGATGGTTGGTGTATTCCAGCATTTCTCCAATGATGCTCCACCAAAACAAATCGAAGATACCACAAGCACCTAGCATCAATGTATCAACTATAAAATAGCTCCCAGCAGACCGATCAAGCAACATAAAGGAGATAAAGGATGCCATAATCATTACCATGCCGATATACAAAAAATAGGAACGTTTTGCTCTAGCCGATAGATTACGCATGAGGATAAGGGCAACTATATAGGGGACTGCCCAATACCAGCTGGTCAGCCAGGTCAAATGCTTAAAGGCCGGGTTAAATACCTGATACATCAGCCCCGAGTTAATGGTGATAATGACTACAAATAAGATTAAAAACAGCATTGGTTCTTTTAAGCTAAGATACACCTTGACATTGCTGACCTCGGCTATCTGCTCCTCTGTTACCGGAAGTAGCGCAGTGAAAAGTCCAGCGAGTATTAATACCAGCAAGGATAATCCGAGTCCAATAAAGGGTGAAAGGTAAATAGTCATAAGGTTGATAAAAATCATCAGTATATTGGAATAAATCAGTACATCCGCACAGGTTTTGATACGTTCATTTTTAGGCGTCCAGCTTTTGAGAAAACATCCCCATGAAGCAACCGCACAACCTGAAACCAGCGCACACACAATAAGTGACACTTCCCACAATAAAAAAGACGCCGAAAAGAAAAAAGGAATAGAGCCCACAAAGCTAATTCCAATGCCGTATAGCATTGCATTTTTTGCGGCCTTTGGCGTTTTTACAAAAAAGCCGCAGCAGAACAGGCCGACAAAGTGTGCGATAATGGCGGTAAAGATAAAGGTGGTTGAGGGTACCCTAAAATGATCCGTAAGGCTATATAAAACCTGCCCTTCAAACAAAAATGAGAGTAAGTATGTAAATAGCAAGGAAAATGCAAGGACAGAAAGTCTACGTGGTTTGATTAGTGTTTTGTCCATTACTTCGCCCCCGTGGATAATTGTTTTCATTTTATCATCCAATAACTAAAACGACCAGGGGTTTTTCAGCTTACTAAAGTGTACAACACTCTCGTTTTCCAGATTAACCACATTGCGAAACATCTTCGAACTTGGTCGCAAACCCGAAAAGCGACCCCCTAAAAGTAAAGGGGGTCGTTGGGACATCAATTATACTTGTTGTAGAATGTGGGCATGAACGGCCACATAAATCGTCCCGGAAATACCGCTTACATCAACAGGAGGAAAAGTATAAGTGTTAAAATAGTCGCTAGGGTTAGTAACGGTATGTTGGTATGGAAACGATCCAGGAGCGCTGTTAGTTGGAGGAGTATCATCAACATATAGATGTACCTGGTTCATTACATAGGGAAAATCGGTTGTGAAAGTTACTAATAAATTATTACCCTGGCGAAGAAGGTATACTGTACCCACAGGAATATTAGTTGCTCCCAACCCAAGAACGACTGTTTTTTCTGTTTCCGTACTTTCTAAAGTAAAATACTGAGCATTGCCGGTGCCGTACGGTTCTCCCACCCCCCAAGCTGAACCTGCATCAACAAACACGGGAGGAGAAGGGGGCGGGGTTGGGGGTATATCCAGGATATCCTCAAGTTTAAATTGGAGAAGCATCTGATTTTTTATAACCGTTTGTAACATCCGTCTCACTTCACGGTTTACAGAGAGTAAACCTGAAATGGAGGTTGCTTTAACGGATAAACCGGGAAGAGTTCCCAATACAGCCTGTAGTTTTTCGCCCTCGGCATTAATAATATGAGCTAAACCAAGTTCTTCCAGGGCTACCGATGCTAGCAGCAGGTTGACAACCTGGGTTCTATTTATACTTATTGACGGAGTAATCGTGGGAATAGTCGGTAATGACATGACCAATCAACTCCTTTTAAGGTTATATTATTATTTTATGCTCGCTTTTTGAAAATGTTAAAATAGTCCATTTATGTTGTAATTTTATATCGTTTGATTAATGCGCATCTTAAACTCCTCAAGGTCATCCAGGTCGGAGAGCCTATAAATATGGAAGGCCGGATAATGAGTATCTACAAAAAGCTCAAAGCCCAGGGCGGCAGCACGAATACAAAAATGCCGGTCCTCGCCCATAAAACTAATATTATAAATTTCCTTAAAATTAACTCCGGCCTGAATAGCCTTCTTACTTATGAGAGTACAGGCTCCCAGGCCGCCAACCGTGTAAACTCCGGGTACTTTCAGTTGGTTCAAAAACTGTAGAACCCGCTGTAAGACCTGACTCTCGGTTAAGTTTTCTCCTCTTAAACAGTTAAACAGGTTATACTGGTCAGAGGCCCATACCTGGGGTAATTCAGGGAAATCAGGCTCCCACCTGGTCCAAAATATTTCCGAGACAATGTCTTTTTTAAGGCTAACTAAATGCTCTAATGTCTGGGGATGCAATACTAAATCGGAATCAACCAAAAACAAATAATCATAACTATCATCCACCGCTTTATTAATAATGCGATTTTTAAATTCTGCTACTTTCCAAATAAGTTTTTCCTCCCAAATATGGGTACTCTCATTACAGATATACGGTCTATCATCTTCCACTTTGGTAATTAACGTATTCGGGTTCTCAGTAGCAAAAGAGGCAAGTAACTGGCTCGATTCTTCCTCGATATTGTCATCAATAAAGTGAAAATCAACGTCAATGGTGCTTAAGCTTAACTCCTTAATGCTTAATAAAAAGTTACTTAATATTTCAGCCTTCTGGCGAACTGGACTTCCCAACAGTACCCTGGATGTGCCTTCTTTCATAAAAATTCTCCTTACCATTCGATAGTCAAATCACAGGGGGAAAATAATGGCGTTTGTGGCAATAGCCATTGGATTCGGGCAAAGCTTAATTCCGGATCGGGCATTGCACTCGAGCGAACATATACCAGGTCTCCATTGGTTAATAATGAAATAATTAATTCCCCCAATTTACCGTAATCGATCGGATTACTTAGGAGTTTAATTTCCACCGTTCGGTTATTTGCAATCTTATTTACAGGAGTTTTATCTATTTTATTTTTAAGTAAAGACAGCCAGCGCTTGCGCCAAAGGTCCTTGGAAAAAGCCAGGGCCACTTCAGGATTTCTTTTTTTAATTAAATTTAATTGCTCCGGATTATCTAATAAATTAATAATGGCCTGCTTTAGCTCCTCTGGTCGGGGATCAATCAAAAAACCATTGAAGTTATTAATAATCAAGTCCGATAATCCACCAATTCGAGTTGCTATAACCGCATTACCGGTAGCCATAGCCTCCAGACAGGATAAACTGGTACCTTCACTGTGAACCGACGGAATTAAGGAAATATCCGCATTCCGGTAAGCTTGTGGCATTTCCTCCATTGTCAGAGCATAATACTTAACCCTTTCCGCCCATTTTCGTTGCTTGTCAAATACCTGATTAATATCTTGTTCTCCCCCTCTGCCCACAAAATGAAATTCAACTTCAGGATATTGCTCTAAAATATCATCCATAATTTCCAGAACCAAATATAGTCCCCGAGCGGAATAAAGCTGACGGGGATAAAGAATCACTGTCCTATCTCTTTTTTCCAGATAATCTTTTGCCGGCTTAAATATAGACAGGTTGACATAGTTGGGAATCAATTTAATCTTTTGCCCAAGGTCAAAATCTATCGTTTGCAACCAATTGGCGGTATTAGTGTCTACCGAAACCAGGTCTTCACAGGCTTTAGCTCCATCAATATAGCGCTGGTTCATCAGCCAGTACTCGACTGCGTTTTCGTAGTCATTGTACGGGTTATCCCAGGAAACCCCATGACTAATGCCTATATTAGGAGTAGTCGCCAGTGGCCAGGCCTCAAAAAAGGCTGAATAAATGTTCAGAGCCGTTCTCCCTTGAACTTGTTCATAAAAAACCTGGTTAAAGTCCCTGGCACATTTTAATATCCAGCCTTCAGCCCTTATTCCATGTCGACTTAAAGATACAATGTCGATATTTTTAAAGCTTCGCATCCAGGGATAATCTCCATATTGAAAAATAACCAATTGACTATTAAGCTCTGCGCAAATTTCCCCTAAATCGAGTAAATAGCGTTCAGCTCCCCCATTATAAAAGTATTCTCCGCTAAAATCTAAGAATGTCGCCGTCATTACGGCAACCTTCCCCAGAAGATTAAGATTGGCATAAGGTAGCCAACCGAGCGGCAGAGACTTTATTCTTTCTTCTATTAAATCTGTGTTAACTTGATTTTCCTGACCCGGTTTAAGACTTAGCCCTTTACTGCTAGAGGAAAACTTTTCTCCAACTGGGGTGGTTGAAAAATAACTAATGAGGTTTGCCTGGTTAGAAATATCATCCGATGTGTTAAAGGGAGTCTCCATATCAATATGGAGCCAAAGTAGTTTATGATGTAAAATTTCAGCCCAATCCGGATGAATGTTTTGTGTCGACAATATAATAGCGGAAAAGCTTTTTATAACCGGAATAATGGAGAATCCTTGATGAACTAAAATCAGGTTTTCCTCCAGAGTCTCAATGCCCCCGGAATCCGATGGCCGGCACAAAAAGCACAAATAACCCCTGGAAGCCATCTCACTTAGGAGTTGGGTTAATTCTGGGTTAGGGTTCTCATTTTCAGGAATAAGATAGAGTACTATAGCCTTATATTTTTTAGAATTCATAATCCTTACTATTTCCAGCATTTCAGCGCTAAATTTTCTATCCTTCGGTTTGGTATCCGTATTTAACTCACCTGTCAAGTCGTCTTCTCCTTAATCACCTTTTTTGGGTAACAGATCCTTTTTAAATGATTCTGCAAACACGCCTTTGTCTTCAATACATATTGTGAAGATAAGAATCCATTTTGATATCTTATGAGACTATGAGCTTTTAAGTGAGTTAGCACCCTTTGGATTAATTAAACACTGGTTTTTCGAGGGTAAGTAATAGGGAGGGGGTTAAGTAATGGCAGGTTGCTCTGACTTATCTTTTTATGACCAGGACTATTTTGACCGGGGATGCCAGTCAGGGAAAAGTAACTATGTAGATTATTCCTGGGAAAGAATTGGCGGGGAAGTAGAAAAAACAGCAGCACATATAATAAAACACTTTGCCCCGGCTAAATCGTTAGATGTAGGATGTGCCAAGGGCTTTATAGTTAAAGCTCTTTATGACCGGGGAGTTGATGCCTACGGTATTGATGCCTCCGAGTATGCGGTAGACAAAGTACCGAAAGAAATTAGTGACCGGGTAAAACTTGGTTTGGCCTCGGAGCTGCCCTATAAAAACAACGAGTTTGACCTGGTTACCATTTTCGATGTTTTAGAACATATTCCCGAAGAATTAGCTGACCAAACCTGTGCCGAATTATTACGCGTTTCCAGCCAATGGGTTTTAGTATACGTTGTAACCAGGCATGAGCCAGATGATATTGATCCTACCCACATAAATATTAAACCCCGGGAATGGTGGGAAGCCAAATTTGTGGAGCTGGGCGGGAAGATATGTTCGATTAACGGTATTTATAACCCCTATATATGGTGGTTTAATTTGGCCGACCGTTTAATCCTGGTAAAAAAGTAAATCTCGCTCCAATTTCTAAATTGCTCATTAGGAGGTGCCTATTTTGAGGCCAAACAAACCAAGCCTGTCTTTAGCAATGATCGTGAAAAATGAAGAAAACTGTATAAAGAGATGTTTAGATAGCGTAATAAATCTGGTAGACGAAATTATCATTGTTGATACCGGGTCAACAGATAAAACCATGGAAATTTGCCATTCCTATAACGCCCAGGTTTTCCCTTACCCATGGAATAATGACTTTGCCGAAGCCCGAAACTTTGGCCTGGATAAAGTTACCCGGGATTGGGTTTTATGGCTGGATGCAGATGAGGAAGTGGCTCCGGAAAATAGGAATCAGCTAAATAATCAGACGCTCTTTAGTGATTATGATGCTCTCTCAGTCCCGCTTATTAATTTCTACGGCGAAGAGGTTGATCATGACCAGGTTGTACAAATAGCCCAACCCCGGTTTTTTAGAAATCATATGGGCTTTCGTTTCGAAAATAAAATTCATGAATGGCTAAACCTTTCCTTAGCTTATGAACAAGACCGGGTGGGGTTTTTAGATTTAAAAATTTATCATTACGGTTATATGAACTCACAGGTAGAGAATAAACAGAAATTTAAGAGAAATGTTAGTTTGTTATTACGAGAATTAGAAGAAGAAAAAAATCATGCCTGGACCCATTATTATCTGGCAGCAGAGTACTATCGAAGCAATGAGTTTAATAAAGCCTTTGACCATGTTAACCAATCTATAACCCAGTTTATAAATGAAGGGATTATTCCGCCCCCCTCGATGCTCTATAGTTTGAAATATTCTATTTTAATGGAAACCGGAAGTTGGGAGGGAGCATGGCCGGGTATTAAATCCGCAGTCCAAATGTTTCCTGATTACGTTGACCTGAGATTCTATATGGGAGTAATCCTTTATTACAAAAAGATGTATCAGGAAGCATTAGATTGTTTCCGAGAATGCATTGAAATGGGAGAAAACAACCTTAATTATTTAACTATCAAGGGGTTGGGCAGTTTCAGAGCCTGGTTTTATATAGGGCTTTGTTTTGAGGAACTAAAAAATGAAGAGGAAGCCTTTTTGGCGTATCTTAAGGCGTTAATTGTTTCGAATAACTTTATACCGGCTCATGAAGCTATTACTAAACTGATAAACATGCACTCCACCCTGGCTGATCTTACAAAGTATCTTAAACCTGAGTTTATGAGATTTTTGAAAAGTAACTAAATAACGATTTTTCGGAGCGGGATATGTCAAAGTGTAACAAGGTTTTATTTAATAACATATTAATAAGGTAAGTTATGTAAAAAGGAGGGATTAAGTAATGTCATTGCCAACTATTCCAACTATTACCCCGTCAATTAGCCTTAATAGAACTCAAGTTATAAACCTGTTGTTAGCCTCGGTAGCATTGGAGGAACTTGGTTTAGCCCATATTATTAATGCTGAGGGTGAAAAACTACAGGCTGTATTGGGAACCCTTCCTGGTCTATCAATAACAGCAACTTCCATTTCGGGATTACTCTCTGTTAACCGCGAAGTAAGAAGGTCTTTGCAAACTGTTCTCAAGAACCAAATGCTGCTGGAGTTTAAATTAGAAGACATCCTGGATATTCCCCCCGGTTAATAATAACTATGTTATAAGGTCTTAATTTCAGGGTTATTTGGCAAAGTTTATACTTTGCTTAAATAACCCATTTTATATTGTCAGCAATTTGTTCATTACAATTCGAATACGCAACTGAACGGGAGCAAGGCATTCTAGAAAGTGAGAGTGGCTGATTTTCTACTTAACCGCATTCCAATCGCTAGTATACCTCATGTTTACGGAACAGTGCTCTCTTGGTAATGGCTTTCTCAATGCCCATATTATGGTTTGCAAAGAATAGGGTTCTATTTTTCTTTAACAAGTAACCAACAGATTGAATATTAATAGTAACAAACCAATAACAGAAAGGCGTTGAGTAGTATGACTATGCCTGAATTCCCCCCTCAGCATCATCGTCCCGATTTACATCATACACTTATCGATCTTCTAGATTCTATCGCCCTGGAAGAAATTGCTTTATCTCATTTACTCAATGCGGAGGCGGAGAAAATTCAGCATTTTATTTGTCATATATCATCCTGTACCCCGCCAGATGTTCTAATAGACTTTAATGTGGTCGTAAATGAAACCTTGGAAACAGTAATTATGAAAGAATGGCTTCTCCTTAGAAAATTGGAGAAAGTCACCCGATTTTTCAACCAGCAATTCCCGCCGCCAATTCCGCCACGTCCACCGGTACCGCCTTGTCCACCCCATCCACCTTGTCCACCGCGGCCATGTCCACCCATATATCCTTGCCGCCCCCGGTCCACTTGCAAGATATCTTGCAAACCCAGACGTCCGGTCAAAAAATATCGATACTACTGCGAAGAGTGACCGAGGGACGGGGTTCGTCCCCTGGTCACTTTGTATATCCAAGGTGTTAGCTTTTATAGAGAATATAGATGTTTCCCGGTCAATGGGTCCAGACGGAAAGTATTACACATCTCATTTAGAATTTTTATATTTGCCATGCCCACATTCATAACGGTATCATTACCGCCATAATATATAGCTACCGTATCGTCCTTGCCAGTTAATGCACCGCAGCTGAACACTACATTTGGAACATGGACATAATCATTCTCTCTAACTGAACAATCACTTGCACTGGGCATTAATAATGGTTTGGCACTTATACGAAGTTTACTTGGATTAGTTGGGTCTTCCAGGTCATGGAATGCCACACCCAGGGTATAAGGATTGCCAGCCATAGTTGAACGCACACCATGAAAGATATTTAGCCATCCATATTGAGTCCTAATAGGCGGGACGCCTGGACCAATCTTAGCCTGGAATGCACTGGGCCCGTGACCGCTTCTCATGATTACATTACCGATTTCCCATGGTCCGGTAGGCCTTGGGGCGAAACCTGCACATATTTCCCCAAATGAGCCACCAATATGACCAGTGCCAGAAATTTCCCGGGTTTTATCATTTGGACGCAGTAAGGCTATCCAGGTTTTATTCTTATCAGGTTCAGGAAATATAACCACATTGCGCATATCATGTTCGGATATGGGGCCATAGCGTACGACAGTCTTGAAGTCCTTGGTTACAGCCATCATAGCCTTGACTCTGTTAGTAATCTGTTCGTGGTAAGCACTGTAGGTCAATACGTACAAGCCGCTCCCAACCGAATTAACCCGCATGTCTTCCACGCCGCCGGCCTCAGATTCGATAATAGCAGCAATATCGACACCCTCAGCAAATATATCATTCTCGGTCGCAGGTAATAAAAAGGGTCTGGGGTCGACCTTCCAGCCATTTAAGCCGTTGTCACTTACAGCTTTTCCTATTACACTACGACCATCAGCAATGTGGGAACGAAAAAGCATTATTGTTTGAGTCTTACCATCTGCACCAGTCACTTCGGCCATTCCCGCATTATGAACCGTGTAGGTATATAAATGAGCCTCATTACCCCAGATTTTATTGATGTCATGGCATGTTAATATCGGGTTACCAGGGTAACGTAATACTGGATCATTAACTGTTACCGTTCCCTCAAATCCATTCCACTCAACATATGCTTTCGTGTAGTTCATTTCAATGCTCCTCTTTCATTACAGCATAATTATATAGAAATAGATTACGCAACTCCGCAAACTGGAATTCAACATATTCCAGACTTCGGTTTCCCCCACAAAGGTGGAGGTGTACTTCTTTTTGAATGTCATGCTTTAATTATAGTGCTCAAGTCTTATCAAGCGGTAGGATAGCTAGATTTCGGCAAAAATATCTCCCAACGGTATTTTAAGTTCTGCAAAAACGCTTGATTCTATGGTCTCTTCCTCTTTCAGACTTTTAAGGCTTTCAATGTCTCTTTCCGGGGAAAAGGAATACTGCAAAACACTTTTGTTTTCCAGATTTACCACCCAGTATTCCGAAACACCGCTTTTCATGTACAGATTTAATTTTACAGCCATATCCTTGCCTTTATTAGATGGAGACAATACTTCAACCACCAATGTAGGTACACCCTCATATTTGTTGGAATCGTTGACCTTGTCTATATCACAGATAACAACAATATCCGGCTGGACAACATTGGGATCTTCTTCAAACTTGGTCGCAAATCCGAACAACCTCACATCCAAGGGTGCGGTTAGTGAGCGGCAAGACTTTCCCCTAAAATAGTTATTAAAGTGCCAGGAGATTTCGTTGACCACAATCTGATGTTTAATACTTGGTGAAGCCAGCAGATAAATCTCGCCATCGATAAGTTCATATCTCTGGTCAGACGAATCAACCAGTTCCATGTATTCTTCATAGCTGATTTTCCTGGTAGTTGTATAACCTTTTGCTTCTTCATGGACCAGAAAATAGTCAGGTTCAGTATAGCGAATCAGTTTGGCCACGCTTTTTCCGTTTTTGGTAACAATAATATCTTCCTTCTCGACCAGGGAAAGATATTTCCCAAAAGCATTCTGTAAATCGGTGGTATTGACACGCATAAGCTCACCCCATTCCTAAGTTAGCTATTATTGTAAAATATGTTAGCTAAGTTGTCAATTTGTATTAGCTAATTAAGGGGGTTGCCGGCCTTCATCAGGGGATAAAATAATTCTTCTTAAAGGCCTTGACCTACTACCCTGGGCCCTCATTCATGTGATAATATAGTCGAGGATACGACAATTCTTATATTTGCGAATAACTATTCAGAGGGGTACGGAATTGCAGTTCAACTCGTACATATTTATCCTGGCATTTTTGCCATTTACATTAATCGCTTATTATCAATTGCATAAATTGGGATGGAACTTGCTGGCCAAAGCTCTGCTCCTGGTCATGTCCCTGGTTTTTTATTCGTATTTCAACTTTAGATATCTTTATATCATTTGCGCCAGCATACTTCTAAACTACTTTTTTTCGAAACTATTGCTGGCCTCCGGGCGAACTGCTGCACAAAAAAAATGGATTCTTTTCATTGTAATCAGTTTAAATCTACTGATACTGTTTTACTTTAAATACTACAATTTCTTTATCGAAAATATGAATCTGCTGTTTCAGGATTCATTTGAGCTGAAAAATATCATCCTGCCACTAGGTATCAGCTTCCTGACCTTTCAGCAAATTGCCTATGGGGTTGACTCCTACCGGGGAGAAACTGCTGATTACAGTTTTCTGGACTATGCGGTTTTTGTGGCCTTTTTCCCTCGCTTAATTGCAGGGCCTATCGTTTTACATAAGGAGTTCATGCCCCAGCTTAACGAAAAGAAAAATTTTAGTATAAACTACGAGAATTTTTCATATGGTATCTTGATGTTCGCCATTGGTCTGGCCAAAAAAATCTTTATTGCCGATGTTTTTGCCCAGGCGGTGAACTGGGGCTATGGTTCGGTTGGATCATTAACCTCTCTGGATGCGTTCATTGTGATGCTGTCTTATACCTTCCAGATATACTTTGACTTTAGCAGTTATACTGATATGGCCATAGGTATTGGACTGATGTTCAATATCAAGCTGCCGATCAACTTTAATTCACCCTATAAAGCTCTGTCGATCCAGGATTTCTGGAAAAGATGGCATATTACCTTAACCAGATTCCTGACCAAGTATATATATATCCCGCTGGGCGGCAACCGCAAAGGACCAGTCCGGACTTACGCCAACATTATGATCATTTTCCTGATCAGCGGTTTCTGGCATGGTGCTAATTGGACCTTTGTTTTCTGGGGGTTCCTGCATGGCCTGGCCAGTGTCTTGACCAGAAGGTTTACAACCCAATGGAATAAGATGCATACGATCCTGCAATGGTTTGTAACCTTCTTATTTGTCAACATTGCCTGGGTGTTCTTCAGAGCGGACTCTATAACCCAGGGTTTTACCATTATCAAAGGAATAGCGGAGTTTCAAACTCCGGCGGTTTCGCAAACCCTGTTGGAATGTTTTGAGGTTCCGGTAATCACCGGTTTGGAAAGCCTGCTTCATGCGGTAAACTCCAGTGCATGGGTCAACGGACTTGATATGATGTTGTTTTTGGCTTTTACCTTTATCATTATCCTTTTGTTTAAGAATTTGCAGGAGATGGAGTTTAAACCCACGGTGGTCAACGCCGTGTTCACCGTGATTCTGCTGGTGTGCTCTATACTGTCCATGTCGTCGATTTCGACCTTCATTTACCAGGGATTTTAAGGGGTGTGGTGATGAACAAAAAGAAATGGGTCGTTTTTGTTTTGGGGGCTACATCTGTATGCCTGTTGGTATTGATGATAATCAACATTATCGTTGATCCGTTTATGCAGTATCATTCACCGCTTTCCGAAATGAAGCCTTACTATAAATACACCCAGGAATACGCTATGTATTGGCTGATTGGCCGCGTTAAAAACACTCCCACTGAGGCGGTGATCGTCGGTTCGTCGTTATCGAACTTTATTTCCAGCGATAAATTAAGTGAACAATCTGGGCTTAAGGTTGTCTCATTAAGCAAATCAGCGGGCAGACCCAATATTTATACCCTGTTTCTACGGGAATCCCTAAAAAGGAACCGGCTGCAAACCATCTATTACGAGTTAAACTTTCCCCATTTGCACATGGAGTATGAAGGCGATATCCCATTATATCTCTATAACTTCAACCCAATCGATGATATTAAATATGTTTTAAATAAAGACGTATCGAAAATGAGTGACGATATACTGATTAGCTGGTTAGGCGATCAATTTCAGCCGGGTAATGATAAGCGGGATAAGATTCCCGCGAAAACAGTTTTTGAAGTGGACAGGAGCCAGAGCACCAGTATATACAGTACCCTGGCGGTTGCCCGCAGCCTCTACGTCCGTCATGGCAAGGTGGATGATAAGAGTTCTGTGATCGATTATCGTACAAAAGCTAAAAACAATGTTGAGCAGAATATTATTCCCTTCCTAAAAGAGAATCCCGAGATCAAATTTGTGTTTATTGTTCCCTGTATAAGTATTCTGAACACCTATGATCTGGTCTGTGAAGGTACGGTCGATGATTATTTGGCCATCCATAAAGATATCATGCTCACTATATTGAAATATGACAACGCTGAGATTCACATGTTCAGCGACCTGGAAGGCTTTGTCAACAATCTTGACAATTATAAAGATAGGATACACTATGCACCAGCAGGCGGAGATTTGATATGTAATGGGCTCAAGACCGGAGCATATAAAGTCACCCCGGAAAACATAGATGAAAGATTGCGGCACTTGAAGTCGATAGCTGATTCCTTTGAAATACCCTTTTTAAAGGAAGGGTTTACCGGCGATGATGTCCTGGAAATGAAGCAGCAGCTTATCGCACTGGGCTATAATTGCCGGGCAAACAAGGTGTATGACGGGCAAACCAGAGATGTGGTGGCAGAGTTTCAGGCTGATCATAGGCTGGAAGTAACGGGCATCGCCACTGCGGAAACCCGGGCGCTCCTGCAGGAATTATCCGGGTATATTAGCTAATTTGTCAGTTTTTTATTATCCATTTTGGAGTTAGGAAAGCTCCGGCAGTGTGAAATTAGTAAACCTAGTTTAATACTGTGATTTATTTAAAAACTTGTTGTGTAATTGTACACTGCATTGTACAATATATTAAAGAGGTGATTTCTATGATAGCTACAAATTATTCAGATGTAAGGCAAAACTTCAAGGAATACTGTGACAAGGCTACTTATGATTTTGAAACTATCATCGTTACTCGGGAGAGAGGCGAAAATGTAGTAATTATATCTGAATCAGAGTATAACAACCTTTTGGAAAACCTTTATGTACGAAGCAATCCGGAATATTATAATGAACTACTGCAGTCTATTGAACAGTTAAAAAAAGGTAGAGGAAAGAAAAGAGAGCTATTAGATGAATAAGATATTTTCAGATATCTCCTGGGAGCATTATTTATACTGGCAAGTTAATGATAAAAAGATACTAAGAAAAATTAATGATTTAATAAAAGATATCGAAAGAAATGGTAATGATGGTTTAGGTAAACCAGAGCCTTTGAAACATGAATTGTCTGGGTACTGGAGCCGTCGTATTACATCCGCACATAGATTAATTTACAGTATCGATGGAGATAATATTTACATAGCAAGTTGTAAGGGGCATTATTAGCAAGCTATCCGGGGGTGTCAACAATTTTGTGTAAACTCCTAATCCAATCCTCAACGTAAGTAGTCCGCCAAGTGCGCTGATGAAAACTCAGCCGACCTTTAATGCAGATCGTTCCGCAGGCGCTGGCGGGAAATATGGCGTTCACTTCTCCAGCACGCTCGCGCCGTTGGTTAGAAAATTCTTCTCCCAATCATCCACGTAAAACCCGGTAGCCCACTCGGCCATTATAATCGTTGTTCCTTCATCCAGGGCAATTTCCCCCAGAGGGATGCTATTCAGCTGTTCGCCGTTGATACCGAAAATATACAATTTGCGTTTGGTTTTAACCACCGCGATATCCTTGTTGGGAGAAGTAACCGCATCCAGCGCATTAGGAACCCGGTCCTTTATACTCTGCCAACCAGGATATAACGCATCGTAAAATACCAAATTCGCGGGGGGAAGGAATTTTATAATAAAATCCATGATCCCGGGAGCGTTATTGCAGTAATAATTTAATCTTCCCTGCAGATACCAATGGCCGTTTTTTCGTGTCAGTCCATAATTGTCTTCGTTTATATCCGCATTTATCAAAGTGTTTCTCTGGCTGTACAAGGTTTGAACCGCTTGTTCCCTGGCGCCATGATACGCTTTCAATCCCGCAGGCCCCAGCAGATCTGAAACTTTGATGCCGATCGGCGATGATGGTTTATCCACCGGCAAAACCTGCAGTCTGGTTATATCGCCGGTATTGTTCTCTATGGCGACATAATCATTGCCGATATAATCAATGACTATGCTCTCCGAAACGGATGATGCGGTTTTGGCAGAGACTTTTTTTGTCGCCGCCAGGTCTTTTTCCGCCATGTTATGGGCGGATAATGCTGATCTATTATTTCCTTGTTTCACCTGCAGTTCCCAGAAACCGCTTTTACGCGGGAAATATATATCATTCCTGCTTAGCACCGGATGAAGTTTTTTATTGTCTGCCGCGACCCAAACCGTCTTGTAAATATAGTCATGATTGGACGGTATTTTAAGTCCGATAAAAATCCCTGAAGCGCCGGTTTTATTATACTGATCGGTATCATCAATACTGGCGTTGGCGATCGACCTGGGATCATCAGCATGAGCGGCGATTTTATGCAGCAGCAGCACTTTATTTTGAACAAAGCAAACAATGGTTGAATCATTAATTTTCATAAATTCGCCCAGATAATTAGAATCTGCGAATACGGTAACCACTTCAACTTTTTCGCTTGTCAATACCAGATCGCTGTCCAGGACGGTATGTCTGGTCATTAGATAATCCGTTGCATTGACCTTCTTTGCTTTATAGGTAGGTTTGTTCCAGACATTACTGCTTAATATCGCAGCTTCCCTGCTAAATTGAAGCAAACTGCCTGCGGCATCCACGCTGGTCTTGCCCGAATACCCATCGGAAACCAGCTCCTCGATCACTGACCATTTTCCCTCCAGCGGACAAACCTCGTATACGGGCGGAACAATCTTCCCTGCCGTAGTCCAGGAAGGATTGGCGCATCCGCCCACGAAAAGAAGAAGAAATAATGCCGGTAAAAGCGTGTATTTCTCAAGCATCTGCCCTCTCCCCTCTGGGTAAAATGATCACCACATTGGTGCCCCGGTTTAGCTCACTCATGATTTCCAGTTTGCCTTTCATCAGGGTAACAATCTCCTCGCAAATGGAAAGTCCGATGCCGTTTTTTGAAAGCGAGCTCTTCCCTTTGTAGAATTTCTCTTTTACCTTGGGCAGTTCATCGGCACCTATTCCGCAGCCGCTGTCAGAGATGGTGAATTTAAAACTTTGATCCTGCATTTCTACTTTAAAATGAACACATCCTCCCGGATGATTGAAATTAAAGGCATTATCCAGAATGTTAATAAACAACTGTTTCAGCCGGTTTGCGTCCGCATAAATATGGGGCACATTTTCAGGATATTCAACGGTAAATTCAATATTTTCCCGCATTGCCCGCGGGGTCAGCTGTTTGCGCAAATGTTCGCACAGATTGATCAGGTTTACCTCTTCCGGGTTGAGTTTGATTCTGGCAGAGACAAACTTGGAGAAATCCAAAAGATCTTCCACCATCCGGGTCAGCCGGTCGCTCTCTTTGGCAATGATATTCAGGCCGTCGCTAAGCATTTCTTTCTGCTGAAATCTCTCACTCTGTAACGTAATCGCCCAGCCCTTAATGGAAGTCAAAGGGGTGCGCAGTTCATGAGACACGGAGGAAATAAAGTCGTTTTTAAGCTGTTCCTTTTTAACGATTTCATCAGCCAGGTAATTCAGAGTGTCAGAAAGCTTACCTATCTCATCGTCACGCTTTTTCTGGCTTTTGATTTGGAAATTGCCCTTGGCCATCTTCTGCGCCACGGAGGTAATTTCCTGCAAGGGCACCACGATGGTGTTGGCTAAAAAAGCACTCACCGTACCAACGATGAGGATTACCATGAAACCTATCAATATAAAAATCTCTTCGGTTTTTAAAATATCCTGATCAACGGCGCTTAACGAGGCGACAAATCGCAGGGCGCCAATGACTTGATCGCCTGATTTCAGTGGATTGGCAACGGTCATAACTTTTTGCCCGTTTAAGGTTCCTATCCAGCTCCCATTTTTGCCGTCCAAAGCTTCCTTGATGTCGATACCGGCCGTCTCCGATGAAATGATGCCCTGGGAATCCATGATAATGTTGCCGTCTTGATCAATAATCTGCACTTCGGCATTGCTCTGGTTCCAAAATGTATCAACATTATAAAGCACATTGTCCTGCAGCGAGGTATCACCATAATATTTGGAATACATGTCCGCGCAAATCTTGATCTGATTGTGCAAACTGCCTTCCAAACTGTTATAGTAGTTCTGCCTGACGATATAAATAAGCAGTATTTCCAAAATTGCAACGGTGCAAATAATAACGATCATAAAAATGACGGTCAGCCTTAATCTGATTCCCTTCATGGCGTGCTCCTGCGGGCTCTGGCTTGCAATCGATAGCCGCGGCCCCAAACCGTTTTAATGTATTCAGGCTCTGAAGGCTTGTCTTCCAGCTTTTCCCGTAACCGTCTGATATGCACGTCCAGGGTTTTGGTATCGCCAAAATAATTCTCTCCCCAGACGACATTCAACATCTCATTGCGTTCCAGCGCCTTGCCCTGATTTTCCATAAACATCTTCAGCAAAGCGAATTCAGTCGGCGTTAATTCGATTTCAATATGATTTTTAAAAAACTTATTGGCAGCGAGGTCCAGCAACAGATCATCGCATGCCAGTATATCATTTTCCGCCTTGAAATGGGTGCTGCGCCTTAACATGGCCTTGATTCGCGCGGTTAATTCAATGGGGTTAAACGGTTTGACCATATAATCGTCGGCTCCTAGTTCGAGGCCAAGAATTTTATCGGTATCCTGCCCTTTGGCCGTCAGCATGATCACAAACGTCTCAGGCATCTTTTCCCGGATCTGCTTGCAGACTTCAAATCCGCTGATTCCCGGCAACATCAAATCCAGCACGATAACATCAGGTCTAAAGCTGCCCAACATGGCCAGCGCTTTCTCCCCCGTATCCGCTTCGCCAATTTCGTAACCGGCCGCACTGAGATTAAGGGTGATAAAACGTCTGATTGCCTCTTCATCTTCAACAACCAGAACTTTCATTTTTATTTCGTTCATCGGATTTTTCCACTCCCGTATCAGATATTTATACATCATTTAAGCTCAAGGGTTAACCGCATCGGTCACCAGCGACACATAGGCCTGGACACCGGCTTGTTGTAGGTGCACTCCGTCCGAGTAAAAATATTCATTATGACCGCTGCTGGCGGTATACCAATCCACCAGTTTTATATTTGAATTGTCCTCGGCAGCCTGGGACAGAAGGTGGTTGACCACACTTTCCCACGGCTTCGGAACCCGGTTATTTATCAGCACAATCTGCCGGTCATTTCCCAGCAACTCCAGTATATCCGCAAACTGTTTTTCCGTAAATGCACCATTTGCTCCCAGCTCGATAATAACCGTATTTCCCAGAATACCTTGATCTTTAAGATTTTTAATGACCTGGGGCGCCTGGTACATTTGCCGGCCAATTTTGCCATCCACTACAATGTCCGGAAAAAGCTTCTGCAATGCAGGGCCCACTTCCACCATGACTGAATCACCGATAGCCGTAACTCCTTTTCCGGTAAATACATCCCTTTTGTCTGTGTCCCCATTTGCCTCCGTGCCGGCCTGGCTCTCGGTTTCATTATCCATGCTTTCCTGTACTTGGTTTTCGGCAGGCTTGATCGTTTGCTCCGTTTTCGTTTTACCGGCCGCCCTGGTTGGTATACTCTGCTGATCTGCATGGCTGATCAATGAACACCCGCTTACCACCGATATAAATACAAACATGATTAATATAATACTCGTTAAGGTAGCCTTGCCATGCGCTACCAATAACCTGGGGCGGTGTCTTAATACGATGGACAGACCCTTCCACTGCTTTTTCCACTTGCCGTGCCGGATCGGATCTTCAATAAAATACCACGAAACCGCTGCCAGAAGAATACTCAACAGCATTTGTTCCCCCGCCAGAACAATACTCAGTCCCTCTGTATTGAACCCCGGACTGGTCAGAATGATTACCGGGTAGTGCCAGAGATAAATTCCATACGAACAAACCCCCAGCCACCGTAATGGCTGCATGCCAAAAAGCCGGCCCAGCCGGCTGGCCGGATGAGCCAGCACTGCTACCAGGACCGCCGAGATGATTGCGAAAAGGAAAAGCCCGCCAGAGTATAGAAAAGTCTGATATTGATTGCTCTGCCAGATCATTAACAGCATGGCCAGCAGGGCCGCTCCCCCAGCTGCATCAAGGAATAGGCGACGCCGGGGTAGCAGATCAGCCGACAGCCTGCGGCTGGGCCATACCAGTGCCAGCGCCGCACCGATCAGCAGAGCAAAAGCACGGGTATCGGTTCCGTAGTAAACCCGGCTGGGATCCATGCCCGGTTGATAAATAATGGCCATGGAAATGGCTGAAGTAACAGCTAAAGCCATGATGAGTTTGATCAGGCGGCCCCGCCGGGGAATGTAACGCAGCCCCATCCATAACAACAAAGGCCAGAGCAAATAAAACTGTTCCTCTATGGCTAAGGACCAGAGGTGCCCCAATGGCGAAGGAGGTCCGAAACTGGCAAAGTAAGAAACCTGATGAAAGATCAGCCACCAGTTGCTGGTATAAAATACCGCAGCAATAACATCCTTCCACAATGATGACAGTCGCCCGGGATCGCAGAAAGAGAGCCAGACGATTACGCCGGCCAGCATGACGAACAGTGCCGGCAGCAACCGCCGGGCCCGGCCCAGCCAGAATTCTTTCAGATTCAAGCCCCCGGAAAACTGCCATTGGGCAACCAAAATGTCTGTAATCAGATAACCGGACAGAACAAAAAATATGCATACCCCTAATAGACCTCCCGGAGCCCAGGGCAGGTTCAAGTGGTAGGCAATCACCGCCAGCACCGCCAGAGCCCGCAGCCCATCCAATCCCGGCATATAACGTCGAGCGTCGAATTGATTCCTTCCATCCCGTTGCATTGCTTGATTTCACTCTCCATCCAATATTCTTCAGTATCCCACGACGCCCAAAGCATGTCCTTTTTTATCACAATAACAATTTTTTTTGCTAATTGCGTTACAAAATACTTAAAAATGGTTACGAAAAAGTTATAAATGATGAATAACCTCAAATAATGGTGAGCTGCACCTTTTTACGCAGAGAATAAAAAAAGACCTTTCCTGGTCTCAGATGGTCGAAGATATGGTTCGAAGAACTACGGCTGCCTTTAAGAATAGTAGTAATGAAGGGCTTTAATGGTTATTGTACCAACCATCCATAATCCTGCCTACAATCTACAATAAAGTCAACATATACTGATTGATCCTTAATCTGATACAAACCAGATACCATTTTTCTACGAACATCTTATGATATTTATTCGGCGGGATAAATTCAATTAGAAAATTTTTCTTTTTTTATCTCCCCATTTGTTTTACACAATCTTATTTTGTACCGTATCGGGCATAAAAAAAGAGGCCGTGCTTTCAATAGACATAGCCTCTTATGCTACTGCTTAACAGCTGCTTCCCAGATAGTTGGGTTAACTTTCGGTGAGAGCTGCCACTAAACTGGAGGCGCCGTATTTTTCCCGTAAGCGTGGTTTTTCAATTTTACCGGTAGGATTGCGCGGCACTTTATCAAAAATAATGGCCCGAGGACGCTTATAACGCGGCATGGGAGCACAAAACTTGCTTATCTCTTCTTCCGTACAGTGATAACCTGGTTTTAATTCTATGATAGCCGCTGCTATTTCACCTAAGCGTTTGTCAGGCAGACCGATAACCGCTACATCCTTTATGGCCTTATGAGCACGCAGGAAATCTTCAATCTGCACCGGGTACAGATTCTCTCCCCCACTGATAATCACGTCTTTTTTCCGATCCACCAAATAAATAAAGCCGTCTTCGTCCCTGCGGGCCATATCCCCTGTAAATAGCCAGCCATCCTTGATTATTGCCGCTGTTGCTTCCGGGTCTTTGTAGTAGCACTTCATAACCCCCGGACCCTTAACTGCCAGTTCGCCAACCTGTCCAGGAGAAACGGTATTTCCATTTCCATCAGCGATCTTAACCTGCCAATTGTGACCGGGAATGCCTATGGCCCCAACTTTGTGTATGTTTTCCGTACCTAAATGAACACATCCAGGGCCAATCGATTCACTTAGGCCGTAATTTGTATCATAGAGATGATCCGGAAAATATTTTTTCCAACGGCGAATTAGACTGGGCGGAACCGGCTGAGCCCCTATATGCATCAGCCTCCACTGGGACAGCTCATAATCATCCAAATTTACGTCTCCTCTTTCAATAGCATCCAGAATATCCTGGGCCCAGGGAACCAGGAGCCAGACAATGGTGATTTTTTCTGCGGACACGGTTTTAATGATCCATTCCGGCTTAACCCCGCGCAGTAATACCGCTTTACTTCCTGAAATAAGGCTGCCAAACCAGTGCATTTTGGCACCGGTATGATAAAGCGGCGGTAAGCATAAAAAGTTGTCCTCCCGGGTTTGGCCGTGGTGAGCTTGCTCCGTATATGCCGAAGACATTAAACTGCCGTGGTTATGCAATATTGCTTTGGGAAATCCGGTCGTCCCCGATGAAAAATATATTGCCGCATCATCATCATCGGATAGTCTAATCGGCGGAGCTTCCGAAGAACAGTTAGCCGTGAGCCTATCATAGCTTTCCGCGAAAAGAGGGCGGTTTTCCCCCGCATAAAAGATGGTTTTAACTTTGGGAATCTGGTTGATAATTGATTCCATACGGTCAATAAATTCAGGTCCAAAAATCAAAGCTGTACTGTCCGACAAATCCAAACAGTATTTGATTTCCTCTGCTGTATAGCGGAAATTTAACGGGACCGCAATGGCACCAGCCTTTAATATGCCAAAATAAATGGGCAGCCATTCCAAACAATTCATTAACAGAATCGCTACCTTATCTCCCTTTTTAATTCCCCTTTTGAGCAGCAGATTAGCCAGTCGATTTGCTTTTTCGTCAAAAACACGCCAGGTCATGTCCCGGCGGTATTCCCCGGTCGGATTGTTTTCGATGAGTTCATATTCCAGCCAGGTTACGTTATTTTTCTCCTGGAGATCCATATTGATCTCCGTAAGACATTTTTCTTGCCCAAACATTTCAGCGTTACGTGATAAAAATTCTGTAATAGGCATTGGTGCTTTCCTCCCGTCCTACCAACCCACAATAATTTAATAAGAATAAAAGCCGTATTACCTGATAAGTAGTAACACACTACTATGGATTATAAAGCGTTATTTTGCAGTTAACAACACCTTCCTGATAAATTGCCCGACAAGGCTCAGGCAAGACTTCTCTCAAATGCTTAATGCTTGAGGATGGACGTATATATCTTGAAGAGAAGCTGGCCAAGAAAAATATAACGTTCTATAAGAAACGCTTTTTTAACGAAGGATATTAACCAGGCTGTCTCTTTCTGGATGTTTAAAAAGTAAAAAAATTGATCTGGAAGAACATTATGTAATTTACAACATACAATAAAAGCAAGGAGGTGAAATAGAATTTAACCCTATTCCCAAACATTAGGCAAATTTGCCTAATGCATAACAGATGCCTAGCTTACGGCGAAAATAAGATTCATGCTTTGGCAATGAATACTTGAAATGGCTTAATAGAAAGGGTGTTAAATCATGTCTAGACTTAGATCGGATTGTCCCCAATGTGATGATTTCTTGCAACAGCTGGAAATGTCGATGCAGGATGAGATCTGTGATGCTGGTTTTTATGCTCAAATAGCAGAAGAAGCACCAACAGATGAGCTTCGGGAACTGGTAACAAGCATAGTTGGAGACGAATACGGACATGCACGGCTGCAAGCTGCGCTGTTAGGCATCTGTCCGCCTGAAGTATCATGCCCACCAGATTGTCCTTCCGCGACAGGTGTTTTTGAAGATGATGTAAGAACTGCCCTCATGGGTGAATTAGAAGCAATCAGACGGTATGCGCAACTGGCACAATGTGCTCCCAACCTCGAAATCCGCTATTTATTAACCTCAATCCTGGGGGACGAATACGCACATACTAGGATTTGGAATGCAATGTTTCTTGCTTCTTCACTTTGCAACGCTTATGGAGATTAAAACGAAAGAGGATAGCAAGTAAATAGGCCTTATATTAACCTGTAGAATAGGCTGGTGTGATATTATTGCACCAGCTATTATTATTTAAGGGGTGACACGGGGACGGTCCTCTTGATACCTATATTTCCAAATGGTTTTCTAGGTAAGCGGTTCTTTTATATCATGTTCATAGAGTTCATCCAGGCCGGTAATTATTTTTTGCAATACCTGCAAATACTCCCGCTGATTTTTTCTTTCAGTTTTCTATGTTCATTATACCATAAAATACCAGTAATTTCAAGTCTTGCAGTGTTTATGCTTAAGGTGTATTAAGTATAAGAGGTGATGTTTTTATGGAACAAAAAAGTATGACTGCTCTTGTCAGTACCTTTTCAAGAGCATATCATTCTGAAAACAACGATGTTAAAATATTCAATGACAGCGTTGCCAAGTTACTCTTATCCGAGCAGGAATACAAAGAAATTACCGAGCAATATTTTGCTGAATATAACCGTGCAAATCCACAACATATTATGTCAGCATTTGATAATGTAAATTATTGTTTAGCCATCAAGAAATTATTTTGAGGCCAAGCCGAAGAATTTTATTAGCGTAAACCTAAATATTGCGGACTCCAAAAAAGATCCTTCGTCGCCTGCATCTCCTCAGGATAACATTTATGATACTTTTTCAGCAGTCTCGGACCGTCCCCGCGTCACCTCAGGTTATGCTCATAATCTCCGTGACCTCGCTGATTTCTTGAGGGCGCATTTAGTATGAAACTTCGTCCAAAGCTTCACATAATGATTTCTCTCGGGAAGGCCTCGTGGCGCATGATACCCCACATTTTATCTATGTATGCAAGGGTATAGTAATTTTCATAGTAGTGGTAATAGAACGCCCCTTTGAGCGTCATTCGATAGGTACCCCTTTCTTCAATCACAAAACCCAGCTTTTTGGCTATCCACAATTCAAATCCGTATATCTTTTTCAAAGGCACTCCAAAGAAATCTTCAAATTCTTGCGAATTAACCTTTGTGCTGTAAGCAGTCCAAAAAAGATAGTAAATCATTCTCTGGCACTTGGTAAAATGAAGGGTCAAAGAAGTGGGCAATGTATTATTGTCAATCCGCTTCTGGTATTCCGTCACCGAAAATGTATTGATCTTGAATTGATCATGCAGGAGTGTTGTTGCAGAGCAGCCAAACCCAAGGAAGTTGTCCCGCGTCATGGAGGAATACTTTGCACTTGGTGTATTGGAAAATGTCCAAATGGAATCCCGTACATAACCTATTGTCTGACAGTACAGCGTAATATCATCCAGCTGCTTTCGCTTTTCCTGTTTCCCCATCGGCTTAATGGTAGAATTGGTAAGGGTGAAATCTATGAACGGATATATTGCAATATGGTTCGCTCCAATTGAAAATGCTGTTTCAATATCTGCTTTCAAGTCTTCAAAGGTCTGACCGGGCAGTGCAAATATGAAGTCCATGGACACGGTTTCAAACGGAACCTTTTTCAGTGCCGCTGAGATTTGCGCAAGATTGAAATTTTTTCTACCAAGGATAGAAAGGTACTTGTCCCCGAATGACTGAATCCCTATGCTGATTTTACTCACACCTGCAGAGCGAAGAATAGTGAGCGTTTCCCCGTTGACATTATCAGGATGCAACTCGAGGCCGATTCCCTCAGTAATGATGAAGTGTTCTTGAATGGCAGAGACAATTTCGCCAATCCTCCCGGCAGCAAGAGCTGGTGTCCCTCCACCGAAATACAGACTGGTCACGTGCTTTTTTTCTGTAAGTTGGGAACCAACGATATGGATTTCTTGAATTAAATGATCGATATACTCATCGCAAACCTTCGCGTTATACAGTTCCTTGCAATAAGGGCAGAACGAACAAAGCTGTCTGCAAAAAGGAATATGGACATATAAGCCAAGTCCTTTACATTCCGCAAAGGCTAATTTGGTATCGTATTCATTTTTGAATGTGAAAGGCTGGAATGATCTCGTCAGCCATGCACGGGTTAGTGTCGTCAAAAGGCTCATAATCCACCTATATGTATTTGAGGTATGTTTTCAGCATCTCGGCAATGATTCGGATATTTCCACTGAATAATAGCGTATATTCTGCAACAAAAAAGTATCCGCATTTTTCACACAAGCCGGGAACATCAATGCAGCGTCCACAGACGCTGAGCTTCCCATTTTCCATTACAACGCACTGATAACAGGGAGTCGGAAAGTCGACAACTCTTCCATAAGTAGCTATCATACCTTTAGAATCGTCGTCCAATTCCTCCTTCTTTTTAAACTTCAATGATTTTACCAGAAGATACATTAATGTTTTATCCAACAGGTTCATCTTCTTATAATTAAATCCCCCGCGTAACAAATAAAGTAGTACTCTATTCTGCATTTCGGGGGTAAAGTTGCTTCCTTTTACCTCTGCAAGTGCGATTTCTTTTTTTAATGTGGCTCCCACGGCAACAACAATTATTTTTTTGTTTTTGAGCTGAGCATAGTTTTTCTTTATCAACGAGAAGCCCAGTATCCCGCCAGCATACAATCCCCCACAGTAAACGATTGTATCATAATTTAAAAGAATATCGAGCTTGACGTTGTCAGCTTTAAAAATATCAGCCTTGACATCTTTGGCAATCCAATGCGCATATTTTTCCGTGCTGCCATATTTAGACTTATAGACCACCACAGTTTTTGCCATAAAGAACCCTCCCGTTACCGCGTCAATAAAACTAGGATAGAAAAAAACAACGATAAAATGGGCTACAATTCGTCCTGGGGCGATGACCCGTTTTGCTCCTGTTCTTTCGGCGCTATCTGGGGGGCAAAATTCAAAACAAAATCCCCAACCCCTTTGACGCTACTCAATGCCTGCCTCATATCCCTTTCCTCCAGCATCAGTCATACGTAGGTCTGTTTCCTCTTTATTCTACTACAATAAGACTGCCTTAACCGCCCCCCACCCGTCTTTAACAGTTCTCTCCTAAATAGTGTCAGTATCTACTTATACAAAAGTGGTTCTTGTTAAACTCTATAAGCCCTTCCTCTCGCATTTTGCATAGTTCCCTAGACAAGGCGCTTCTGTCCACATATAGGTAATCTGCCAGTTCGCTTCTGTTCAACGGTATTATAAAATCAAAAGATTTGGCCTCTTTTGCCTGCATGAGAAGATATGCCGTCAGTTTATCCCGCAAATTTCTTTTCGATGCAATCTCTAGTTTTTGATTCATTTGCAAGTTCTTTACGGCAAGTGCTTTCATCATATTTTCTATTAGCTTTGCATGAAACACGCAACTCATAGAGCATGTATTGATTATCCGGCGAAACTGAATCCACATGATTTCGCTTTTTTCAGCGGCAACAACTGTGACCGGTGACTTTTGTATTCCGGCACAGGCGAAGGCTTCACCGAACATTTCATACTGCCCAATATGATCAGCAATCGATCGGTTCCCAGAAAAATCCTCTTTCACAATCAGGACTGCCCCCTGCAAAACAACCCCCACATGATCCACATTATCTTCCGCCATCATAATAATACTTCTCTTTTCATATTGTTGGTTTTTCACACCGAGACAGGACAGCATTACAGACAAATCATCTGCTTTGATATCATTAAATAACTTAACGTTTTTTTCCAAATCGCTTTGCATATACAACTCACATCCTTTTATTATCGTCAAATTTATCATGTTTGTGTTGCATTTGCAACTGATTGAATCAAAACGTCTATGCTATAGTATTTTCAGAAGGAGGGAAGGATGGCAGGTGTTCACCATTTCCTCTGATGGAAGGATTTTAGACTAATAAAAACAAAAATGGATGGAGGTAATTATAATGTCAGATATGTTTTGTTTTCAGTGTGAGCAGACCGCAAAATCAAGCGCATGTATCGGTAAAGCAGGTGTATGCGGCAAACAGGCGGATACTGCCAAATTACAGGATGAACTAACCGGTGCACTCGTCGGCCTGGCGCGTGCAGCACAGGTGAATAAACCTAATGCATCGACACACCGCACCATGCTAGAAGCCCTTTTTACCACAGTCACCAACGTTAACTTTGACAGCGAAGCAGTAACCCATCAGATTGAAGCGGTCCACAAGTCAAAAAATACTTTACTTGCTCAGTGCGGAAATCCTGGTGTCAATACCGATGATTATGATGTTGAAAATCTGTGGAATGACAACGAGGACATTCGTTCTCTGAAATCTCTGCTCCTGTTCGGTCTGCGTGGTATGGCAGCCTATACCTATCATGCACTTATTCTGGGGTATACCGATGAGGAAGTTAACAATTTCTTCTATAAGGGCATGTGTGCTATCGGTGAGGACTGGGGTATGGACGAACTACTGCCCCTGGTAATAGAAACCGGCAAAGTCAACCTCAAATGCATGGAGATGCTGGACAAAGCAAATACGGAAACTTACGGAACACCCGTGCCCACAACTGTACCGCTTACCATTGAGAAAGGTCCTTTTATCGTGGTAACCGGCCATGATCTATACGACTTATATCAGCTGTTGGAGCAAACCAGGGGTAAAGGCATTAATATTTATACAAATGGCGAGATGCTTCCCGCTCATGCATATCCGAAACTGAAGGCTTATCCCCATCTTAAAGGTAACTTTGGCACAGCATGGTATAACCAGCAGAAGGAACTTGACAGCATTCCCGCACCTGTTCTCTACACAACCAACTGCCTGATGCCTGTAAAAGACAGCTACCATGATCGCGTCTTCACCACCGGGGTAGTAGCTTATCCTGGAATGGTGCACATTGACGAAGCTAAAGACTTCACACCAGTCATTGAAAAGGCACTGGAACTGGGAGGTTATACCGAGGAGCACAGAATGACAGGTATTAACGGAGGAACACAGGTCACAACCGGCTTTGGGCACGGTACTGTACTGTCGGTTGCAGATACGGTGATTGATGCCGTTAAAGCTGGAGCCATTAAGCACTTCTTCCTGGTTGGCGGCTGTGACGGTGCCAAATCTGGTCGTAACTATTATACGGAGTTTGTTCGCCAGACACCCCAGGACAGTGTGATTCTGACGCTGGCCTGCGGCAAATACCGCTTCAATGATTTGGATTTGGGAGAAATCGGCGGACTACCTCGTATCATGGATATGGGTCAGTGCAACGATGCCTACAGTGCGATTCGTGTCGCGGTAGCACTTGCTGAAGCTTTTGGCTGCGGTGTAAATGAACTGCCCCTCACCATGGTTCTCTCCTGGTATGAACAGAAGGCTGTCACCATCTTACTGACACTGTTGTCTTTGGGTATCAAAAATATCTACCTGGGGCCGACACTTCCGGCCTTTGTTTCTCCTAACGTCCTGAATTATTTAGTGGACAACTTCAACATTTCCCCGATTTCGACACCTGATGAAGATCTGAAGAAAATCCTCGGATAAAGTTCAATAGACACTATTCGTCCAGAGCAGATTCACCCAAATTCTAAGCCGTTAGCTAATCGATTCGAAGGAAGAAAAGTAACCTTATTAGTTTAAAATATATAGGAGGTGGTCTAAATGGAAATTATCAAGGTGAATGAGTTGCCCTATATGCAGACTGGCTGGGGTATAAAAGGTAGGCCGATCGTAGACATGCCCGAAATTGGTATTATCAATTTGGTTCTCGAACCAGGAGAACAGGTTCCTTCCCACAAAACACCGGTAGATGTTCTGTTTCAAGTTATAGAGGGCGAAGGCACTATTACTGTAGGCGACGAAAGTGCGGTAGTTTCATCCGGGGATATAATAGTTAGTCCAGCGCAAATACCACATAATCTGGAAGCCTCACAGAGGTGCCTGTTTTCGGTTTATGTTATGAAAATCCCGAACACTAAAAAGAATGCTGTAAAGGACCCCAATGCCTAAAACGATTGCTCCGTAGGACTGAACGGCAAGAGTAACCCACTGCTATTACTGAATACAACGAGCAACTTATCCGGCGGTTGATTGAAAAGGTCACCATCTACGAAGACAAGTTCACCGTGGAATTTAAATCCGGCTTATCGGTAGATGTGGAAGAATAAGATTAAAAATGAGCAAGGCACTCTACGAGAATTATGACGTAGGGTGCCTTGCCTGTTCTGTTTAAGTTTACAGGAAATGCTATCTACTGTTCGAATGTCGTATTTTCATACACTGTTATCCCAAGCAACTTAATTACAATCCCAGTATCATATCCATCAGTACCTCTAGACGCATGATAATCTGTTATGCTGTATAAGACTGCTTGGTATTTAACAGTTCCACCATCCTTAAAGCGCAGTGGAATTGGAATCAGCAAAATTAAAGTTATAATAATAATGGCGATTCTAATTACCTTTTTCTTCAATATCCCCCCCCTTTGTATTAAAGTTTTTGTTCTTTCAGTATTACTGAATTCAAGGTTTGTATTTCGGATTATTCATGGAAAATTCAATTTCACCTTGATAATTGGTAAGAAGCGTAGCGTCTTTAATGCCATTTTTCTTTAAATGTTTAAACAGGTTATCATACATTAGAACACGGATATCCTCATAATCCCCGTAGTGCTTAAGGATTTTATCTGCAAGCCCTTTAATTTCCTTCTTGGATACTGGCATCGTGCAATATTTCCTGATTGATGGGCCAAATTCCGAGCCATCTCCTGCTTGTTCGTATTTCTCTAAGATATACCCACCATTGTTATCTTTGCGATAGGTGATTGCCGCCGGGATAATGCTACCTCCTTCATCCGATAAAGCATTACCATAAAGTTTGTACCTTGCACTGTAAGTGGTTACAAAGACCTTTAGCAAATCTTCTTCCCCATAGCTTCCGAATACCTTTGGAGCAACAATTATAAAACCGCCTCTTTTGTTAGAAGTTGAATCCCTTTCTATTTCGGTATCATAGATAAGCTTTTCAATTGTGTCCTGACCATCATACTCATAATTTGGAAGCATAATTTCCTGGCGGATGTCAAGGGCATTGTACCATTCCCGCGGGGACAGAGATTCGTTGGTAACGTTATTACGTGCTCCCAAAAGCTCCTTGCACAACTGCATCATGATCTGCCCACGCAGTCCTTCTGCGTTGCCAACCTCAAACTGGGTCAGCATGTATTGCAGGGCGTCTTCACCGCCATACTTAAAGAAGTTTTCATATTCATTTTTGTGGACATTGATATAATCCTGCGGATTAGAAGATTCCTTTGGGGATGAGAGTATAACGCTCAAATTGTCTTCCACAAGCTTTTCAATCTCTACATTTTTGCCAACAGTAGATGTTGCATTAATCAACTTGCCAAATTCCTCTTTGCTTTTGGCAAAATCACGCACATCTTTTCCGCATTTATGATTCGCCCATCCACGCGTGTACTGCATAGAATATGGGGCTAACCCATCATCCAGGCTGAAATCGATATATTCTACATTTCCAATCAGAGCAAACATAATCATAGCATTATCTTGAAACTGCTGCTGATTTGCTTCGCCACTATATAAATTTCGGGTTTCTGTATCCGTCTTTAGATTGACAGTTATTGCATAAGGCTCAATATCAGTAAAAAGTTCAAAGGAATCATACGCTATGTTTTCTGGAAACGTTAATAAAGAAATGATACCTCCAACCTTTGAGTTATCGCCTACATACTCGGTTTCAAACTTTAAAAACTGCGCGGCAAGACTTTTATCATCGGGTTTCGGTACAATAGGGTTGGTAAATAGACCAATACCAACAACTATGGCCATAACTGATGCAACAGCAATCACCCAAAAAGTCGGTTTTTTATAATTCAATATATTTTTAATCCGCGCCTTTACATGGCTTTCACCAAAGGCCAAAGGATTGGCCGCAAAAAGCCCGTTTCTTTTTACTGAAAGTGTAAGCAGGGAACTGGAATAACCGCCCTTGGCATCCGGGTTCATCTTTTGCAGAACGCTTTCATCACAAGACATTTCCATGTCCCGACTCATAAGTGCGAAAGACAACCACACAAGCGGATTAAACCAGTGGAGAATAAGGGCGAAAAAGGCAAAGGGCTTAATGAGATAGTCCTTCCTTTTGATGTGTGTGCGTTCGTGCTCCAATATATAGGAGAGGTCGGCTTCTCTGACGCCAACAGGCACATATATTTTCGGATGAATAAACCCACAGACAAACGCTGTACCGATCTGATCTGACTCGTAAATATTGTCTTTAACCAGAGTAGCGGTTAGAAGCTTTCTCTTTGTTTTTATATATGAGATCACACTGTACAAAAGCAGCACAACAATACATGCAATCCAGATAAGGCTTAGAACATCTATCCATATCTGCATAGGGTTTGCACTTGCGATTGGCGTAGCCTGGGGCAAGGATGAATTCACTGTGCTGTCCAGGCTGCCTATGCCGGATTGAACAGTTGGTGTTTGCATAAAACCTATATCATTGGACACATATTCCAGCACACCCGCATTGTTCTGAGAATCCACATTCAGCAGCCCCAAAAAGCTAAAGGCTGTAGTAACGGAGAAGGGGCAAATCAGCCGAAACAGCACCACCGCCCATAAGGCATAAGAGAAGATTTTCGGAGCTCTTCTTAAAAGTATTCGAACAAGAATAACGCCGACAGCCACATAGGATGCGGTGATACTCATGTTCAGAATGGTTGTAAACATTCCTTGCAGATTACTCATTTTACCGCCTCCTCAATAATCTTCTTCAGTTCCTCAGCCTCCCGTTCGGTAATCTTTCGCTCGCCAAAAAAAGAAGTTAGAAATTTGGGAAGAGAACCATCGAAGGATTTTTCTACTACTGCATTACTCTCGTACTTTTGCACATCCTCCCGTTTAACAAGTGCGGTTACCACTGCATCATGATTTTGCAAAATTCCGCGATCGCAGAGCCTTTTTAACACTGTGTAGGTGGTGGATTTCTTCCACCCGAGTTTGTCTGCACACAATCGTACAAGCTTAGTCGAATTGATGGGCTCGTTGTCCCAGATAATACTTGTAAATTTATACTCAGCATCATACAACTTAAACTTTTCCATATATTTCAACCCCCTTAGGTCTATCTGGATAAACCATACTTCGAGTCTATTATGATAGACCACATTTGTCAATAGCATGTTATGTTCAATGATTTTTTAAAACGCTTGAGGATGGGCGTATATATCTTGAAGAGTATAATGGCCAGGAGCGGCCCGCGAAGCGATATATAAAGATCGGGTAATGCGTAATGGGGTCATTCAGGAATTGCGGACAAATACGGGCCTATCAATTCGAAAGATTGCTGAATTATTAGGCGTAAACTGGAGAGTCGTTGAGCGATTAGTATCCAAATCGAACTAACCTGCAGGAAATAAGGTGACAAAAGGACCGTCCAAAACCACTGAAAAAGTGCTCTTTTACGCGTCATTCTGAGCGATAGCGAAGAATCTAATTGAAAGCACTTTTCAGGTTTCCCAGGAGGAAAGAAACATCTTCCCTCATTATAGGATTTCTCTATAGCCTTTAGTTCCATTTACCCGAATTCTCTGTCCATCTTTTATCAGTTTGGTAGCACCATTGTTTGTATCCATAAAAGGCCTGGTCATCGAAGTTGGTGGAATTTATTATATTCTTACCCAGTACCGGTAAGCAGTGCAAAAATTCTATGATAATAGCATTTCATAAATTCTTTTATTTTCAGCCATAATACGTTCAAATTGTCTATGTTCCAGCCTTTTCTCTTCCTCTGTACGGCTATCCACATATCCGAGCTCTTTACACAATTCATTCCAAGAAACAGACTTCGCTGTACCATTTTCGATTTCTTCCTGACGTTCTTTTAATATTTCGAACTCCTTTTCAATTTTAGCTTCAACATCAACAGCATCATAACCGAAAAAAGTTATTTCATATAATGAATGTGCCACAACAGTTGCTGAACCATATATTTCAACACACCTTTCGACAACTATTAAGGATAACCATTCTTTCCAAGGTAACATTTCTAATGCATAATGTTCTTTATCTCCAGGCTTAATTCCCAAAACATCATAGACAAATTTTCCCGGTTCAAACCCATCCTCAACCTTTACGACAGCCAAACGAAAGCCATCATGATTTGGCACCGGAGTTAATTCCTTCAGTTGATTGAAAACTTTTAGGTACACCTCAAAAGCCTCGTCCTTTAGAGAGTATTCTTTATATAGTTCTGCCCAAACATCATCAAATGCAACGGTTCTCAATAGTTCCTTAAAGATCATTAATTTGCCCCCTTTTAGTTGTCATTCAAGAATCACCGCTCGTGATGGCGGGCGCTGGGGATAAACCCTTAAAGCTATTTACGAGGATGCTGCATATATCGTTTTAGTTCTTCATAAAAGTTTTCGCGGGTACCAGCAAGAATAACAACTACCTTTTCTCCGTTTTCTTCAATAACTGTATAGGCAAGCTCGTAGTTGGTCTTGTTATAAAAAATATCACAGCAATATACACCACTAAGATCGCCGGTTTTGGGATCTCCCAAATATGGATCTAGCAGAAGCTGGTCAATAGTGGCTTTGAACTTATCTTTAAGCGGTTTCTCTTTTAGCTTCTTAAGGTAGCGAGCAGCGGGAGGTAAAATGATCAGTTTCGCCATCACTCTGCCTCCGAGCCAAAAACATCTTCATACGTATTGCTTGATGCTTCGCCTTGAGTAGCCCGATGGGCTTCATCAAGCAAGCGTTCCACCGCAGGGCGGACTTGACGACGTGTTTCTTTAAATTTGCCCAGGAGTTCTTGTCCGGACAAACCCTGCCCTATTAAATCAGCTAAGATCTGTTCGTCAAATTCACCGCTGCTTTCCCGAACGGGGCGGATCACAATGGTATCGTTCTGGACGTAGCATTCGACTTCCTTATCAATGCCGACACTGTTATAGAACTCAATCGGTATAGTTATCTGGCGCTTTTGAGATACAGAGATACGTTTTATTAACATAGGATTTTCCCCTTTTACTTGCGTCTTAGACATTCGTATTCCTCCTTTGGTAGTATATGCTGATTAAGCAAACAGCATTCAAGGATTCTTTGAACTAATATTATCAAAGAAACAAAGAATCCTCAAGGGTAGGGGGATCAAAATCTCTACAGCCCTGCCCAGGTCAACGGGCGGCGGGTCACGCGCACAAAAACCACGATTCAAACGGGGGATTAAACCCCGCACAGCAAGGAGAAACTTTCAAAATAGTATCCATTTGCCTCTCAGTTCCCCCTGCCTATTAGTTCTTTCTTGATATTCATCTCTGCATGAGTAAATTCTTTGTATTCTTTCTTATAATCAAATGCCATGACTTATCCCTCCGCGTTCTCGTCCATCGCCTCTATCAGAAAGCTAACCGGTCGAAAGCCATCATTACAGGAAATCATAGCCGACTTCTTATTCTTCATCCAGCCATCATAAAAATCCTCACCGCCATGAGCTAGAGTCATTACAAAAGAGGACACACTGTCCCATGCACTATCACAAAATCCCTCTGGTTTCTTCCAACCATTAGCAATAAACACTTGGCCCTCAACCATATCGCAGGCATGGGTGATTGGATTTTCATATTTTTCAATTAAGTCTTTATAGCAGGCTGTCTTCATGACAGTTATTTTTACTTTCTTCATAGTATTCCTCCGGACTGAAATTCACTCAGCTTAGTCGGCTTTATTAACTCTGACCGGTGCTAATTTGCTTAGTTCTCTATTATTACCTATTTCCACTCAACAGGTATAACTACTTTATCCTGATCGCTTCCATCTTTCATACTTGACCAGAACACTTCTAACTTACCTTTGCCAGGACCGGGGGACTTAAAATCGATGCTGGTTTTAAAATCTCCCCGGCCAGGCGCACCCTCGCTGGCCATGGTAAAGCCTTTGGCTAATACATTAGCGTTTGCATCCTTAAGTCTGTAAGCCACCGTAGCTTCAAATACCCGGGCACTCCCGCTAAGTTCAGAGCCATTGCTAATTAACTCTCCCGGAGCAGGCGACGTTACCCATATGGTGGGCTCATGAACAACCGATAAATCACGACTAAACGGTTGTTTATACAACCCTACGTGTCCCCACCAGTCCATGGCCTTTTCAACCTCGCCATCCACCATAAAGGAAACTTGTTTAATATTCCTAAATTCGGTGAGGGTATTAACAATGCTTGCAATTCCTACCCCTTCGCCCTCTGCTCCAACGTTAGCATTCAGCACATCAGCGGAAAAATTAACTGTAGCTACTCCCTGGTCATTGATTTCGATATCCAACACATTAGTGCTAGATGGAATTATCTGACGAGCACCTTCTGTAACAGGCTGGCCCTCGATTAATTCTTCTAACGCAGTCCTGGGCAGATTGGAAGATTTTTTGACCTTATGAACTTCTCGCACCAGATAGGTTTCATTATCAGTCATTTTCGGATAATACACTGCTACATCAGTCGTCTTAATAATAGGTACCGATGGCGTTTCGGATTTATCCTGGTCCTTTTCCCCAGTTTTACAACCGGCCGCTGATAGGAGCAGTCCTAGCATCAGAACCAGGACAATCGTATTTCTAAGAAACTTCATGACAAACACCTCCACATAATATTGAACCTGAACCAAGGGGACGGTTCTTGCGGTTGACCACTGGTTTAGGATTATGCCTTCAAAATAATACTTCTGCTAATTCCTGTTAATCTGGCCAACTGTCTTGTCGATAGCCCCTCATCTTTTAAAGCTTTTAAAAATTTATCCCTTTTATCTATTTCTAAATTTTGGACATCTGTACATTGACCGACACTACATATTTGTTTAATAATAGTAACAGCCTCCTGATCCAGGATTCGTTTTCTTTCATCCAGATCCAGGCACGTATCATCACGCGTTATATCATGAAAATCTATAAAACTTACAATTGCTTTTTCCCTATCATCATTAAACAGCTTAAGTACAAATCCGTATCTATAATTTTGCTATTTCCCATATATTCCGAATAACTACTCAATTTGTACTCAGCAATATCCTTCACCATTCCAGCCTTTACAGGGTTTCGGTGTATATATCTTAAGACAGTTAAAAAATATCTGTCATCTTCAACAGCTTCACTTTTATATCTGTCCTGAAATAGATGCCCACATCGTTGATATTTCCTATTATACCAATACACATAGCTGGCCCCAATACGCCGCATAATGATCCCTAATTCTTCTTGTTCTTCTTTAAGTAGTAAATGAATATGATTTCCCATTAAATTCTACTTATATCCATATATGCTTGCAAAGTCTCCAGGAATCTTATAGCATCTTCCTCGTCCTGGAAAATTGTCTGTCTGTTGGACCCTCTTAAGACAATATGATTGATTCTACTTTCGCTTCGCTTTCTTCCAGTTCTTGGCACACTGACTCACCTCTGATTTATCGTAACAAGAATTAGAGAATCTCGCAACCACAAGAACCGTCCCCCCGGTTCGCCTTAGTTGCCCACAGATTCAGATGTATCAATATCTTCTTGACAACGGGGATCTGAATTCCGTTACCTAACCTAGTCTGCGGAAACATAAAAGCACCAAATAAAAAAGGGGCTAATGCCCCAAAGCCCTAGAATTAGCCTTATTTCTGCTCTATCAATACCACTGTCTCAACGTG
>DIRQ01000028.1 GCA_002424365.1 Syntrophomonas sp. UBA5432 | reverse complement strand
GTGGAACACGCCGGGGCCGTAGCTATAGTGGCGGTAAATGATGCTAATAATATCTATCTGGTACGTCAGTATCGTAAACCGACGGAAGATATTTTGCTGGAGATACCAGCAGGTACCATGGAACCGGATGAAGAGATACTTGTCTGTGCCCAAAGGGAATTGGAGGAGGAGACTGGTTTACGGGCTGGCAGTTGGGCCAAGATTTTATCATATTACAGTGCCCCCGGTTTTTGTGATGAAAAACTGCACCTATTCCTGGCCCGGGATTTGTCTGCCGGGGAAAAGAACCCTGATGCTGACGAATTCCTGGAAAACGTTACTATACCACTAGAAGAGGCTTACCGGATGATTTTTACAGATCAAATTGTTGACGGCAAGAGTATTATAGGAATACAATATGCTTTTAATCATCTAGTGAGGGGATAATATTGAGAAATGTATACGCAGACCTGCACGTTCATATTGGCAGTGCCGGTGGTAGGGCGGTAAAAATAACTGCTTCCCGTAAAATGGATTTACATTCGGTCCTTTATGAGGCTACACCGCGTAAAGGATTAGATATGATAGGTATAGTAGATGCCGGTAGTGTACTGGTCAGTGCCGAAATGGAGGCTATGCTTAAGACCGGTGAGTTACGAGAGCACCCTCGGGGTGGCATGATGGCTCGCAATGGGGTGCTGTTAATTCCTGCCTGCGAGGTGGAAAGCCGGGAAGGGGTACACCTGATTATTTACCTGCCCCATTTGCACAGTATAAAAGCTTACCAGAAGTATATGCGTAGCCGGGTAAAAAACATGGCTCTTTCCACTCAAAAGGCCAATGTATCGGTGGCTGAACTTATTAACCTGAGCTTTGTTTTAGACGGCATATTTTGCCCGGCTCATGCTTTCACCCCGCATAAAGGGGTGTATGGCATATGGGCTATGCGCCTGGCTGATAAACTGGGAAAAGATGCCGGACATATTAAAGCATTGGAACTGGGATTAAGTGCTGATACTGATATGGCTGACATGATAGGAGAAACTCGTAATTATACTTTCCTGTCCAATTCGGACGCCCATTCGGCAGATAACATAGGCCGGGAATACAACCTTTTACGTATGGCAGATAAGAATTTTCAAGAATTTAGATACTGTCTAGAAAATAAAGAGGGAAGAAGAGTTCTGGCCAATTACGGAATGGACCCTTTAATGGGTAAATATCATCGCAGCTATTGTACCGGCTGCTCAACTATAACTCGTGATGAGCCCCCCGTTTTTAGCTGCAGCCATTGCGGCAATGAAAAAATGGTAATGGGGGTATACGACCGGATTATTGAAATTCGGGACCAGCAGGAAACACGTCATCCCCTGGGGCGTCCTCCTTACAAATACCGGGTACCTCTAAAGGATTTGCCTGGAGTAGGTCCTAAACTAAAAGAGAAACTTTTATCTTTCTTTTTTGATGAGATTAATATCCTGGAAAGGGCTAGTACAGATGATATTGAAAGGGTTGCAGGAGAAAAGATTGCCTCTCAGATTGCCCATATGCGGGTAGGGAGGCTAGCTATTAACCCGGGTGGAGGAGGCAAATATGGCAAGGTCAAAACGAAATAGGACGTTGATGATATGGTTGTCGAGTCAATATCTTTAAGTTTTAGAACTTGATTAATTGTCTAGAGTAAGGTGTGAGGAGAACTTCCTAACTCTGCCAACTCGATACAACTACTTCTATGCAGGTCAAGAACCGTTCCCACATGAATAAAGGTGGTATGAAAATGGACCGTTCTAAGAAAATAATTGTAAGCACTGATGCCAGCGGTGCCCGGGATGCTGCCCGGGAGGGAATGCTGGTTATGATTGTGGATGTAATAGATATGTCAACCACATTGGAGAGTGCACTTGATGTCGGGGCTTATGCCGTACTGGGCTGCAGTCCGGATTATACTACGGCTCCGGTAGAGGTAGCACCGGAACAGGTGGGCAGGGAAGCATGCCGTTTGGCCAGCGAATGCGGGGGCGGGATTATCCTGGTTGCCGAACCCCGGGTGGGTTCAGATAATGAGCGCTTGGCCCGCTGTCAGAAAGTTATACGGGCAATAGAAAAGGAAAAAGGTCTGATAGAAGCAGTGGTACCAAACATTGGTGCAGAAACTCCCAAGCTATTGGATATGAAGAACCGGGTAGTAATAGCAGTTACTGACACTGGTGGCGTAGCTTATGATGCTGCTTTCCAAATAAATCCCCGGGTGATAACTGGTACTGTGGCTCGGACCTATAAACAGAAGGGAATGGAACCGGCACTTACTGCCGCGCGCCGGGCTTTAAACATGATGCAAAAGTCTGACCAGGGTATAGCCCTGATAGCCGCCAGTCGTAACTCCCTGGAAGACATCTTGGCCGCCCAATTTATTGCTAATCTACTGATGCAGGGCGAGGAAAGTAGGTGATGAGATGAAACCAATTTATGTTATCGGTCATAAAAATCCAGATGTAGATTCAATAGCGGCTGCTATTGCTTATAAAGTGTACAAGCAGAGCAGTGATGAGGGGTTGTATATTGCTGCATCTGCTGGTGAGCTAAATGAAGAGAGTAGTTTTGTCCTGGAACGGCTGGGGTTTGAAGCTCCGATAATAATAAGAAATGTGGGTACTACCGTGGAAGACTTGCTGGATAACGAAGAGGTTATTTATGTAACTGCTGAGATGACGGTAGTTGAGTTGAGCAACTTTATGCAACAGCACAGGTTAAAAACTTTGCCGGTGCTGGATGATAAACATAGATTTTTAGGTCTCTTAACTATCGGCGATTTGGCTATGATTTTTATGGAACGTTTAGGTCACGGTCGGGATGTAGATGACAGTCCGGAAATCCTTCGGGAAATATTGAGTAATAGAGTAGCTGATATTATGAAAACCCGTGATTTGGTACTATTTGAAAGTCAGGAACCGGTGACAGAAGCAAAGAAACATATGATGGCTTCACGTTTTCGCAACTACCCGGTAGTAACTGAGGACAACCGCTATCTAGGCATGATATCCCGTTATGATTTGCTAGGGATGAAACGTAAGAAGGTTATTCTGGTGGATCACAATGAGCAAAAACAGGCAGTTGACGGGGTGGAAGAGGCGGAGATATTGGAGATTATAGACCACCACCGGGTGGGTGACCTGCAAACTATAATGCCCATTTATTTTCATAATGAACCGGTAGGATCAACCTGTACTCTGGTGGCAGAGACATTTCTGAATAACTCGGTCTATTTTAGTCCTGATTTAGCTGGTTTAATGCTGGCTGGTATTCTTAACGACACTATGATTTTTAAGTCACCTACCACTACTGATAAAGACCGCCGGATAGCGGATGAGTTGGAACGGGTATCAGGGCTTTCTTCCCTGGAATGGGGTAAAGAAATCTATAGTATCTCCCACCTGGAGCAGCATAGTGAGGAGGAACTAATAAGTGAGGATCTTAAGGAATATGTAAGTGGCAATACCATTTTTGCCATAGCTCAGGTGGAGACTATTGACCTGGGGCGTCTTAGCCAGCGTAAAGATAAATTGGTAAAGGCTATGAATGC